>JADKJU010000001.1:1317500-1622444 GCA_016720855.1 Betaproteobacteria bacterium | reverse complement strand
ATGGCGGCGTCAACCCCCCCCGCTCAGGGCCCGAGAAGACGGACCAGGTCCAGGTATTGCGGATCCTCGGGAGCGAGGACGGCATTGCGCAGCAGCGCATCCACGGTCACCGCGCCCGCGTCGTGCGTGAACTCGCCCGCGAGTATCGCCTCGATGGCTTCCGGGATGGAGAGGCAATAAAGGCGCGCCACTTCGCCATCCTGGTTCTGCGGGCGGAAATCCTCCGCGAGCCACAGGTCGTGGGCGAAGATGATCTCGCGGTGCAGGCCCTCGGGCACGGAATACTCCACGCGCACGACCGAGGCGCAGGCGACCGCCTTCATGAGGTCGGCGGAAATGCCCGCTTCCTCCCAGGCCTCCTTCACGATCGTCTCGTCCACCGTGTAGCCGCAGGAGATGCGCCCGCCCACGAGGTTGTCGAGGCGGTCGGGGTCCACGCTCTTGTCGGGCGAGCGTCGCGCGATCCACAGGTGCGGCTCGCCGTTGCGGCGCGTGAGGCCGGTCAGGTGCGCGGCGTACGCCATCATGCCGAAGTGTCGCGTGGCGGCACGCTCGATCCGAAGCAGCTCCGGCGCCGCATAGTGGTGCGAGACGCTCACCAGCTCGTCTCTCCAGCCGCGGATCACGCCATCCCTTTCGAGGGCCTGCGTCACCTCGGCCATGGCGGCGCTGCGGCCGTGCACGGTGTCGGGAGAGGCGCGCAGCGTCACATAGGAGGCCGTGACCTCGAACACGTGCGGCCAGCGGCGCAGCAGGTCCGCGAACGACGGCCGCAGCCAGCCCACCGGGTGCTCGCGGATGTAGAAGGGCAGGAGCGGCACCTCGCGATCCAGGTGGGAAGCGTGCGTGCACGCCGCCCGCACGAAGGCCGTGAGATCCGAATAAAGGCGCGTCTTCATTCGTTGACAAGTCTAGGCCATTTCCCCAGAATCCGCGCCACCTCCGGGGGGGAGATAACGGAGTCGGGTTACTTTGCACAAAAAGCGCGCAAAGTAACCCGACCACTTCGATCTTCTTCCGCCTTGTCCGTTTCCGGGCTCCCGAAACACGCACGAATGAAAGTCATCGTCCTCGGCGCCGGCGTGATCGGCACCACGACCGCCTGGTACCTGGCGCAGGCCGGCCATGAAGTCGAAGTCGTCGAGCGCCGCGAAGGCCCGGGCCTCGAGACCTCCTTTGCCAACGGCGGCCAGGTGTCCGTGTGCCACGCCGAACCGTGGGCCAATCCAGGTGCGCCGGCGAAGATCCTCCAGTGGCTCCTGCGCGAGGATGCGCCGCTTCTCTTTCGCCTGCGCATGGACCCGGCGCAGTGGTCCTGGGGCCTTCGCTTCCTCCACGAGTGCCTGGCCTGGCGCACGCGCGAGAACATCCCGCAGATCCTCGCGATGGCCTTCCACGGGCGCACGATGCTGCAGCGCCTTCGCGCCGAGACCGGCATCGCCTACGAGCAATCGACACGCGGCATCCTCCACTACTACACCGACCGTGCCGAGTTCGACGCCGCGCGCGAGGCCACCGCCTTCATGCGCCGCTACGGGCTGGACCGCACCGTGAAGACGGTCGAGGAGGCCATCGCCATCGAGCCCGCACTGGCGTACGCCGCCTCGCGGATCGTGGGAGCCACCTACACGCCATCCGACGAATCGGGCGACGCCTACCTCTTTACCGCCAACCTCGCGCGATTGGCCCAGGGGCGCGGCGTGCGTTTGCGGACCGGCTGCGTGATCCGCGGCCTGCGCGCCACCGACAAGGGGGCCACCGGCGTGATCGTCTCCGGCCCGGCGGGCGAGGAGACGATTTCCGGCGACGCGTTCGTGGTGGCGCTGGGCGCCTACAGCCCGCTCCTTACGCGCCCGCTCGGCATCAACCTGCCCGTGTACCCGGCCAAGGGCTATTCAGCGACCGTCGCCGTGGCCGATCCCGGCAAGGCGCCGGTCGTGAGCCTCACCGACGACGAGGCCCGCATCGTGATCTCGCGCCTGGGCGATCGGCTGCGCATCGCGGGCACCGCCGAGATTTCCGGCTGGTCCACGGACCTGAACCCGGTGCGCTGCCAGGCCCTGGTCAGGCGCACCGCGTCGTTCTTCCCCGACGCCGGTCAATGGGAGGCGCCCGACTACTGGGCCGGCCTTCGCCCTTCCACGCCGTCGAACGTGCCGCTTATCGGCCCCACGCGCATCCCGAACCTGTGGCTCAACACCGGCCACGGGACGCTCGGCTGGACGATGGCCTGCGGCTCCGGCGCCGCGCTGGCCGACCTGATGTCCGGCCGCGATCCCGGCATCCAGTTCGCGTTCACGCGGCCGTGAGTGGCGTGCATCGCCATCGTTCTGTCCAGCGTCGTTGCCGTCCTGTCATGGGTCCGGACCCGTGCGCGCCACCGGGATCAAATGTGTTGGTGTTTTTTTTCGGTTTTGGCCAGGTCAAGGTGCATCGGGCGTCACGGCTCGAATCGATGTCGAGAATTCCCCGGAGTCGATGCTGGCCTCAATTTCATCTGGCCAAAAACCGAAAAAAAACACCAACACATTTGATCCCTGTCCGAAATTGCGGGCAACGTGGCATGCGAGATGTCTGACCAAGGCTCCGAAATCGTCGACAATGGAGGCATGACGGTCTCGATCGACGACATCCGCGCTGCTGCCGCCGCCATCAAGGGGCAGGTGGTGGACACGCCCTGCCTGCATTCGCGCACGCTGTCGGAGATCACGGGCGCTCAGGTTTTCCTCAAGTTCGAGAACCACCAGTTCACGGCGTCGTTCAAGGAGCGCGGGGCGCTCAACAAGCTGCTGTCGCTGGATTCGTCCGCGGCGGGGAAGGGCGTCATCGCGTGCTCGGCCGGCAACCACGCGCAGGGCGTGGCGTACCACGCGGCGCGGCTGGGCATTCCCGCTGTGATCGTGATGCCGCGCTTCACGCCGTTCGTGAAGGTCGAGCACACGCGCAAGCACGGCGTCGAGGTGATCCTGCACGGCGACGACTTCGACGAGGCCAAGGCGCACGCGCTCGGGCTGGAACGCTCGCGTGGCCTGACCCTCGTGCACCCCTACGATGACGAGAAGGTGATCGCCGGGCAGGGCACGATCGCGCTCGAGATGCTGCGCGACCATCCGCAACTCGATTGCCTGCTCATCGCCGTGGGCGGTGGCGGTCTCATCGCCGGGATCGCCACGGCTGCGAAGGCGGTGAAGCCCTCGATCGAGGTGGTGGGCGTGGAGACGATGCGCTTTCCCTCCATGGTCCACGCGCTACGCGGAACGACGCCCGAGTTCGGCACTTCCACCATCGCCGAAGGCATCGCGGTGAAGGAGCCCGGACGCCTCACGAAGGAAATCGTCTCGCGCCTCGTGTCCGACATGCTGCTGGTGGACGAGGGCGACATCGAGCAGGCCATCGTGATGCTGCTGGAGATCGAGAAGACGGTCGTCGAGGGCGCGGGCGCCGCGAGCCTCGCGGCCATGCTGCGCGAGCCGGGGCGGTTCCGCGGCCGCCGGGTGGGCCTGGTCCTTTGCGGCGGCAACATCGACCCCCTGATGCTCGCCGAGATCATCAAGCGCGGCATGGTGCGTGCCGGCCGCCTGGCGCGCGTTCGGGTGGAGGTGCGCGACCTTCCGGGCTCCCTTGCCCGGGTGACCGCGTGCCTGGCCGGGCAGAACGCGAACATCGAGGAGGTTCACCACCAGCGATCCTTCACGCACCTCGCGGTGCAGAACGCCGAGGTGGACCTCGTCCTGAAGACGCGCAACCCCGATCACGTGCGCGAGATCGTGGCTGCCCTGAACGCCTGCGGCTTCACGGCCCGCGCGCGCAACTTCGACGAATGACCGATTTTCCGACAACGACGAAACAGGAGCAGCAATGACGATCCAGAGATTCCACGTGGCCAAGCGCCTGTCCGAGATGGTCGTGCACAACGGCACCGTCTATCTCGCCGGGCAGGTGGCGGCGGACATGACCCGCGACATCATCGGCCAGACCGAGGAGGTGCTCGCCTCCATCGACCGGCTGCTGGGGGAGGCGGGCAGCGACAAGACGAAGATCCTCACCGCGCAGATCTTCCTGCCCGACATGGGCGATTTCGCGGCGATGAATTCCGTGTGGGAGCGCTGGGTGGTGCCGGGTCACACGCCGGCGCGCGCGACCCTCGAGGCAAAGCTCGCCAATCCTGCCTACAAGATCGAGATCATGGTGGTCGCGGCGGTCTGAGTCGCGCCGTCAGACCATCCGTCCCGTCAGCGGATACGCCGGGTCGTTGTACCCCGGCGTGGACGGATGTCCCGTGACCACCAGCGAATCGACCAGCGCCTCGTCCCCGGCATCCAGCGTCTTGCCGAGCGCGCTCACGTAGCCTTCCCACTGCTCCAGCGTGCGCGGCCCCGCGATGACGCTCGTGACGATGCGGTTGGCCAGCACCCAGTTGAACGCGAACTGCGTGGCGCTCAATCCCTTCTTCTCCGCGTGCGCCTTGAGCGTCTGCGCCATCGCGAGCGATTCGGCGCGAAATTCCGTTTCCATCATCCGCTTGTCGGCACGTCCCGCGCGCGTGTCGGGGGGCGGCGCCTCGCCCGGCCTGTACTTGCCCACCAGCACGCCACGCGCCAGCGGGCTGTAGGGCACCACGCCGATGCCGTAATGGTGGCAGGCGGGCAGGATCTCGGCTTCCGGCTGGCGATTCATGGCGTTGTAGTAGGGCTGGCATACCACGGGACGGGCAACGCCCAGCTCCCCGCACAGGCGCACCACTTCCGCGATCCGCCAGCCACGGAAATTGGAGAGGCCGAAGAACCGTGCCTTGCCGCTCGCCACGATGTCGCCCATGGCCTCGACCGTTTCCTCCAGGGGCATGTCGGCGAAATCCTTGTGCAGGTAGTAGATGTCCACGTAGTCGGTGCCCAGCCGGTCCAGGCTCTGGTCGATGGCCTGCAGCAGGCGCTTCCTGCCCGTGCCGCGCTCGTTGGGCCCGTCGCCCACGGGGTTGCCGACCTTGGTGGCCAGCACCCAGTGGTCGCGGTCGCCCGCGATGAGCTTGCCGACGATCTTCTCGGATTCGAACTTCGCGTACACGTCGGCCGTGTCGATGAAGTTGACGCCGGCATTCTTCGCCGAGGCCACGATGCGCGCGGACTCGGCGTAGTCCGTGCGCTCGCCGAACATCATCGTGCCCAGGCACAGGGGGGAGACTTTCAGGCCGCTGCGGCCGAGGTTGCGGTATTCCATGTGTTCTCGCCTTCCGGTTGGTTATCCGGGTTCATTTTCGATCCTGGGCTCGCAGCCCGCCTTGCAGCCCGCGCAATCAGGGTGACGGGGCGTGGAAACGATCGATTTCCGGTCCAGGTCGTCAGCGGCGATGTGACTGAAACCGATGTCTCAACCGGGGGCGCCCGGACGGTCGCGATCCCCGCCCGGCAACGCGCAAACCCCTAAAGTGCACGCGGTTGATGACGGATGCGGTGAGCGGCACCGCCGACCACCGCTCCAATCGCCGCTCCTGCAATCATACCGACGATCCCGGCCGGCTGACTGAGCAATAGCGTCATGGTGCAGCCCAGGGCCACGCATGCGGATGGAGACAGTCCCATGGCTCCGCCATGAAATGTGGTCAGCAGGAATACCGTGATCAAGCCGATGGCCAGCCCGGCGACACTGCCCCAAAAGACATGATTCACCCAATGGGGAACACTCTTCGCGCTGCCTTCCGGCACCGAATCCAGACGGATTTCAGACATGGCTGATACCTCCTATTGCCTTCCCTGCGGGGCGAGATCCCCACAGCACTTCCGGCAACATCCGGCATCGCGCCACATCCGAACCACCCCGGGCCTTGCACGCATGCCGGACCCGGAATCAAGGGGCGCTGACCATGGGCTGGTCTCGGCGCAAGCAGGTTGGCATTCCAACCATCACCGGATGCTACTCGCTGACAATACCGACATAGCACCCCTTACCTGAAAATACTCTCCCCATACGCGCCCGGTGTCCTGCGCCAGGTCAACGGCCGACACAATATCGCCGGAAAATTCCTTCAGGACGGACCGGACTGCCGGTTCGGGTCGGAGGCGGGCATTGCACGGGTCGGCGATTCCCCAGCGGCATCGCGTCCCAACTGCTCGATGAGCCGCATCCCCGACCGGATCCCGGCGAGGTACAGCGACACCTTGGTCGATTCGTTGGGCGCGTGGTTGTTCTCGTCGTACGGGGCCAGCGGCACCACGATGGATGGCAGGCCGAGCAGCTTCGTGAAGACGTAGTCGGGCGTGGTCCCGCCCAGGCTGGGCACCACCAGCGGCTCCCGCCCGAAGCCCTTCGCCACCGCCGCCTTGACTGCCGGCACGAACGGGCTGTCGAGCGAGGTGCGCGAGGCGGGCGTCGCCTTGAGTTCCCGAATCGCGATGCCCGTGTAACCCCTGTCCGCGGCGAACTTGCGCACGCTCGCGAGAACCTGCGCCGGGTCCTGCCCGCCCACGAGCCGGATGTCCGCCTTGGCGAGCGCTTGCCTGAAGATGATGGTCTTGTGCCCGTTGCCCGTGTAGCCGGACGCGAAACCGGAGACGTTGAAGGCGGGCCGGAGCATCAGGCGCTCGTGGAATTCGTTGTCCGGCACCGAGGGAGCCACGCCCATGCTCGCCATCACGCCCTCGCGGTCCAGCGGCAGTGACTCCACCGCCGCGGCTTCGGACGGCGTGATTCTCACATCGGCATGCCCCGCGCCGGGCACGAGGAGCTTGCCGTCACGGTCCACCATCTCGGCCAGCAGGTGGATCAGGTCGAGCGTGGGATTCGGGGCCACGCCGCCGAAGTTGCCGGAATGCAGGTTGCGCATCGCGCCCGTGGCCGCGAACTCGAGCCCCAGGATGCCGCGCACGCCCATCAGGAGCACCGGCTGGTCGTTGGGGAACATGGGCCCGTCGGAATAGCAGCACAGGTCCGCGCGCAGCATGTCGCGGTGCGCCTCGACGAATGTCGGCAGCGGCTGGCTGCCGGTCTCCTCGTCGCCTTCGAGCACCACCTTGATGCGGATGGGCAATTCGCCGTGCAGCTCGCGGTAGAGCGCGATGGCATTGAGGAGGGCCAGGTGCTGGCCCTTGTTGTCGCCGGTGCCGCGGCCCCAGATGCGGTCGCCGTCGACCACCGGCTGCCAGGGGTCGGTCTGCCATCCCTCGGCCCCGGCATCTGCCGGGTACACGTCGTAGTGGCCGTAGGTGAGCCAGGTAAATGCGGCGTCCTTCGGGCCGATCTCGCCGTAGACGATGGGCTGGTGGTCGGTGGGGAACACCTGGACTTCGAACCCCCAGTGCTTCATTCGCGTGCTGAGGAATTCGACCGCCTCGCCGATGCCCTCGCCGGTGAGGCTTACCGAAGGGATGCGGACAAAGTCGAGCAGCGTCGCGACGAAGCGGTCGGCCCGGTCACGGACCGCCGCCTCGATGCTGGCGCTCATTCGTCCAGCGCCGCGATGACGTCCACTTCGATCGCATAGCCGTGGTGCAGCTCGTTCACGGGCACCACCGAGCGCGCGGGGCGGTGCTCGCCGAAGAATTCGGCGTAGACCTTGTTCACCGCCGGCCAGTGCGCGATGTCGGAGACATAGACGGTGCAGCGCAGCACGCGGTCGCGCCGCGAGCCGCAGGCCCGCAGCACCTCGTCGATGTTCGCGAGCACCTGGCGCGCCTGCTCCTCGATGGTGCCGGGCTTGCGGCCCGGGTCGCGGGCGGCGTGGGGCAGTTGCCCGGCGAGATAGGCGATGCCGCGGTGCACGACGGCGTGGGAATAGTGGCCGGCGGGCCCGGCGAGCCCCGGGGCGTTGAGGGTTTCGAGCGTTCTCATCATGGCTGGTCTCCGCTACCAGCCGCCGAAGCGCGGCCACCGGGCGATGACCTCGGGGCTGCTCCTCACGACATGGTAGGCATCGTGCTGCGCGCCGGTGGCGCAGGCGTGGTTGGGAAGGATCCGCAATCGGGTGCCTACGGGATACCGCGATGCGTCGAGGGGCTCGCCGCCCCGGCGGCTCACGATGCCGTGCTCCTGGTTGGCGTCGGAGACGACCAGGTCGCCGATCACGCGTCCGTCCTCGTCGCACACCAGGCCGTAGCCCTGGTCGACCTGCTGCTTCGCGGTGCCGCGATCGCGCGACATCGCCATCCAGCCGCCATCGATGATGACCCAGCCCTTCTCGCGCTGGTGCCCGACGACGGTGGCGAGCACGCTGAGCGCGATGTCGTCCACCGCGCAGACGCCGAGCCCCGCCATCACGAGGTCGTGGAAGACGAAGACGCCGGCGCGCACTTCCGTGACGCCATCGAGGTTCTTCGCGAAAGTGGCGGTCGGCGTGGAGCCGACGCTCACGACGGGCGAGGCGAACCCGGCCGCGCGCAGCACGGCGGCGCTCTTCACGACAGCGTCGCGCTCCCTGCCGGCCATGGCGGCGATGGCCTCGGTGGAGCGGCAGTTGTAGGAGTCGCCCGCGTGAGTCATCACACCGCGCGGCTCGGCGCCGGCGGCGAGCGCCCTGGCGATGTCGATGAGGACGGGGTGGCCGGGCTTCACGCCGGCGCGATGGCCGTCGCAATCGATCTCGATGAGGACGGGAATGCCCGCGCCCCTCGCCGCCACCGCCTGGGCGGCCTCGACACTGTCCACGACGACCGCGAGGTCGGCGCCGCGGCTTCGAAGCGCCAGCACGTGGTCCAGCTTTGCGGGCGCGATGCCCACCGCGTAGAGGATGTCGGTGACGCCGTGCTCCAGGAACTGCTCGGCTTCCTTGAGCGTGGAGACGGCGATCGGGCCCGCGGAAGTCTCCATCAGGCCGCGCGCGACCTCGATCGACTTGCAGGTCTTCACGTGCGGGCGAAGGCGAACCCCCAGCGGGGCGAGGTGCGCCTTGAGGCGCGCCACGTTGGCCTCCATGCGGCCCGCGTCGAGGACGAGTCGCGGAGTCTCGAGATCCGGGAGCCTTGCTGCGGTGCCGGCCTGCGCCACCTCAGCCCAGCTTTTCCGCGAGCGACTCGAAGCGCTGCCTCACCTCGACCGGCAGGCGCGAGCCCAGCTTGTCGAAGAGTTCGCGGTGCAGGGGCAGCTCCTGCCTCCACGTCGCCTCGTCGATGGCGGAGATGGAGAGGTACTTGTCCGCCCCGAACGAGTCCATGCCGCTCCAGTCGATGTCCTTGTGCCGCGGCACGTAGCCCAGGGGCGTGCGCTCGGCGTCGGAGAGCCCTTCGACGCGCTCGACGATCCACTTGAGCACGCGCATGTTCTCGCCGTAGCCGGGCCAGACGTACCGGCCTTCGGCGTTCTTGCGGAACCAGTTCACCAGGTAGATCTTGGGCGGGTAGGCGACCTTGCGCCCCATCTCGATCCAGTGGGCGAAGTAGTCGCTCATGTTGTAGCCGCAGAAGGCGAGCATCGCGAACGGGTCGCGGCGCACCACGCCCACCTTCCCGGTGATGGCGGCGGTCGTTTCGGAGCCGAGGGTGGCGGCCATGTAAACGCCGTGGTCCCAGGTGGCCGCTTCCGTCACCAGCGGCACGGTCGAGGAGCGGCGGCCGCCGAAGACGAACGCGGAAATCGGAACGCCCTTCGGGTCGTCCCACGCCGGGTCGATCGAGGGCGACTGCGTGGCGGCGACGGTGAAGCGCGAGTTGGGGTGCGCCGCGGGGCGGCCGCAGCCCGGCGTCCACTCCTTGCCCGTCCAGTCGGTGAGCTTCGGGGGAGCTTCCTTCGTCATGCCCTCCCACCACACGTCCCCCTCGGGCGTGAGCGCCACGTTGGTGAAGATGGTGTTGGTCTTGACGGCTTCCATGCAGTTCGGGTTGGTGTCGTAGCCCGTGCCGGGCGCCACGCCGAAGAAGCCCGCCTCCGGGTTGATGGCGTGCAGCCGCCCGTCCTCGCCCGGCTTGATCCAGGCGATGTCGTCGCCGATCGTCGTCACCTTCCAGCCCTTGAAGGCGGGCGGCGGGATGAGCATGGCGAAATTGGTCTTGCCGCAGGCGGACGGAAACGCGGCGGTCACGTAGTGCTTCACGCCCTCGGGGGATTGCACGCCCAGGATGAGCATGTGCTCGGCGAGCCAGCCCTGCTCGCGGCCCATGACGGAGGCGATGCGCAGCGCGAAGCACTTCTTGCCCAGCAACGCGTTGCCGCCGTACCCGGAGCCGTAGGACCAGATCTCCTTGTCCTCGGGGAAGTGGACGATGTACTTGTGGTCCTTGTTGCAGGGCCACACGACGTCCTTTTCGCCCGCGGCGAGCGGCGCGCCGACGGAGTGCACGCAGGGAACGAAGCTGCCGTTGTCGCCCAGGGTGGCGAGCACTGCCGCGCCCATGCGCGTCATGAGCTTCATGTTGACCGCGACGTAGGCGCTATCGGAGATCTCGACGCCGATGTAGGCGATGTGCGAGCCGATGGGGCCCATGCTGAAGGGCACCACGTACATCGTGCGCCCGCGCATGCAGCCCTTGAAGAGGCCCTTCAGGGTGGCGCGCATCTCGGCGGGCTCCACCCAGTTGTTGGTGGGGCCGGCGTCGTCCTTCTTCTTCGAGCAGATGAAGGTGCGGTCCTCGACGCGCGCCACGTCCGAAGGGTCGGAGAGGGCGAGGTAGGAGTTGGGACGCAGCTTGTCGTTCAGCCGCCGGAAGATTCCCGCCTCGACCAGCTGCGCGCACAGGCGGTCGTATTCCTCCTGCGAGCCGTCGCACCAGTGGATGGCGTCCGGCTGGGTAAGGGCGGCGATGTCCGCGACCCACTTCAGGAGCTTCGCGTTGCGGGTAAGGGCGGCCCCGGGGACGGGCGAGGCGTGGGCTTGCATGGGAACTACCTCCGAGAGTGCGCCGGCTTGGAATGAGTAGGTAATTATTGCACAGCCCCTTCTCCCCACGTCCCCCATCGCGGCTCACGAATCCTGTTACCGGAGCGGGAATCGCGATCCGGCGGGGCCGCTGCGCGAAGCGGCCCCGCCGGGCACTACGGCGCGTAGTGGCTCAAGCGCATCGCGTGCTGCGCGGTGCCGCGGGAGAGCGCCGCGAGGCGCTCGCCCAGGCCCAGGAGGACGCGCAGCGGCGCCCGGGCGCGCAAGACGACGGCCTGCCCGCGAATGCACTCCTCCTCGAGCCGGACGTCGCGATGGCGCAGCTCCTGCAGGACGGAGAGCGAATACTCGCGCCGCACCGTCACGCGCAGGGCCATCACCGGCTCCTGCAGGGGATGGCCCGGCAGGCAGCGCACGCGGGGCGGGCGGATCTCCACCGCTTCGCCGTAGCGCTGCAGCAGCACCGCGACGGGCCGCTCCAGGGAGTCCTCATGCGCGGCGAACATCGCGAGGCCGCGCGGCGTCGGCTCGAAACGCGAGTCGTCGGTCTCGTCGAGGCTGGTCAGGGCCTCGCGGGCGAACACGAGCTGGGAGGCACGGTTGCGGTGGCGCGCCATCCGCTCGAGGGGAAGCTGGAAGTGCATGACAGTCTCCTCCCGCTCATCGGTCGAAATCGCCCGAGGCCTCGGGCTGGTAATGGATCTCCAGCACGCGGATGGGCCGCGGGCTGCCATCGGGCAGCTCGACGTCGGTGATGGCGCCCACCGTATGTCCCAGCAGGGCATGGCCGACCGGCGAGAGGACGGAAATGCGCCGCTCGGCGATCGATACCTCCGCGGGATAGACGAGAGTGACGCGGGAGGTGAGCCCCGTGCGCTCGTCGACGAAGGAAACGGTCGAGTTCATGGTGACCACGTCGGGCGAGACCTTCGGGCCCGGGACGATCTCGGCGTCCTCGTGGACCTTCTCGACGAGGTCGCGCAGGCCCTGCAGGCTGCGGCCGCCATCGGGAAGCCGGTTGCCCAGCTCGCGGATGCGCGCGGCATCCCGTTCGGTCACGACGACGGGGGTGATGTTCATCATGGTGTTCTCCTGTGCGGGCGTGCGCCTGCGGCACTGCGCCCGGATGCCGATGCCGTGGAAAGCGGGCCGGCGCGACGCGCGCGCGGCTCGGGATCGATTCTGGGGAGGTAGGCCCGGAAGCTGCCGGAAGGGGAACCCGCCTGGTTCGCGGGGCCTTCGGGCGCGGCTACCGGGCCGCGGAGACGAAGGCCGTCGCGCGGCCCGGACTGATACCGGGCTGCGTTGCCAGGAGGATGGCGCGACGCGTCTTCATGACTGTGATTCTATCAGCTTCGCGGGCCGTAGTGCCGGAAGCGTTCGACGATGCGTGCCATCTCGGCGTCGTCGAGGATCGCGGGTTCGTCGACCTGGATCGCCTGCCAGTAGAGGCGGGCCATCGCCTCGACCTTGTCCGCCAGGCGAAGCGCGTCGTCGAGATCGGCGCCGAACGCGATGACGCCATGGTGCGCGAGCAGGCACGCGCGCCGGCCCGCGAGCGCCTCGAGTGCCGCGTCGGAGAGCTCCTGCGTTCCGAACGTGCGGTAGGGCGCGCAGCGGATGTCCTTGCCGCCCGCGAATGCGACCTCGTAGTGGAAGGCGGGGATGGACCGGCCCAGGCACGCGAGCGTCGTGGCATGCGCGGAGTGCGTGTGCACCACGGCTCCGGCCTCGGACCGCGTCGCGTAGATGTCGCGATGGAAGCGCCACTCGCTGGAGGGCTCGCGATGCCCCGTCGCGTGCCCGTCCATGGCCATGTGCACGATGTCGGCGGGTTTCAGGTCCTCGTAGGGCAGTCCCGACGGCGTCACCAGGAACCCGCCCTCGATGCGCGCGCTCACGTTTCCGGAGCTGCCCTGGTTGATGCCGAGCGCGTTCATCCGCCGTGCCGTGGCGACGATGCGAAGGCGCAGGTCCGCGTCGATCACGTGAGGAACGCCTTGCTCTTGCGGTCGCGCGGGAACAGCTGGAGCAGCGCGGTTTCCTTCGCGGCGAATAGGCCCTTCTCGGTGAGGATGCCCGTCACCAGGCGGGCGGGAGTCACATCGAACGCGGGATTGGCCACCGCCGTCGATTCCGGCACGATGGCGATCGAGGCTGGGCGTCCGGCGCCGTCCAGCCCGCGCACGGCCCGCACCTCCTCGCCGCTTCTTTCCTCGATGGGTATGCCGGCGAGCGCGTCGTCGATCTCCCAGTCGATGGTGGGCGTCGGGACGGCGGCATAGAACGGGACGCCGTTGTCGCGCGCCGCGAGCGCCTTGAGGTAGGTGCCGATCTTGTTGGCGACGTCCCCGTGGCGCGTCACGCGGTCGGCGCCGACCAGGACCAGGTCGACCAAGCCGTGCTGCATCAAGTGGCCGCCCGCGTTGTCCGCCACCAGCGTGTGCGGCACCCCATGGCCCGCGAGCTCCCATGCCGTGAGCAACCCCTGGCATCTCGGGCGCGTCTCGTCGACCCAGACGTGCACGGGAATGCCCCGGTCGTGCGCCATGTAGATGGGGGCAAGCGCCGTGCCCCAGTCCACGGTGGCGAGCCAGCCTGCGTTGCAGTGGGTGAGGATGTTCACCGCGCGATTTCGTGCACCGTGCTCCCGTTCGATGAGCGCGAGCCCGTGCCGGCCGATGGCTTCGCTGAGCGCCGCATCCTGGTCGGCGATGGCCTGCGCCTCGAACCAGGCGGCCGCCGGCCGCTCCCCCACGGCAAGGCCGTCAAGGGCCTCGCGCATGCGCACGAGGGCCCACGCGAGGTTCACTGCAGTGGGCCGCGTGGCCGCGAGCAGCCCGGCATGTTTCGCCAGCGATTCGTCGGACGCGTCCCGCGTCATCGCGAGCGCGATCCCGAAGGCCGCCGCCACCCCGATGAGGGGCGCGCCGCGCACACGCATCGTCCCGATCGCCTCCGCCACCGCTTCCGGCGAATCGAGCACGCGCGTCTCGAAGGCATAGGGCAGGCGCGTCTGGTCGATGATGTGCACGGGCCCGCCGGGCCGTTCGGCCCAGAGGCTTCGGTAATGGCGGTCGCCGACTCTCATCGCTTGCGCGGCGGCGTCCCTGGCAGGATCTGGCGCAGAATGCCCGCGCAGTCATCCTGCGACATGTACTTCGGAACCGGATAGCTGGTATCCGCCTCCCAGCACGCCGCCTTGGCCAACGCGGGAATATCCGCTTCCCGAAGCGCATCGAGCTGCGTCGGAATCCCCACGTCCCGGTTCAGCGCCTCGATCGACTCGAGGAACTTCTTCGCCAGCACCGTCGCCCGCTCGCCCTCCGCTCCCACCCCGGCGCGCACCGCCAGCAGCGCCAGCCGCCTGGTGATCGCAGGGCTCAGGAAGCGCAGCACGTGCGGCAGCAGGATCGCGTTGGCCAGGCCATGCGGGGTGTGGTACTTGCCGCCGAGCTGGTGCGCGATCGCGTGGACGTAGCCCACGTTCGCCCGCGTGAAGGCGAGGCCGGCGTAGGTGGCGGCCAGCGACATCCGCTCGCGCGCCTCCAGGTCCTTGCCGTTGCGGACCACGACGCGCAGGTTGCCGTAGATGAGCGCCACGGCGGCGAGCGCCATCCGGTCCGTGTAGTCGGTGGCCCACTGGCCGATGAAGGCCTCGATGGCGTGGGTGAGCGCGTCCATGCCCGTGGCCGCCGTCACATCGCGCGGCAACCCGATCATGAGCGACGGATCGAGCGCCGCCATGGCCGGCACGAGCCGCGTGTCGGCGATCACCAGCTTCTGCTCGGTGTCCGGGTCCGAGATCACCGCGGCCACGGTCACCTCCGACCCGGTTCCCGCGGTCGTCGGCACGGCATAGATCGGCGCCGGCGAGTGCAGGCCCTTGAAGTACCCGACCAGCTTGCGTGGGTGCTTCCGGTTGGCGGCCGAGTAGGCGATGGCCTTCGCCGCGTCCATGGGCGAGCCCCCGCCGAAGGCCACGATCGCGTCGCAGCCGCGCTTGTCGTAGAACGCGATGCCCTTCTCGATCATCGGGATGGGCGCATCCGGGGTAACCGCGTCGAACACGACGAACTCGGCCCCGCCCTTCTCCAGGGCCTGGGTGAGGCCCTTCATGAGCCCGAGCTGCGCCACGATCCGGTCCGTGACGATCAGGATTCTCCGGTGCCCGAACCCGCACAGTGCCTGGCCCAGTCGCCGGCTCGAGCCGGGACCCACCAGCAGCATCGGCTGTGGAATCGGCAGGAGCCCCGTCACCACGCCGGCCGCCTTCATCGCGGTCGACAGTCCCACGGATCGCACCACGCTTCCCACGACACTCGGCATCTGGATCATCGTCGCGCTCGCCCTCTCGTCCTTGAGCCTGCCAGCTTGCACCAAACAGGCTTGCGGAACCATTTCCCCGAGCAGGTTACTAGACGCAGGTCAAAGTCGCGGCACTCTTCGCCGGTCAAACTGCAGGGGCGGCAGTGGGCCCGCGAGCGGATGGGAACGGAATGAAGACAGTGGTCGGCATCAGCCTCGGGGAGGGCGCGCAGGATTTCGCGTTCACCGCCCGGTTCCTGGGCAAGCAGCTCGACGTGCGCCGCATCGGCACGAACCACAGCGTGGCCCGGGCCGAAAAGCTCCTGAAGCATTGGGAGAACCACGCCGACGCCATCGGGCTGGGCGTGGCCAAGGAAAGCTACACGGTCGGCTCGCGGCGCCTCGTGGACAAGGACAGCGCGCGCCTCACCGGCGCCGTGACGCGCGTGCCCGTCACCACCGGCGGGCGCCTGGGCGACATCCTGCAGGAATGGGCGCTGCGCCACGTCCAGGGGAAGCTGGGCGACTATTTCAACAACGCCAAGGTGCTGTTCTTCTCGGGCGTCACCAATTACAAGCTCGCGCAGGCCATGGCCGAGTACACGCCGAACCTCGAGTTCGCCGACGCGCTGCTCCAGCTGGGCGTGCCCAAGATGCTCACCTCGATCGATGCCCTGGAGCTCTACGCGAGCGGGGCGCATTACGTGGCCGACCGCGTGCCCTCCAGCCTGATGGAGTCCACCGTGGTCCGGGAGTGGACCCGGTTCGTGCTGCGCAGGGCCATGCAGGAGGCGACGGTCATCGTGGCGCCCGTGCACGAGCTGGACGACTTCGGCCTCGAGGAACTGGCCGGCAAGACGATCGTCACCTCCACCGTCAACGACCGGCGCATCGCGCAGTTCCGGAAGAAGGGCGTGAACCTGGTGATCGACGGCGCCCCCGCGCTCTTCGGCCACGTGCTGGGCCCGAGCCTGCTGGACGCGATGATCATCGCCGCGCGCGGCAAGGAGCCCGAGGACCTCCTCGAGGACGACTACCTGGAGATCATCACCGGCCTCGCGATGCAGCCGCGCATCATCTATCCCAATGGCGTCAAGCGGATGAACCGCTTCGCGTTCGTGATCCATCCGCTGTCGCAGGAGTACTTCAAGAACATCAAGTCCATCGACCTTCTCTCGCGCGTGTCCCCACCCATCTTCATGGACACGCTGGAAAAGGCGATGGCCTACGCGCCGCCCTTCGTCTATTCGCATGTGACCGGCATCAAGTCGCCCACGGGAGTGGAAGCCGAGGGATGGCTGATTTCGGTGGGCGGCACGCCCAGGGAAATCATGAACCACAGCCCGGAGTTCACCTACCGGCGGCTCCTCGATGCGGCCCGCGTGGCGCGCAGCCTGGGCGCGCAGATCATGGGCCTGGGCGCGTTCACGAAAGTGGTTGGCGATGCGGGGCTCACGGTGGCCAGGCGCGCGCCGCTGCCCATCACGACCGGAAACAGCTACAGCGCATCCGGTGCGCTCTGGGCCGCGCACGACGCCGTGCTGCGCCTGGGCCTGGTCCCCCGGGGCGCGCGGGGGCAGAAGGTGCAGTTCAAGGCGATGGTGGTGGGCGCGACCGGGGCCATCGGCTCGGTGTGCGCGCGACTCCTCGCGATGGTCGCCGAGGAGGTTTACATGGTCTCCCCGGAAACCGCGAAGCTCCTCTCGCTCAAGGGCTCGATCCTGAAGGAGACCCCCGACGCGAAGCTTTTCCTGTCCTCGCGGGCCGACAAGGACATTGCGGACATGGACATGATCGTGACCGCGACGTCGGGGGCGGGCAAGAAGATCCTCGACATCATGAAGGTGAAGCCCGGGTGCGTGATCACGGACGTGGCGCGACCCCTCGACCTTCCCGCCGAAGAGGTCGCCAGGCGTCCCGACGTGCTCGTGATCGAGTCGGGCGAGATCCACCTGCCGGGAAACGTCTCGATGAAGAACATCGGGCTGCCGAAGAACGTGGCCTACGCGTGCCTGGCCGAAACCATCGTGCTCGCGCTGGAAGGCAGGTTCGAGAACTTCACGGTCGGCCGCAACATCGAGTGGGAGAAGGTGCGCGAGATCTACCGGCTGGGCATCAAGCACGGCATGAGGCTCGCGGCGATTTCCGGGGTCAACGGGCCGTTCACCGATGCGGACATCAGGCAGGTGAGGAAGCTTGCGATCGCGGCGCTGGCGAAGCCGAAACTCGCGCCCGGACGTCGGAAAAAGGTGCGCATCACGCCTCGCGAGAGGTCCCCCGTCACCGCCGCTTCGAGATGAACTCCGTCCTCGTCCTGTCAGCTCGCCGCGTATAACCTCCATTCGCCCGGCACGCCCTTCAAGGCATGCGCGCCGCGGTCCTCGAAGCGCAGCCCGGATCCCGAGACCAGGTCCTTGACGGTACTGGAGACCAGCGCTTCCCCGGCGCCCGCCTGGGCGGCGATGCGAGCGCCGATGTGGACCGCCATGCCGCCCACGCGTTCGCCGTCGAGTTCGACTTCGCCCGTGTGCAAGCCGGCCCGGATCGCGAGCCCCAGGGGCCGAGCCGCCTCCTGGATGCTGAATGCGCAGCGAACGCCGCGCGCCGGACCGTCGAAGGTGGCGAAGAAGCCGTCGCCCGCGGTATCGACTTCACGTCCCCGAAAGGCGGAAAGCGCGCGCCGCACGATCTCGCGCTGGCGAGCCAGCATGTCCTTCCATGCCTTGTCGCCCACGCGAGCCAGGTGCTCCGTGGACCCGACGATGTCGGTGAACAGCACCGTCGCAAGCACACGATCGACGTCGCGCTCGGGCCGCATGCCGGTCAGGAACTCCTGGACCTCATCGAGGATGGAATCCGAATTGCCGATCCAGGGCATGTGATCGTCGCCGGCGAATTCCACGAAGCGGGCCCCGGGAATGCGCGTGGCCAGCCAGCGACCCTCCTCGATGTTCACGTCGAGATCTCCCGTGCGATGCATGACCAGCGTCGGCGCGCTGATCGCAGGCAGCACCGCGCGCACGTCGATCTGCGTGTTCATCCTGAGCAGCGCGACCGCTGCGCTGGGGCTGGCCGAGCGGCGCATGAAGGTGGCCTGCCGGCGCGCGAACTCGACGTCATGCATCTTGCTCGGAATGTAGTGCGCCAGGTCCATCAGGTTGCCCCATTCGCGCTCGACCGTTTCGTATTCCTTCGCGCGCGCCTCGGGTGTCGGCGCCCACGGATAGTCGGGGCTCCAGATGCGTTTCGCAAAGCAGCTGAAGGTGACGAGCGCTACCGTGCGCTCCGGATAGGTGGCCGCAAACAGAACGGACATGTTGCCGCCTTCCGAGTAACCGAAGAGCGCCGCGCGTCGCGAGCCGACCGCATCCATCACGGCGCGCAGGTCGTCCATCCTTTCCTCGAGGGTCGGCAGCTGGTCGTCCGGGACGCGGTCGGAGAGGCCCGTGCCGCGTTTGTCGAAGATGATCAGGCGCGAGAATGACGCAAGCCGGCGCAGGAAGGCTCCCCGCTCGGGATCCTCCCAGGCAAGTTCGACGTGGGATACCCAGCCGGGTATGAAGACCAGGTCGAGCGGACCCTCGCCAGTGACCTGGTAGGCGATGTTCACCTTCCCGCTGCGCGCATATCGAGTCTGGGGAACCATCGGGACATCTTACTACCGGCGTATGCGCGGAGATGACGGCCGATTCAGCCCCGCCTGGGCCTGACGAATTGGCGTTATCCGCATTGCGCTAGAATTCAGGGATCGTGGCTCCGCCTGGAAGCTGCGCACGCCCCCTTGCAGGAGCCCCCCCCGACATGACGACCTTCCCCCGCGCGCTTCCCGCCTTATTCGCCCTTGCCATGGCGGTCGCTCCCGCCGCGGCCCAGACGCTTCGCATCGCGCTGTCCTCCGAGCCGACCTCGGTCGATCCGCACTACCACGTGCTTGCGCCCAACAACGCGCTCGCGGCCCATATCTACGACGCGCTCGTGGATACGGACGAGGCGCAGCGCCTCGTTCCCAGCCTCGCCACCGCGTGGAAGAACGACGGCGCGAACAAGTGGACCTTCACGCTGAGGAAGGGCGTCAACTTCTCCAACGGCAAGCCGTTCACGGCCGACGACGCGATCTTCACCTTCTGCCGCGTGGCCAAGAACGAGACCAACATCGCGGGCGGCAACAAGGACCTGATCCGCAACATGCGCACCATCGAGGCGCCGGATCCCTACACGCTCGTCGTCACGACCGCGGAGCCCGAGCCGCTCCTGCCGCGGCTGCTCGCCGGGATCTCCATCCTCACCTCGTCGATCACGGCCCACGGAAAGATCACGTTCTCGCTCGCCTCGAACTGCGGCGTGACCGGTCCCTGGCCGAGCGTGAGCCAGTTCAACGAGGGCAGCGTCGCGATCGGCACCGGCCCCTACAAGCTGAAAAGCTACGTGCGCGGCTCGGCCATCGAGCTCGTGCGCCACGACGGCTACTGGGGCGACAAGCCGTACTGGGAGGCCGTGAAGATGGTGCCGGTCACCAACGCCGGGCCGCGCCTCGCCGGGCTCATCGCGGGCGATTACGACCTCATCGAGAATCCCGCCGCTCGCGATCTGGGCCGCCTGCGGGAGGACAAGCGCTTCGGCTACGAGATCTCGCCGTCCTCGCGCGTGATCTTCTTCCAGCTCGACGTGGCCCGCAGCCCCAGCCCTCTCGTGAAGGACGACAAGGGCGGCAACCCGTTGATGGACGTGCGCGTGCGCAAGGCCCTGTCGATGGCGATCGACCGCGATGCCATCGCCAAGCGCATCATGGATGGCGGCGCGCAGCCCGCCTACCAGTTCCTGCCGACGGGCATGTTCGGCACGCTCCCGAACCCCCCGGTGATCCGGTTCGACCCGGCCGCGGCGAGGAAGCTGCTCGCCGAAGCCGGATACGCCAACGGATTCGACCTCACGCTATCGGCCACGAACGACCGCTACATCAACGATGCCCAGATCGCGCAGGCCGTGGCCGGATACCTGTCACAGGTCGGCGTCCGCACGAAGGTGGATGCGATGACCCGCGCCATCTACTTCCCGCGCCGCGCCAAGCGGGAGTTCAGCTTCGCGATGGGCGGCTGGGGATCGGCGGAGGCGTCGAATTTCATGCGCTACTGGGCCGCCACGCTCGACAAGAATAAGACGCACGGCACCTCGAACTACGGCGGCCTGGCCGACCCCGCCTTCGACGAGCTCATCAGCAAGGCGCTCGTCACGATGGACGACGAGAAGCGCGCGGAGCTGCTTCGCCAGGCCGGCACGCGCCTGCTCGAACTTCATGCCTTCATTCCGCTGCATTTCGAGAGCACCATCTGGGCGCACCGCGCGGACATCGCCTACGCAGGCCGAGCGGACCAGTACACGCTCGCCATGTCGGCGAAGCCCTTGAAGAAGTAGCTGCGGGCCGCTGCGGCGCATGGCCACCTACGCGCTGCAGCGGCTGATCCAGAGCTTCTTCGTCCTTCTGGCCGCCTCGGTCGTCGTCTTCCTCGCGGTCTACGGCATCGGGAACCCGATCGAGCTGCTGGTTCCCCCGCAGGCGAGCGCGCTAGAGCGCGACGAGCTCGTGCGCCGCCTCGGCCTCGACCTGCCGCTGTGGCGGCAGTACCTCGTGTTCGCCTGGAACGCGATGCATGGCGACCTCGGCCGCTCCTTCGTGCACGGCGTGCCCGCCATCGACCTCATCCTTTCGCGCCTGCCGGCCACCCTCGAACTGGTGCTGCTGGCGATGGCGCTCGCCGTCTCCTTCGGCATCCCGCTCGGGCTCGTGGCGGGGCTGAACCCCGAGGCGCGGCTCTCGCGCTTCATCATGGGCGGGACGGTGCTGGGCTACTCGCTGCCCAACTTCTGGAAGGGGATGATGCTGATCCTCGTCTTCGCGGTGCTGCTCGGGTGGCTGCCCACTTCGGGACGCGGCGTGACGGTGGACATCCTGGGCCTCAGGACGAGCCTGCTCACCCTCGACGGGTTGAGGCACCTGATCCTTCCCGCGCTCAACCTGGCGATCCCGAACATGGCGCTCATGATCCGGCTGGTCGCGGCGGGCACCACGGAGGCGAAGGCGCAGGACTACGTGAAGTACGCGCGCGCCAAGGGCGTGCGGCCGCGGCGCATCGTCTTGCGGCACATCCTGCGCAACATCCTCATCCCGGTGGTGACCGTGGTGGGGATCGAGTTCGGCAGCCTCGTCGCCTTCTCGACCATCACCGAGACCGTGTTCGCGTGGCCGGGGATGGGCAAGCTCCTCATCGACAGCATCTACCAGCTCGACCGGCCGATCGTCGTCTCCTACATCATGCTGGCGACGTTCCTTTTCGTTTCCGTGAACCTGCTCGTGGACCTGCTGTACGCCGCGCTCGACCCGCGCGTGCGGCTGGCGGGAGAGGCCTCGTGAACCCCGTGCCCGTCCTGCCCGGGGACGACACCCCGATCCGGCGCCAGGTGCTGCGGCGCCTGGCCCGGCAACCCACCGCGCGGGGGGCTGCGATCGTGCTGGCCGTGATCGTCGCGTTCGCGCTCATCGGGCCGTTCATCGCGCCGCAGAATCCCTACGACCTCACGGCGCTCAACGTGATGGACAACCGCCTGGCGCCCGGGGAAAAGGGCCTGGCGGGCTTCACCTTCTGGCTCGGCACCGACGCGCAGGGGCGCGACCTGCTGAGCGCCATCCTCTACGGGCTTCGCACCAGCCTCTTCGTGGGGCTTGCGGCCACGGCTGGCGCGCTCCTCGTGGGCGTGAGCGTGGGCCTCACCGCCGCGCAGTTCGGCGGCCGCGTGGACTCCTTCCTCATGCGGGTGGTCGATTTCATTCTCGGTTTTCCCTCGATCCTGGTAGCGCTCGTGCTCCTTGCCTCCATCGGCCGGGGGGTGGACAAGGTGATCCTCGCGATCGTGGTCGTGCAATGGGCCAACTACGCGCGCCTCATGCGCGCCGCGGCGCTGGTCGAACGGCGCAAGGAATACATCGAGGCGGCGATGAACCAGGGCCTGCCCACGGGCTACATCATGCGGGCGCACCTGCTGCCCAACAGCATCGGCTCGGTGCTGGTCGTGGCCACGGTCAGCATCGCGGGCGCCATCACGCTCGAGGCGACGCTCTCCTTCCTCGGGGTCGGCGTCCCGGTGACGGAGCCCTCGCTGGGACTGCTCATCGCGAACGGCTTCGAGTTCCTGCTCTCCGGCGAATACTGGATCTCGCTCTTCCCGGGCCTGGCCCTGCTCATGCTCATCATGTCCATCAACGTCGTCGGGGAGCGGCTGCGCCGCAGCTTCGACGCCCACCGGCATTGAGCGCGCCGCTGCTGCAGGTCCGGGGCCTTCGGACCGTCTTTCACCTCGCCGACGGCGCGTGGGCCGCCGTGGACGGCGTCGATCTCGAGGTGGATCGCGGCGAGGTGCTGGGGCTCGTGGGGGAGTCGGGCTCGGGCAAGACGGTCACGGGCTTTTCCATCGTGGGCCTCGTCGATCCGCCCGGCGAGGTGATCGCGGGCGAGGTGGTCTTCGCGGGCGAGGACTTGCGCCGGGCCCCCGAGGCGCGGCTGCGGGAACTGCGCGGCGACCGCATCGCGATGATCTTCCAGGATCCCTTGATGACGCTGAACCCCGTGCTCACCATCGGCGAGCAGATGGCCGAGGCGGTGCTCGAGCATGGCGGGACGGACGGGGCGGCGGCGCTGGCACTGGCGGCCGAGGCGCTCGGGCGCGTGGGCATGTCCTCGGCCGAGGCGCGGCTCAGGCAGTACCCCCACGAGTTCTCCGGCGGCATGCGCCAGCGCGTGGCGATCGCGACCGCGCTCCTCAACAAGCCCGACCTCATCATCGCCGACGAGCCCACGACCGCGCTCGACGTGACGATCCAGGGCCAGATCCTCTTCGAGATGCAGAAGCTCGCGCGCGAGACGGGCGCGGCGCTCATCTGGATCACGCACGACCTGACGGTCGTGGCCGAACTCGCGGACCGCATCGCCGTCATGTACGCCGGACGGATCGTGGAGACGGGGAGCGTGGCGGAAGTGCTCGACAACCCGCGCCACCCGTACACGCGCGGGCTCCTCGACTGCGTTCCCGGCGAGACCGGCCACGGCATGCGCCTTTCGCAGATCGACGGCATGGCCCCGCGCCTCAATGCGCGGCCCGCGGGTTGTGCCTTCGCGCCGCGCTGCCCGCGGGCATCCGACCTGTGCCGCACGGTCGATCCGCCGCTCGTGGCGGACGAGGCTCGCCGCTACCGCTGCCACCATCCGCTCGCGCCGGGAGAGTCGTGGTGACGGTGCCCATCCTCGAAGTGCGCGGCGCCAGCAAGCATTTCACGCGCCGACCGACGCTCGCGGAGCGGATCCTGATGTCCGCCGGCCGTGCGCCGCCGCCGCCCGTGGTGCGTGCCGTCGAGGGCGTTGACCTTGCGATCCACCGTGGCGAGGTGCTGGGGCTCGTGGGCGAGTCGGGCTGCGGCAAGTCCACGCTGGCGCGCCTGGTGACGGGCATCCTTCCGCCGACCGCCGGCGAGATTTACTTCGAGGGGCGGCCGGCCGCGGGCCTGAAGGGGCGCGAGCGCCTCGACTACCTTCTCGCGGTGCAGATGATCTTCCAGGACCCGTACGCGAGTCTCGACCCGCGCATGCGCGTGCACCGGATCGTGGGCGAGGCGCTTGCGGTGCACCGCCTTGTGCCGCCGGGCGAGCTGGACGCGGCGATCGACCGGGCGCTCTCCGACGTGGGGCTCGATGCCGGCTACCGCGACCGCTACCCGCACCAGTTCTCCGGCGGCCAGCGGCAGCGCATCGGCATCGCGCGGGCGCTGGCCGTGAAGCCGCGCGTGCTGGTATGCGACGAGCCGGTGGCCGCGCTCGATGTCTCCATCCAGGCGCAGGTGGTGAACCTGTTCATGGACCTGCGCGAACGCCACGCGCTCACCTACCTGTTCGTGAGCCACAACCTCGGGCTGGTGCGCTTCATCTGCGACCGCGTGGCGATCATGTACCTCGGCCGCCTCGTGGAGACGGGGCCCGTCGCGGAACTGTTCGCGAGCCCCGCGCATCCGTACACCCGGGCGCTGCTCGAGGCGATCCCGCGCATCCATGGGCGCAAGCGCGTGTTCGTGCCCGTGAAGGGCGAACTGCCGTCGCCTCTCGCGCCGCCCTCGGGCTGCGCCTTCCATCCGCGTTGCCCCTCGGCCACGCCCGAATGCCGTGAAACGAGGCCGGAACTGCGCGAAATCGCGCCCGGCCGCCACGCCGCCTGCCACTTGCTCACCCGACCCTGACCGCCATGACCATGACCACGACCACGCTCACCCCCCGAACCGGACGCGATGCCCTCGACTACCACGACGCGCGGCATCCCGGCCGGCCGCTCGTGATCCACACCTATCGTCCCGCCGCGCACGGGCCCGACGATCCGGTGGTGCTCGTCCAGCACGGGGTCAAGCGCAACGGCGACGAGTACCGCGATTTCTGGATCGACGCGGCCGAGAAGCATCGCCTGCTCATCGTGGCGACGACGTTCGGCGACGCGCCGTACCCGAAGCCGGAGAACTACAACAACGGGGCCGTGGTGGCACCCGACGGCGGCGTGCGCCCGCGCGAGGACTGGCTTTACGCGATCCTGCCGCGCGTGGTGGAGGCGCTGCGCGCGGGTGGCGTCACGCGGCGTCCGCAGGTGCGCCTCTATGGCCATTCCGCGGGCGGGCAGTTCGCGCACCGCCTGCTGGCGACCCAGGATCATGCGCTCTACGAGGCTGTGGTGTCGGGGAACCCGGGGTGGTACACGCTGCCGACGCTGGATCGACCCTTTCCCGAAGGCGTGGGCGGCCTGGGATTCGGCACGCCGGATCTTGCGCGCTGGCTTGCGTATCCGATGACCATCCTCTCGGGCGAGCAGGACATCGACATGGCCGACGAGCACCTGCCGCGCAATCCGGAAGCCCTGGCGCAGGGGCCCACGCGCTTCGCCCGCGCCCGGTTCTTCTTCGACTTCGCGCAGCGCGCGGCCGCGCAGCTCGGTGTCCCCTGCCGATGGCAACTCGTCACGGTTCCGGGCGTGGGCCACGACGGCTGCGCCATGGGCAAGGCCGCTGCGGCACTGTGGTTCGAGAGAAGGGTGCCGCCCCCGGAGGAACTGTTCTCGGTAGCTACCCGGGTTGCCTGATCGGCGGGGGCGGGGGGCCGCCCAGCTGCCCGGCGCCAGCCACCTGCTAGTCCTGGGCCTGCCAGCGCAGGCTCGACCCTTGACTGGCGGGGGCACGGCGCCCAGGACGCCGGGCCCCCCCACCCCCCCGCACCGCGCCCGTGGACCCCCGCGCCCCCCCCCCCCGAGGGCCCGCCCGCCCCCCGCCCCGAACCCCGCTCCGGCGGTCCGCCCCCAACACCCAAACGTCCCGGGCCGGCACCGCGCCTCCTCCCCGGCTAGACCCCTGCTCCACAGCCCGCCGCCCGAAAGGTTCCCGCCCCCGCCCCCGCGCCGCCCCGCGCCGCCGACCCCGGCCCCCGCCGCTAGTAAGGTCGCCGCATCCGCCGTGAAGGGCGTCGGCAAGGGGCGTCGTTCACCGTCCCCGAAGGCGGCCGGTTCCCCGCGGCCACCGGCCCCCGCGCCCCTCCCCCCCGCAGAATGACCTGGCGCCACGACCAAAGCTAACGCCTGCGCCTTCGACCGGTGGGCGGCGCGCGTTCATAGCCGCCCCGGAAAAGCGGCAGCGGCACAAATCCCCCCGCCCCCGCCCTGCCCCCCAGACCACGCCGACTAGCGACCCGCCGCGGGGCGGACGCCGAGCCAGGCCGGGTAGGCTTGGGGGAGAGCGGCAGAGTTGACCAGGCGGCCAGGACCGGGGACACCTGGACCGCGGCTGCGGTGCGGCGGGCCGTGGCACCCAACCATCGGATTGATCTAAGGAGATGCAACATGACCAGGAACGTCGGCAACGTCGACCGCATCATCCGGATCGTCGTCGGCCTTGGACTGCTGAGCCTCGTCTATTTCCTCGACGGCAACGCCCGCTGGTGGGGACTGCTCGGGTTGGGGCCGATCGCCACCGCGGCGATGGGCTATTGCCCGCCCTACGCGTTGATCGGCATCAACACCTGCGGGAACAAGGCTGCGGCGCCGCCGAAGTAGCCGGCTGCGAAGGTCGCGGTCGTGACCGCCCCGCCTGGTGACGGGAAGGACCTGGAAAGGGCGGGCGAGGCATTTGCCGCGGACATGAAAGCCCGCCTCGAACAGGGGCAGGCGGACGGCCTCTCGCCGGACCAGTTGCGCGAGCAGCTCATGGCCCACGCCCGCGACGAGGCTCGCCGGCAGGCTCCGCAGGTCGCAGCCAAGGTGCGTTCGTGGTGGACGGGAATGCGCAACTTCCTGGTGGTCGGGGCGCTGGCGGCGGGGCTTGCGATCGGGCTGGCGCTGTCCATCGAACATCGCTACGCATCGCCCTTGTGCGGGCGCTATGCGGCGCAGCACGGCCTCGAGTACCGTGGCCTCGCCTATCCCTCGATCGGCAGGAGCAGCAGCACGACGTCGTTGTCCGGAAGCTGCATTCTTTTCGATGTCGCCGGCCATCGAAGGACGGTGAGCCTGGACAGAATCGAGCCCGATGCGGTCATCGGCTTTCTGGTGGGATTCGGGTTGCTGCTCGAAGTCACCGTTCCCGTCCTGTTCGTGCTCGTCGCCCTGGTTGCGGTGGGCGTCGGACGATTGAGGCGATCGCCGGCCGCGTGAGGCGGATCGATGGCCCGGCCGTGCGAATCCCTTGACCGGAATCAACCCGCAGGGGCGGGCGCGGCGTTATCAACAGACCAAGGGAGATAGGCGATGAACTTCGATACCGCAAGAACCGGCTGGACGCTGCTTGCCTCGATCACGCTGGTGGGCTGCGCGTCGATCCCGCCCCCGCCGCCGACCGAGCTTCCGGAGGTGCGCCGGGGGTACGTGGCCGGCTATCTCCAACCGGACCAGCTGCCGGACGGCTTGGCCCTGCTGCCCCCGCCGCCTGCGGCGGGCTCTGCGGCCCTGGCGGCCGATGAGGAAGCCTACCGGGCCACACGCGCCCTGCGGGACACGCCGCGCTGGGGCCAGGCCACAGCAGACGCGGTACTGGAGTTCCCCAAGGCGGCCGGGCATTTTTCGTGCGCCCTGGACATGCCGATTTCGGCGCAGTCGACGCCGCACCTCAACATGCTGCTGCGCCGGGTGCGCATGGATGCGAGCCGGGCCCTTGACCTGGCCAAGAGCCACTACAAACGCAAGCGGCCGTACGCCGTCACCGGCGAGGCGTCCTGCACGCCGAAGGAGGAAGCGAAGATGAAACCCGACTCCTACCCGTCCGGGCATGCCTCGATCGGCTGGGCCTGGGCGCTCACGCTGGCGGAACTGTCGCCGGAACGCGCGAACGCGATCTTTGCCCGGGGACTTTCATTCGGGCAGAGCCGCGTGGTGTGCGGCGTTCACTGGAAGAGCGACGTCGACACCGGCCGCGTGATCGGCGCGGCGACGGTGAGCCGCCTGCATGCCGACCCCGTCTACACCGCGCAGATGGTGTTGGCGCGCAGTGAAATCGAGGCGGCACGAGCCGCGGACCTCAAGTCGCCTCGCGACTGCGCGGCAGAGGCACGGGCCCTGGCGATCGGGAAATAGAATTCAAAGGAATTCAAAGGGGTCAATTCAAAGGGGTCGGATTACTTTGCACGGAAACAGTGCAAAGTAATCCGACCCCTTTGAATTACAGCACGAGCGCCATCGCGACCGCCTCGCGGAACGTGCGTGCCGCGGGGAAGTGCACCGAGGCATACCACGCGAAGGCGATCGAGACGGCGAGCACGACGGCGAACGGCCACCAGGTCTTCTTCACCACGCCCGCGATCCAGCCGGCGGGATCCTGGTCGCGCGATCGCCTCGCGAGTCCACCTGCGAGGACTGCTCCGAAAGCCGCCTCCGAGAGGATGTCGGGCGCGAACCAGATGAGCCAACCGCTGGTGACGAAGATGGCGGCAATGAGCGCGACCGCAAGCACGAGGAGGGCGATGCCGTCGCCGTCCAGGTCGCCGAGGTCGCCGAAGCTGCTGCTGCCGCCGCCGCCCGACTTCGACGGGGACACTGCGGCCAGCGCCTGCGTCTGCAGGTTCGCCGTGATCGCCGGCGCGCGCACGCCCTCCGACCAGGCCGCGCTTGCTCCTCCGCCATCGAAGGAACCGCCTCCTCCCCTGGCAATTCCGCCGGATGCGCTCGACCCCGAACTCCCGCCTCCCCAGGAGATGTCGGACAGGCTTCCGCCGTCGGCCAGCGACGAGCGCGAGGAGCGGGCGTCTTCCGCGAGCCCGACGTAGCGCAGCCAGGCCCATACGCCGCACAGGAACGTGAGGTAGGCGACGCACATCGCGACCGGGTAGCGCCCGAGCATCGAGTGGACGCCGGCGTGCAGCAGGGCCCAGCTCGTGAGCATCGCGGAAAGCCCGCAACTCGCGAGGATCAGCGACATGTGGAAGCGCGTGTAGAAGCGCTGCACCAGGTAGCGCTTCACGCCTTCCCGGGTCCAGCCGATCTTGGGAGCCATGAGCGATTCTGCCATTGCCGTCGAGTCTGCTGGCGTTGACCGGCGACTTGTCGTCCGGTCCAACGCCGTTCACGGCATCTCCCATTTCCCTGTAAAATTCAAATTTCCAGCCGGGGTATCGAAATGACCAAGTATGTCTTTGTAACGGGCGGTGTGGTCTCCTCCCTCGGCAAGGGCATCGCCGCCGCCTCCCTCGCCGCGATCCTGGAATCGCGCAAGATCAAGGTCACCCTCGTCAAGCTCGACCCGTACATCAACGTGGACCCGGGCACGATGTCGCCGTTCCAGCACGGCGAGGTGTTCGTCACGGAAGACGGCGCGGAAACGGACCTGGACCTCGGCCACTACGAGCGCTTCGTCTCCTCCAAGATGAAGAAGCTCAACAACTTCACCACCGGCCAGATCTACGAGCGCGTCATCAACAAGGAGCGCCGCGGCGACTACCTGGGCGGCACGGTGCAGGTGATCCCGCACATCACCGACGAGATCAAGCTGAGCGTGAAGGCGGCCTGCAAGGACGTGGACGTCGGCATCATCGAGATCGGCGGCACCGTGGGCGACATCGAGTCGCTCCCGTTCCTCGAGGCGATCCGCCAGATGGGCATCGAGGAGGGCCGCAACAACACCTGCTACATGCACCTGACGCTCGTGCCGCACCTGGCGAGCGTGGGCGAGATCAAGACCAAGCCCACGCAGCATTCCGTGAAGGAGCTGCGCGGCATCGGCATCCAGCCCGACATCGTGATGTGCCGCTCCGAGCAGCCCGTCCCGGAGGAGGAAAGGAGGAAGATCGCGCTCTTCACCAACGTGGACGTGCGCTCGGTCATCTCCTGCTACGACGTGAGCTCCATCTACAAGATCCCGACGATGCTGCACAAGCAGGGGCTGGACGAGATCGTGTGCAGGAAGCTCGACCTCGCCGCCTATCCGGCCGACCTGTCGATGTGGGACGGGATCGTGGACGCGCTCGAGAATCCGGAGCACGAGGTCGATATCGCCATGGTCGGCAAGTACGTGGACCTGCAGGATTCCTACAAGAGCCTCTCGGAATCGCTCATCCACGCCGGCATCCACACGCGCACGCGGGTGAAGATCCACTACGTCGATTCCGAGCAGATCGAGGCGCGCGGCACGGAAATGCTCAAGGACATGGATGCGATCCTCGTCCCCGGCGGTTTCGGCAAGCGCGGAATCGAGGGCAAGATCGCCTCGGTGCGCTACGCGCGCGAGCACAAGGTGCCCTACCTCGGCATCTGCCTGGGCATGCAGATCGCCGTCATCGAGGCGGCGCGCGACCTGTGCGGCCTCGAGGGCGCCAATTCCACGGAGTTCGACCCGGATACGCCGCACCCGGTGGTGGCCCTCATCACCGAATGGCAGGACCGTGACGGCAAGGTGGAGCGCCGCGACGCCAGGTCCCATCTGGGCGGCACCATGCGCCTGGGTGCGCAGCCGTGCACCGTGAAGAAGGGCACGCTCGCGCACCGGATCTACGGCACCGATGCGGTATCGGAGCGCCACCGCCACCGCTACGAGGTGAACGACCAGTACGTGGCGCGGCTGGAATCCGCGGGGCTCGCGATCAGCGCGCGTACGAAGGCCGAGAACCTGGTGGAGATGGCCGAGCGCCCGGACCACCCGTGGTTCTTCGGTTGCCAGTACCACCCGGAATTCACCTCCACGCCGCGTAGCGGGCATCCGCTCTTCATTTCCTACGTGAAGGCGGCGCTCGAGCAGCGCAGGAAGCGCGTGCCGGAACCGGGGCTGAAGGTCATTGGCGGCTCCGCCGCGTGATTGCGTTCATCGAGTGACGCGGCTGCAAGGCCGGGACACGGATGAACACGGATGAAATCGGATAAACACGGATGAAGCAGGTCACATGAAGCTCTGCGGATTCGACGCTGGCCTCGACAAGCCGTTCTTTCTCATCGCCGGGCCGTGCGTGGTGGAGAGCGAGCAGCTGCAGATGGATGTCGCCGGGCAACTGAAGGAGATGACTGGCGCCCTGGGCATCCCGTTCATCTTCAAGTCCTCCTACGACAAGGCCAACCGGTCGAGCGGTGCGTCCTTCCGCGGCCCGGGGATGGAAAAGGGCCTCGAGATCCTGGCGAAGGTCAGGAAGACGATCGGGGTCCCGGTGCTCACGGACGTGCATACCAGCCAGGAAGTGACCGAGGTCGCGAAATTCGTCGATGTCCTGCAGACGCCCGCGTTCCTCTGCCGGCAGACGGATTTCATCCGTGCCGTCGCGATGGCGGGCAAGCCCGTGAACATCAAGAAAGGCCAGTTCCTCGCGCCTCACGACATGAAGAACGTGGTGGACAAGGCGCGGGAGGCGAGCGGGCAGGACAACATCATGGTCTGCGAGCGCGGCGCCTCCTTCGGCTACAACAACCTCGTCTCCGACATGCGCTCGCTCGCCATCCTGCGCGAGACCGGCTGCCCGGTCGTGATGGACGCGACCCACTCCGTGCAGCTGCCGGGCGGGCAGGGCACCACCTCGGGCGGGCAGCGCGAGTTCGTCCCCGTGCTTGCGCGGGCGGCGGTTGCCACGGGCATTTCGGGCGTGTTCATGGAAACCCACCCCGATCCGTCGAAAGCGCTCTCCGACGGACCCAATGCCTGGCCCCTGGCGCGCATGCGTGAACTGCTCGAGACGCTCAGGGAAATCGATGCGCTCGTGAAGCGCCGTGGCTTCGCCGAATCCAGCCGCCAAGGAACTGATCCTTAGCGGCCATTGAAGGTCTGTCCCTCAACTCTCCCCCTCGACCCCATGAAACTCCTGATACTCGGCGCCGGCGGCATCGGCGGCTACTTCGGCGGCCGCCTCGCGCAGGCGGGCGTTGACGCCACATTCCTCGTCCGGCCGAAGCGCCGCGAGACTATCGCCCGGGACGGGCTGGTGATCGAAAGCCCGCTGGGCAATGCACGCATTGCAGCAAGGACGGTGGTGGCGCAGGAGCTGAAACCCGGCTACGACCTCGTCCTCTTCACCTGCAAGGCTTACGACCTCGACTCGGCCCTCGATGCCATCGCGCCGGCCATGGCGGGCGATTGCGCCGTGCTGCCGCTCCTGAACGGCCTGGCGCACCTTGACCGGCTGGACGCGCGCTTCGGCGCGGCGAAGGTGATGGGCGGAACCTGCCAGATCAACGTGAGCCTCGCACCGGACGGCACCGTGAAGCACATGGAGCCGCTCAACCGCATCCTCTTCGGCGAGCGCGACCGGTCGAAATCCGCCCGCGCGCAGGCGTTCGCCGACGCGCTGGCGAAAACGGCCATCGACTGGACGTGGTCGGAGGACATCCTGCAGGACCTGTGGGAGAAGATCACCTTCCTGTCCGCGCTCGCGGCGACGACCTGCCTTTTCCGGGGCAACGTGGCGGAGATCATGACGGCCCCCGACGGCCGCGCGATTGTCATGCGCGCGCTCGAGGCGAACGTCGCGATCGCCCGCGCGCAGGGACACCCGCCGCGCGCCCAGTCCGTGGAGTTCGCCGTGAAGCGCCTGACCACGCCGGGCCCGCAGAGCGCCTCGATGCTGCGCGACATGGAGGCGGGCAAGCCCGTCGAGGCCGATCACATCGTCGGCTTCATGCTCGACCTGGCGCGCAGGCACGGCCTGGACGACGCGGTGCTCGCGATGGCCTACACGCACCTCAAGACCTACGAAGCACGCCGCGCGGCGCGCCCCGCCACCTGAACCGCCGCGAACCGAAAGGAAAAGAGCCCGTGGACAAGAACGTTCCCCCGAAAGTCCCGACCGACAAGGTCTTCAGCGAGCCGCTGGGCGACGTGACGGACTTCAAGTTCAACAAGCAGGTGGCGACGGTGTTCGACGACATGGTCTCGCGCTCCGTGCCCTTCTACGGCGAGACGCAGCGCATGATCACGGAGATCGCCGCGGACTACGCCACGCCGGGCTCGCGCATCTACGACCTGGGCTGCGCCACGGGCACGACGCTCGAGGTTCTCGATCCCGTCATCGACCCCACCGTCGAATTCGTGGGCATCGACAATGCGCAGGAGATGCTCGAGCGCTGCCGCGAGAAGCTCGTGGCCGCCGGAATGAAGCGGCCGCTGCGCCTGGAGGTCGCGGACCTGAACGAAGGCTGCCGGATCGAGAACGCGTCGGTCGTGCTGCTGATCCTCACGCTCCAGTTCCTGCGGCCCCTGAACCGCGAGCGGCTGATGAAGGACCTGCTGCAGGGGATGAACGACAACGGCTGCCTCATCCTCGTGGAAAAGGTGCTGGGCGAGGATTCGCTCTTCAACCGGCAGTTCATCAAGTACTACTACGACCTCAAGCGGCGCAACGGCTACAGCGACATAGAGATCACGCAGAAACGCGAGGCGCTCGAGAACGTCCTCATCCCCTACAAGCTGCTGGAGAACCGCGAGCTGCTGCTGCGCACGGGCTTTCGCTACGTGGACGTCTTCTTCAAGTGGTACAACTTCTGCGGCATCGTGGCCGTCAAATGATCGTCAGGCTCGGCCAGTTCTTCTTCCGCTACCGCAACCTGCTCTTCCCCTCCGCGATCGTCATCGCCTTCGTGGAGGGACCGGAGACGTTCTCCTCGACGTTCCTCGCCGCGGGCCTGGGCCTGGTCGTCGCGGCGGCGGGCCAGACGGTGCGGGCCATGACCATCGGGCTGGACTACATCGTCCGGGGCGGGCGGGGGGGAAAGGTGTACGCGGACGAGCTCGTCACGGGCGGGCTCTTCGCCCATTGCCGCAATCCCCTCTACCTGGGCAACCTCCTCATCATCTTCGGGCTCGCCATCGCGGCCGATTCGCTGACCGCGCTCATCGCGGCCCCCGTGCTGTTCATCTTCGCCTACCACTGCATCGTGAGCGCCGAGGAGGATTTCCTGGGCGCCAAGTTCGGCGACGACTTCCGCCGCTACTGCGAGCGCACGCCGCGCTTCGGCGTGCGCTGGAAGGGCCTTGCGGCGACGATTCGCGCCATGCCTTTCCGCTGGCGGCGGGTGGTGGTGAAGGAGTATGGAACGCCGTTCGCGTGGCTCCTCGGGATCGCGGTTCTCACCATCTCCAACATCCTCGAGGAACGCGAGCTCGACGATTCGTGGGACGTCATCTTCAACGTCTCGGGCGTCGTCGGGCTCCTCGCGCTGCTCTGGCTCGGCACCTGGTACCTGAAGAAGACGCGCCGCCTGAAGGCCGACTGAGGCCGCGTTCGACGGCGGCACGCTGTGCAAAGGGGGAGCATGAAAGCTTTCGATTTCGTGATCGTGGGCGCCGGAAGCGCCGGCTGCGTGCTCGCCAACCGCCTTACCGCCGACGGAAAATCGAGCGTTCTGCTCCTGGAAGCCGGCGGCCAGGACGACTGGTTCTGGATTCCCATCCCGGTGGGATACCTCTACACCATCGGCAACCCGCGCACCGACTGGTGCTTCAGGACCGCGCCCGACGCGGGGCTCAACGGGCGGCAACTGGGTTACTCCCGCGGCCGCGTGCTCGGCGGCTGTTCCACGATCAACGCCATGGTGTACATGCGCGGCCAGAAGGAGGACTACGATCACTGGGCGAGCCTCGGCAACAAGGGCTGGTCGTGGGACGACGTGCTGCCGATCTTCCGCGACTCGGAGGATTTCTTCGCCGGCGCCAACGAGTTCCATGGCGCGGGCGGGGCGCTGCGGGTGGAGGAACCGCGCGTGCGCTGGGAGATCCTGGACGCCTGGCGCGACGCGGCCGTGGAGTGCGGCATCCCGAAGATCGACGAGTTCAACCGCGGCGACAACTTCGGCAACGCGTATTTCCACATGAACCAGAAGCGCGGAAAGCGCTGGAGCGCCACCAACGCGTGGCTGCGCCCCGCAATGGGGCGACCGAACCTCACCGTCGTCACGAAGGCGCATGCGACGAAGCTCGTGATGGAGGAAAGGGATGGCCGCCGCCGCGCCGCGGGCGTGGCCTATGGGGCCGAAGGGCAGGGCGAGTCGGTGGCCACGGCGCGCAAGGCGGTGATCCTCGCCGCGGGCGCCATCGGCACGCCGCAGCTCCTGCAGCTCTCGGGCATCGGGCCGGCGCCGCTGCTCGCCAGGCACGGAATTCCCGTCCTGCATGAACTGGCCGGCGTGGGCGAGAACCTGCACGACCACCTGCAGATCCGCATGGTGTACAAGGTGCGAAACGTTTCCACGCTGAACGAGCGCGTGAACAGCGTGTGGGGGAAGGCGGCGATGGGCCTGGAGTACCTATTCTTCAAGACGGGCCCGCTCACCATGCCGCCCTCGCAGCTGGGCGCCTTCGCGAAGAGCGACCCCGCGCAGCCGACGCCCAACATCGAATGGCACGTGCAGCCGCTGTCACTGGACCGGTTCGGCGAGCCGCTGCATCCGTTCCCGGCGATCACCCCCTCCGTGTGCAACCTGAGGCCCACCTCCCGAGGCTGGGTGCGCATCACCTCGACGGACCCGCGTGCGGCCCCTGAGATCCAGGTGAACTACCTGTCCACGGACGCGGACCGCCAGGTGGCGGCCGACGGCATGCGCTTCACGAGGCGCATCATGGCCGCCGGGGCGCTCTCGAAGTACTCGCCCGAGGAATGGAGGCCGGGACCTGCGGCCGAGGCGGATGCGGACCTCGTGAAGGCCGCGGGCGAGCTGGGCACCACCATCTTCCACCCCGTCTCCACCTGCCGCATGGGGCGCGATCCCCTGGCCGTGGTGGACGAGCGCCTGCGCGTGCACGGAATCGAGGGCCTGCGCGTTGTGGATGCATCGATCATGCCGCGCATCACGTCGGGCAACACGAATGCGCCGTGCTACATGATCGCGGAGAAAGGCGCGCGCATGATCCTGGAGGACTGCCCTTGAACCGCCAGCACCTGCTGGCGATCGTCGCGCTTGGCGCCGTCGGCGTCCTGGCATGGGACCTCTTGCGTCCGATGCCGGCGACCGCGCCCGCCGTCACCGCCCCGGCCGTCAACGCGGCTGTCGTGCGACCGCCGCCGCCGGTCGTTCCCGGCCCGGGTGAAATGAGCCGGACGTCCAACTTCCTTCGCCCGACGTCCGTCTCGACGGCCACCGCTTCGCCGCTGGCGCGCGATTTCGGCAACTCCCTCGCCTACAAGCCGATCTACGATCGCCTCAAGGGCACGGCGGAGGGCGAAACCCCCGAGGGGCAGTACTTCCTCTATCGGATCCTGCGCGCCTGCGCCACGGTGGCCGATCGCAGGGGCGGCGGGCAGCCTCGCCCGCAACAGTACACGGCGCAGATGCAAGAGCGCCGCCAGCAGATCGCGGCCAGCCTTCCCGAGGGCGACCCGCGCCGCGCCCAGCGCCTGGAGGCCTTCGACAAGGCGACGGCCGACCAGTGTGCGGGGCTTGCGGGGATCGCGATCACGGAAGCGGAGCTCGCGCAGATGCTGAAGAACTCGTTGGCGGGGGGCGATCCCAAGGCGCGCGCGTGGCAGGCCGAGCAGGAGATGTGGCAGGAGCGCCGCAGCGCCAGCACGCCCGGCCGGGCGGGGCCGACGCTCAACGAGGCGCAGCTCGCCTCGATCAGGGACGCGTTCTCCTCCCGCGATCCCGAGGCCATCGCGATTGCGGGGCGAGTGCTCGCCAATTCCTTTCGCGACCTCACGGTCCGCATCGGACCCGACCAGGAACCGATCGAGAACCGCGCATTCATGAACGCCGCTCTGCTGCTCGCCTGCGAGTACGGCTATGCGTGCGGGGAGAACAACACGCGAGTGCTGAACGCCTGCGCCTTCCAGGGCCATTGCGGGGTCTCCAGCCTGCCGGACTACCTTTTCTACTACGGGGCGTCCCCCTACGACGCCCAGCTCCTGGACCGGTATCGCACGATCCTGAGACAGGCCGCCGATTCCGGAAACTGGTCGGCGATCGTCATCGACCGCGGGAGCCGTTCTCCCAATGTGCCGTCGTACCCGATGACCGCCGGGCACCCGTAGAATTCATCGATTCGCCTGAAGGAGACGCCATGCTCAAGCTCATCGTGAACGGCCGCACCCACACCGTGGACGTGGAACCGGAGATGCCTTTGCTCTGGGTGCTGCGCGACGTCCTGAACCTTCCCGGCGCCAAGTACGGCTGCGGCATCTCGGCGTGCGGCGCGTGCACGGTGCACGTCGATGGAGAGCCGGTGCGCTCCTGCATCATGACCGCGGCCCAGGCGGCGGGGAAGAGAATCGTCACCATCGAGGGCCTCGCGAAGCCGGGCCTGCACAAGATCCAGAAGGCGTGGATCGAGCACGAGGTCCCGCAGTGCGGCTATTGCCATACCGGCATGATCATGTCGGCCGCGGCGCTGCTCGCGAAGAAGCCGAAGCCCTCGGATGCGGACATCGACGAGGCGATGACCAACCTGTGCCGTTGCGGCACCTACGCGCGCGTGCGAAAGGCGATTCATGCCGCCGCATCGCCCGTCGGAACCGTCGTCGTGCCGGCGAAGAAAACCTGAGGAGAGCCGCGATGACGTCCCGTCCCTTGCTTCCCCGCTCGACACACCGCCGCGATTTCCTCAAGGCCTCCGCCGCGCTCGGCGGCGGCCTCGTCCTCGAATTCTCCTTTCCCTCCATCGGCAGTGCCGCCAGCGGGGCGACCGCCACCGAGGTGAATGCGTGGGTGGTGATCCATCCCGACGACCGCGTGGTGGTGCGGATCGCCCGGTCCGAGATGGGGCAGGGCACGTACACCGCGCTCGCCCAGCTCGTGGCCGAGGAGCTCGACTGCGACTGGATGAAGGTCTCCGCCGAGTTCGCCTCGCCCAACGAGCACGTGCGCAGGAACCGCATCTGGGGATCGATGTCCACGGGCGGCAGCCAGGGCGTGCGCAGCTCGCAGGACTACGTGAGGAAGGCCGGCGCAAGCGCGCGCGAGATGCTGGTCGCCGCGGCCGCCGCGCAGTGGAAGGTGCCGGTCTCGGAGTGCACGGTGGACAAGGGCGTCATCACGCATGGGCCCTCGAAGCGCAGGCTGCGCTACGGCCAGGTGGCCACGCAGGCCGCGAAGCTCGAGCCGCCCGGGGACGTGAAGCTGCGCGACCCGAAGGACTGGAGAATCGCCGGCAAGCCCGTGCACCGGCTCGACATTCCCGACAAGGTGCTCGGCAAGCCCGTGTTCGCCACCGACGTGATGCTGCCCGGGATGCTTCACGCCTCCATCGCCCAATGCCCGGTTTTCGGGGGCAAGGTGATGTCGGTCGATTCCGCGCAGGCCGAGAAGATGCGCGGCGTGAAACGGGTGGTGCGCGCCGACGACTTCGTGGCCGTCGTGGCCGACAACTGGTGGCGTGCGAATCGCGCCCTGCAGAAGGTGAAGGTGGAGTGGGACCACGGCGCGTTCGGCCATGCGTCGGACGCGACCATCATGGCGATGCTGCGCGAAGGGCTCGCCGATCCGAAGCTGGCCGAGGCGAGGAAAGCGGGCGACGCGGCGGCCGCCATGGCCACGGCGGCCAGGGTGATCGAGGCCGAGTACTCCTCGCCCTACCTCAACCACGCGACGATGGAACCGATGGTCTGCACGGCGTGGATCAAGGCGGACGGGTTCGTGGAAGTGTGGACCTCCACGCAGAACGGGGAGGCCTCCATGGCCACCGCCGCGAAGACCGCCGGCGTCCCGCTGGAGAAGGTCGAGGTGCACAAGATGATGCTGGGCGGAGGGTTCGGCCGCCGCGGCGGGCCGCAGGATTTCGTGCGCCAGGGGGTACTGATCGCGAAGGCCATTCCCGGCACGCCCGTGAAGATGATGTGGTCGCGCGAGGAGGACATGCAGCACGGCTTCTACCGGCCCGCGAGCCTCGTGACGATGAAGGGGGGCCTCGACGCACAAGGCAGGATCACGGCCTTCGAGGCGAAGATCGCGTGTCCCTCGATCCTCGCGGTCCTGATGCCCCAGGCGATCAGGAACGGCATCGATTTCTCCGCCGTCCGAACGCTGAACGACATGCCCTACGAGATTCCGAACCAGCAGGTCGGCTACGCCATGCGCAACGGGCACGTGCCGGTGGGCTTCTGGCGCGCGCCGGGCCAGCAGAACGGCGTGTACCGCGAGTGCTTCCTCGACGAGCTGGCGCAGGCCGCGGGCAAGGATCCGCTCGAGTTCCGCCTGGCGATGCTCAAGCCGGGCGACAAGAACCGGCTGGTGCTCGAGGCGGCCACCAAGGCCGCGGGATGGAGCACGCCGCTTCCACCCGGCATCGGCCGCGGCCTGGCGGTGGTCGAGGGATTCGGCAGCTACGCGGCGGGCGTGGCGGAAGTGTCCGTGGACGCGGGCGGCTCGCTCAAGGTGCTGCGCTACGTGGTGGCGATCGACTCCGGTCACGTCGTGAACCCCGATACCTGTGCGGCGCAGGCGGAAAGCAACGCGATCTACGGCCTGGGCGCGCTCTTCGAGGCCTGCACCGTGAAGGACGGGCGTATCCAGGAATCGAACTTCCACGACTTCCCGATCCCGATGATCTCCGACATGCCGAAGGTGGAGCTCGTGCTCGTGCCCACGGGCGGCTTCTGGGGCGGGCACGGCGAGCCGGGCATCCTGCCGTTCCAGGCGGCGGTGCTGAATGCGGTTTTCGCGGCGACAGGCAAGCGCGTGCGCACGCTGCCGATCAGGCCCGGCGATCTTCGAAAGACATGATGGGTTGCCGCTTGCGCGGGGCAGGGCGCCTATAATCGAAGCTGGATTTCCTTTCACGAGGAGTTGCGATGAAGCGGCAACTGAAGGCGTTGTGCGTGGCGGGGTTTGTGCTCACGTCGGCGCAGGCCTGGGCTGAAGTGACCGTTTCCGAGGCGTGGGTGCGCGGCACCGTGCCCTCGCAGAAGGTCACCGGCGCCTTCATGAAGATCAAGTCGAGCGAGGACGCGAAGCTCGTTTCCGCCTCCTCGCCGGCGGCGAAGATCGTGGAAGTCCACGAGATGGCGATGAAGGGCAACGTGATGACGATGCGGGCCATCGACGCGCTTGCGCTTCCCGCCGGCAAGGCGGTGGAGCTCAAGCCCGGTGGCTACCACGTGATGCTTATCGACCTCGTGAAGCCGCTCGGCAAGGGGGACACGGTGCCGGTCACCCTCACCGTCGTGGGCAAGGACGGGAAGAAGTCGAACCTCGAGATCAAGGCCGAGGTGCGCGCCCCGGATGGGACGCCGGCGAAGAGGTGACCGTTCGACCGGCGGGGCGGCGCTCGGCCGGGGCCGCGGATGGGGGAAAGTTGCCATGCACAGACGCTTGAATCTGCTGTGGTTCGCCGCATGGGTCTTCGCCGCGGGGCAGGCCTGGGCCGACGTGATCGCGACGGACGTCTGGGTGAGCGCCTCGGGGCCGAAGGACTGGGCCGCCGCCGTCTTCATGAAACTCAGGAGCGGCGAGGACACCTCGCTGGTCAATGCCGCCTCGCCGGCCGCCGGCATAGTGCAGATCCAGGAGCCGGCGAAGGATGGGGGCGTTGCAGCCATGCGCTCCATCGACGACGTGGCGCTTCCCGCCGGAAGGACGGTGGAACTGAAGCCCGGCGGCTACCAGGTGATGCTGATGGAACTGGTGAAGCCGCTGACCGGGGCGAGAAGGTCCCGGTCACGCTGACCTTCATCCGCAGGGGAGGCGCGCGCACCACGCTGCAGGTGATGGCCGAGGTGCGCGCTCGGTCCGCAGCGCCGGCAAAGCCCTGACCGCTCTGCCGCTCAGGCCGCGGCCTTCGCCGGCACGTGGCTCATGGCGTGTTCCGAAATGGCGGTGATGGTGAGGCTGGGATTCACGCCGGGATTGGCCGGCACCGTCGAGCCGTCGCACACCAGCAGGTTCTCGTAGCCGAAGACGCGGTTGCGCCCGTCCACGACGCCGCACGCCGCATCGCGCCCGATCACGGCGCCCCCGAGAATGTGGGCGGTCGAGGGGATGTTCGCCACGGCCTCGAGGGCCATGCTCTGCGCGATGCCGCCCGTGTGCTTCGCGAGCCACAGGGCCGCGCGGTTGCCCGCGTCGATGTACGTGGGGTTGGGCTTGCCGGCATCCTGCTCGGTGGCGAGCCGCACGCCGCCCCCGAACCACTTCGGCGTGGCACGGAACCGGATGGCATTGTCGAGCGTCTGCATGACCAGGATGATGAGCGTCCGGCGCGACCACCCGAAGGGCCAGGTCACCTTCACGAAGCGGATGGGGTGGCGCACGATGTTCGCGAGCAGCATGAGGGGCCGCGTGAGGCGCGTGCCCTTTCCGGTGAGGAGCGTCGAGAGCCCCGACATGAAATCGCCGTGGCGGCCGTAGGTGACGAACTCGATGTGCGTGTCGGGGGTCGGGTGGATGCTCGCGCTGATCGCCACGTCGTTCCAGGGGGCCAGGCGATCGTCGGGGAGCGTGACGGCGAGCAGCGATTCGCTGTTCGTGCGAACGAGGTGCCCGAGGCGGTCGCTGATCCGCGGAAGCGACCCGCGCAGCTTGCATCCCGCGAGCAGCTTGTTGGTGCCGAGTGCCCCGGCGGCAATCACCACGCCCTTCGCCGTGAACGTCCGGCGCCGTCCGCGCAGCCACGTGCCGGGCCGGACGGTCTCGATGCCATAGCCCTGCGAACCGTCGTCGGCGCCGAGCGGGTGGATGTCGGCCACCTCGCAGTCGGGAATGATCTCCACGCCCCTCTTCTCGGCGAACCAGAGGTAGTTCTTCACCAGGGTGTTCTTGGCTCCCGGGCGGCAGCCGACCATGCAGGCCCCGCAGCGCGTGCAGCCGGTCCGCTCCGGCCCCTTGCCGCCGAAGTAGGGGTCGGGCACGGTCGCGCCCGGCTCGCCGAAGAAGACGGCGCAGGAGGTGCGCACGAAGGTCTCGGGCGTGCCGAAGTAGGCGCCCATCTTCTTCAGCAGCCGCTGGCCGTCGCTGTCGTACGGCACGGGCTGCGAGCCGAGCATGCGTTCGGCGGTGCCGTAGTGCGGCTCCAGGATCCGGGACCAGTCGGCCGTTCCGGGCCATTGCGGGTTGGAGAAGAAGGCGGGCTTGGCGCGATAAAGGGTGTTGGCATACACGAGGCTGCCGCCGCCCACGCCGGCGCCGCTCGCGATGAAGATGTCCTTGAACGTGGTCATGCGCAGGATGCCGCGCAGGCCCAGCGCCGGCGCCCACAGGAAGCGGCGCAGGTCCCACGTGCTTTTCGCGAAGTCCTCGTCACGCAATCGCCGCCCGCTCTCGAGGACCGCCACGCGGTAGCCCTTTTCGGCGAGCCGCAATGCCGAAACGCTGCCTCCGAATCCCGAACCGACGACGATCCAGTCGTAGTCCATGGCGTCAGGCCGAGATCAACTCCCGGACATGCGCGGCCACGCTGCGCGCGAGCGCGTGCAGGTGGTAGCCTCCCTCGAGCATCGAGATGACGCGCCCCCTGCAATGTCGGTGCGCCACCTTCACCAGTTCGGTCGTCACCCAGGCGTAGTCGCTCTCGACCCAGCGCAGGCCGGCCATGTCATCGGCCTGGTGGGCGTCGAATCCTGCCGAGATGCAGACGAGCTGCGGGCTGAAGGCCTCCAGCGCGGGCATCCAGTACTCCTGCACGGCGGCGCGCAGGTGTTCGCCCGTGGCGCCCTGCGGCAGTCCCACGTTCACCATGTTGAGGCCCTTGGGCTCGTCGCCCTGGAAGGGATAGAGTCCGCGTTGGAACGTGGAGGCCATGAGCACGCGCGGATCGGCGGCCAGGATGTCCTCGCTGCCGTTGCCATGGTGCACGTCGATATCGATGAGCGCGACGCGTTCCAGTCCGTGGAAGTCGAGCGCATGGCGGATGCCCACCGCCACGTTGTTGAAGAAGCAGAAACCCATGGGCGCATCGCGCGTGGCATGGTGCCCTGGCGGACGCACCGCGCAGAAGGCGCTTCGCACCTCTCCTCGCAGGACCAGGTCCGTCGCGAGCACCGCCGCCCCCGCCGCGCGCAGCGCCGCCTTGATGGTGTGCGGGTTCATCGAGGTGTCCGGGTCCACATGCACGTAGCCCTCGGTGGGCGACGCGGCCATGATTTCCGCCACGTGGCGCGCGGTATGGGCGCGCTCGAGTTGCTCGACCGTCGCCATCGGCGCGTCATAGGGAATGAGCAGGCTCATCAGACCCTGGGCCAGCAGGTGGTCCGAGATGGCGTCCAGGCGTTCCGGGCATTCCGGATGGCCGGGCCCCATTTCGTGGAGCTGGCAATCCCGGTGGGTTATCCAGGCGCAGGGCATTGTTTTGTACTCCTCCGATTCCCATGCTAGTGGGCGCTCGGGCGGGCGAATTGCGCCGCGTCAAGGGATTGGATGGGGTGCCTCAAGGGGTGGGGAGGCGCCGGGGTGATGTCAGTTCAAGTCCTGGGCACGCAAGCATGACCGTCGGATGGGTGCCCGGAAATTCGAGGCCAGGCAACACACGCCAGGCCTCGAATTTCCACCCATCTGCAAACGAGACCGCTGCGCTGCCTCGTCCGCGACGGTCGCGTGCCAAGGACTTGAACAGACATCACCCCGGCGCCTCCCCCTTCACTCCGTGGAACCGGCGTCGAGTCCGCAGGCCCTTGATCCAAGACTCGGGTTTCGGCGATCGCACAGGCATGGCGTGTCCATTGGGGCCGGTGATGGGGCAAGCCTCTCCACATCCTTGGGCATGCGACCGTCGGGATGGGGCGGCGTCAGCGGCCTCACCTCTCAATGGGTAAGAAATCGGGGCCTGGCGTGTGTTGCCTGGCCCCGATTTCTTGGGCACCCATCCGACGGTCACGCTTGCATGCCCAGGATGTGGAGAGGCTTGCCCCATCACCGGCCATCCCCATCCCACCTTGAACAACCCGGTAAAATCGACCCTTCGCGAACGAAAGGCATCCCATGACCGTCATCACCGACAGGAAGGCTTTCGACAAGGCCGCCACGCCGATCCTTGCCACCGATGCCAGGCGGCTGCCGAAGCTGCTGCAGAAACTCACCGCGGCGCAGCGTCGATGGGTGGAGGCGAGCGATTTCGAGGGCCGTGCGCACACGCATTGCGCGGTGCCGGGCACGAAGGGCGACGTCGAACTGGTGCTCACCGGCGTTCGCGACGCGGACGATCCCTGGGCGCTGGCGCACCTGCCGCTCAAGCTCGCGCCGGGGCGGTATTCGCTCGGCAAGGGGCCGGTGATCCTGGGCGCGGACAAGGCCGCGTTCGCCTGGGCGCTGGGAAGCTACCAGTTCACGCGCTACCGGAAGGCGCGCCGCAAGGCCGCCGACCTGCAGCTCGATCCCTCGTCGAAGGTCGCGAAGGCTCTCGGACTCGCCGACGCCGTGAAACTCGTCCGCGATCTCGTGAACACCCCCGCCGAGGACATGGGTCCGGCCGAGCTCTCCGACATCGTCCGCGAGCAGGCGGACCTCTTCGGCGCCGAGTTCGACGAGTGGGTGGGCGACGAGCTGCTGGCGCAGAACTTCCCGGCGATCCACGCCGTCGGGCGTGCCGCGGCCCGTGAACCGCGCCTGCTGGAACTGAACTGGGGCAACCCGAAGCATCCTCGCCTGGCGATCGTCGGCAAGGGCGTGTGCTTCGACACCGGCGGCCTCGACATCAAGGGCGCCGAAGGCATGCGCCTCATGAAGAAGGACATGGGCGGCGCCGCGCACGCCATTGCGCTCGCGCGCCTGGTCATGCAGAGAAAGCTCCCGTACCGCCTGCAGCTCCTCGTGCCCGCCGTCGAGAACGCCATCGGCGGCAATGCCTATCGCCCCGGCGACGTGGTGCGCACCCGGCAGGGCCACACCGTGGAGATCGGCAACACCGATGCCGAAGGCCGCGTCGTCCTTTGCGATGCGCTGGCCTACGCGGCCGAGGACAAACCGAAGCTCATGATCGATTTCGCCACGCTCACGGGCGCCGCACGCGTGGCGCTGGGGCCGGAACTGCCGGCGCTGTTCGCGAACGACGAGAAGCTCGCGGCCCGGCTCCTGGCGGCGAGCCAGGCGGTCGAGGATCCGGTCTGGCGCCTGCCGCTGTGGCGCAACTACCAGCGCCTCTTCTCCAGCGAGGTCGCGGACTTCAACAACGCCGGCAAGGGCGGGTTCGCCGGCGCCATCGTCGGCGCGCTATTCCTCGATTTCTTCGTGCCCGATGCGGCGCCGTGGGCGCACTTCGACACCTATGCGTGGAACGACATCTCGCGGCCCGGGCGCCCGCTGGGCGGCGATGCGATGGGATTGCGCGCCGCTCTGGCCGCACTGGAATAGCGCCCTGCCCCGGACGCATCGATTCGATTTACAAGGGGGGCCGCTTTCCGTAGAGTCCCGCCGAGGCCGCAAGAGGCCGCCGGCCAGGAGATGCACTTGGGAAGCGTGATCGACCGTATTGTTGCGCAGCGCTACTGGGCCTGGGCTGCGTGCGTGCTCCTCGCGGTGGCGTGCGTTGCGGCCACTTCGCTCTCGCTGCTTTGGGCATGGCCTGCGGCGACCTTCGCCGTGCTTGCGCTGGTGGGCCTGGCCGACTATACGCAGTCCCGGCAGGCCATCCGCCGCAACTACCCGGTGATCGCGCACTTCCGCTTCTTCTTCGAGTTCATCCGGCCCGAGATCCGGCAGTATTTCATCGAGGCGGATTCGGACGCGACGCCGTTCTCGCGCGCGCAGCGGTCCATCATCTACCAGCGCGCCAAGGGCGCAGTGGACAAGCGGCCCTTCGGCACGCAGCTCGATTTCTACGAGGACCATTACGAGTGGATCAACCACTCGCTGGCGCCGCTGGAACTCGACAGCCACGATTTCCGCATCGGCATCGGCGAGGGACACGTAGCCAAGCCCTATGGCGCGAGCGTCTTCAACATCTCGGCCATGAGCTTTGGCGCGCTCTCGGCGAATGCTGTCCTCGCCCTCAACGAGGGGGCGAAGCGCGGCGGCTTCTACCACGACACCGGCGAAGGCTCGATCTCGCGCCACCACCGCGAGAAAGGCGGCGACCTGGTGTGGGAGATCGGCAGCGGCTACTTTGGCTGCCGCAACGACGACGGGCGATTCAACGAGGAGCGCTTCATCGCCAACGCCACCACGGATGCGGTGCGCATGATCGAGGTGAAGCTCTCGCAGGGCGCGAAGCCCGGCCACGGCGGCGTGCTGCCGGGAGCGAAGGTGACGCCCGAGATCGCGGAGGCGCGCCACATCCCGGTGGGCGTGGATTGCGTGTCGCCCGCGAAGCACTCGGCCTTCTCCACTCCCATCGAGCTGCTTCATTTCGTGGACCGGCTGCGCACGCTCTCCGGCGGCAAACCCACGGGCTTCAAGCTCGCCATCGGCCACCCCTGGGAGTGGTTCGGCATCGTGAAGGCGATGGTGGAGACGGGCATCACGCCGGACTTCATCGTGGTGGACGGGGGCGAGGGCGGCACGGGCGCGGCGCCCCTGGAGTTCACCGACCACGTGGGCGCGCCGCTGCGCGAGGCGCTCATGCTGGTGCACAACTCGCTTGTCGGCGTGAACCTGCGCGAGAAGGTGCGCGTGGGCGCGAGCGGCAAGATCGTGACCGCCTTCGACATCGCGCGCACCCTGGCCATCGGCGCGGACTGGTGCAATTCGGCTCGCGGCTTCATGTTCGCGCTCGGCTGCCTGCAGGCGCAGACCTGCCACACGGGCCACTGCCCGACGGGCGTCACCACGCAGGACCCGCGCCGCATGCGCGCGCTCGTCGTGCCCGACAAGGCCGAGCGCGTCTTCAACTTCCACCAGAACACGCTCAAGGCCCTGAAGGAACTCCTCGGCGCCGCAGGCCTCTCCCACCCGAGCGAGCTGGGCCCGGAGCACGTCATCCGCCGCGTCTCGTCCAACGAGGTGCGCTCCCTATCCACCCTGCACCACTGGCTGGAGCCCGGAGAGCTGCTGGCCAGCGTGCCCTCGAGCCCGGTGTACCAGGTGTTCTGGAGGAACGCCCGCCCCGACACCTTCACCGCGCCGCCGAGCGTGTTGACGGTGCGCACGAGCAAGAGCCGGTAGAAGCCGGAAACCTAGACTCCGGAGTGAATGTGCACGCCGGGATCGAGCGAGCGCAACAACCGGAGTGAAGGTCAGTGCCGAAGTCGTATGAGCGGAAAACAAATGTGGTTGGTGTTTTTTTTGTTTTTTCGGCCGGGTCAATTTGCTACGAATGGCGCTGTCTGAACCTATGTCGAGGAGCTCACGACGGTGATGTCCAGGGCAAGTTAATCCGGCCGAAAAAACAAAAAAAACACCAACCACATTTTTTCCCGCCCCTGCGTCAGTGGACGCGCTTCGCAACCTGAAGCGGAGATGTGCCATGCACCGCCTGTCCGCCCCTCCGTCTGTGGACGCGCCTCGCAACCTGAATCGGAGATGTGCCATGCACCGCCTGCTCGCCCCTTTGTTGCTGGCGCTTCCGTTCGCGGCGGTTGGCGTGTATGAAGGCCCCATCTTCGATGCGCACCTGCACTACAACGGCGAGGCGCGCGACGCTTATCCCGTCGGCACGGTGATGGAGCTCTTCTCGAAGAACGGCGTGAAGGCGATCCTGGCGAACAGCCGGCCCAACGACGGCACGCGCGCCCTCTACGACGCCAACCGCAAGGCGCCTCGCGGCGGGTTTGCCGTCGTGCCCTTCATCCGCGTCTATCGCGACCGTTCGGACTATGGCACCTGGCACGCCAACCCCGACATCGCGAACATGATCGTCGAGGAGGAAAAGCGCGGGCATTACCGCGGCGTGGGGGAGTTCCACCTCTTCGGGCGCGAGGCGGCCTCGGCGGTGGTGAAGGAGATCGTGAACTTCGCGGTCGCGAAGAACCTCGTGCTGCACGCGCACTGCGACGAGGAGGCGCTGGAACTGCTTTTCGCCCACAACCCGAGGGCGCGCGTGATCTGGGCGCATACCGGGTTTTCCACGCCGCTTGCGCGTGTGGAAGAGCTCTTCGGCAAGTACCCGCAGCTCTGGGGCGAGCTGTCCTACCGAGGGGACGTGGTCGAGGACGGAAAGCTCGCGCCGGCGTGGAGGGCATTCTTCATGAAGCATCCCGAACGCTTCCTCGCGGGCTCAGATACCTGGGTGAACGAGCGCTGGCAATCCTATCCGCAAACGATGGCGACCTACCGGAAGTGGCTGGGGGAGCTGCCGGCCGACGTGGCGGCCCGGATCGCCTGGAAGAACGGCGCGCGCCTGTTCGGTCTCGAGTAGGGCGGGGTGCCGGGTAGAATGGTGCCTTCTTCGTCCTGCCACGCGATTGCGATGATTGAAATCTTGCGCCGCTTCACCCTTGCCCTCCTGGCCGGCCTGGCGTTCGCGCTTCCGGCGCAGGCCACCTCGTACTCCACCGACTTCACCGACCTGTGGTGGAACCCGGCCGAGAGCGGCTGGGGCATGAACGTCATCCAGCAGGACGAAACGCTCTTCCTCACGTTCTTCCTCTACGGCCCCGACAACACGGCGCGGTGGTACGTGGCCTCGTCGGTGAAACCGACCATCCCGCAGCCGTCCAACGCCACGCGCTTCACCGGCGCTCTTTACCGGACCACCGGGCCGTGGTTCGGCGGAACGTTCAACCCGGTCGACGTCGGCCGGACGGAGGTCGGCGCAGTCACCGTCACGTTCGACTCATCCGACACCGCGACGCTTTCGTACACGATCGACGGCACGCCGGTCGTGAAGGTGATCGAGCGCCAGGGCTTTCGCGTGAATTCGGTGGCCGGCGTGTATGCCGGCGGGCTCGTCGCGCTCGCCTCGGGCTGCACCGATACGCTCGCCAATGGCCCCCTGGACATGCTGGGCACGACGACCGTCACGCAGGCCACCGACCAGGTCTCGTTCAAGGTCGCCTTCTACACGCCCATCGGCCAGACGGCGACCTGCACCTTCACCGGCGCGTATTCGCACAAGGGCCGCATGATCTCCGTGCCCTCGGGGAGCTTTTCCTGCGTGGTCAACGGCTTCCAGGCCAACGCGGGCGTCTTTGCGATGTCGGCGCTCGACGCGCAACTGAACGGCTTTCACGCGACCTTCACGGGCCGCGACCAGTACTGCACCTACAACGGGCGCTTCGGAGGCACGCGCGACGTCGCCGGTTGAGCCGGCCCACGCGCGTAAGCTCACGCGGCACATGGCGCGGGTCGATGAACCTGCTGAAAGGGGAGGGCAACATGCGAACGATCGGGATGATGATTGCGGCTTCGGTGGCCGTCGGCGCGATGGCCAGTGCGAACACGCAGGACGGCTTCGATGCGTGCGAGGTCTTCACGCAGGCGGAGGCGCGCAAGGTGCTCGGCGCGGCGGCTGAGCCCGAGCCGGTGAACCCGAAGGCGAGGAAGCCGAAGGTCGTGCCGACGTGCACCTGGTGGGCCTCGAAGGACGGCAAGCCCGTCTCGGCTTCGGCGACCTTCCGTTTCGCGAAGACCGAAGCGGACGCGCAGCGGGCGTTCGAAGAGGAAAGACTCAAGTTCCAGACCAAGCCGATGCTGATCGGCGGTGCTTCCGCGTTCTGGAGCGCCAGGCAGGGCAACGTGCAGCTCCTGAAGGGGCGCACCTGGGTCGTGGTGGCCGTCGGGGGGCCGAAGCCCGTCGAGCGCGACGCGGACGCCTCGAAGAGGCTCGCCGAGGTGATCGAGAAGAAGCTCTGAGCCGCGGGCGTCCGGGGGCGCGCACCCCCCCTTTGGACTAGAATATCTCCTGAGAAAACGGGTGGCAGCGCGCTGCCGCCCCCCAATCCCGAGGGAGCCCGCATGACCGCCATTGTCGAAGTCGTTGCCCGCGAGATTCTCGATTCGCGCGGCAATCCCACCGTCGAAGCCGACGTGCTGCTCGAATCCGGCGTGATGGGCCGTGCCGCCGTGCCTTCCGGAGCCTCCACCGGCTCGCGGGAGGCCATCGAGCTTCGCGACGGCGACGCGCAGCGCTACTTCGGAAAGGGCGTGCAGAAGGCGGTGGAGCACGTGAACACCGAGATCTGCGAGGCCATCATCGGCCTCGACGTGTCCGAGCAGGCGCACCTCGACAAGGTGCTCATCGAGCTCGACGGCACGGAGAACAAGTCGCGCCTGGGGGCGAACGCGATTCTCGCGGTCTCCGTCGCCTGCGCCAAGGCGGCGGCCGAGGAATGCGGGCTGCCGCTGTACCGCTACTTCGGGGGCAGCGGGCCGCGCCGGATGCCGGTGCCGATGATGAACGTCATCAACGGCGGGGCGCACGCGAACAACTCGCTGGACATGCAGGAGTTCATGATCATCCCCGCGGGGCTGCCGACCTTCCGCGACGCGCTGCGTTGCGGCGCCGAGGTCTTCCACACCCTCAGGAAGATGCTGCACAAGGAAGGCCTTGCCACCACGGTAGGCGACGAGGGCGGCTTCGCGCCCAACCTGCCGAACAACGAGGCGGCGATCCAGTGGATCCTGCGCGCCATCGAGGAGGCGGGCTACCTCGCCGGCAGCGACGTGCTGATCGGCCTGGACTGCGCCGCGAGCGAGTTCTACAAGGACGGGAAGTACCGCTTCGAGAGCGAGCACCTTTCCTACTCCTCGCAGCAACTCACGGACCTGCTGGACTCCTGGTGCGACAAGTATCCCATCGTCTCCATCGAGGACGGGATGGCCGAGGGCGACTGGGAAGGCTGGGAGATCCTCACCCAGCGCCTGGGCGAGGGCGTGCAGATCGTGGGCGACGACATCTTCGTCACCAACACGCGCATCCTGGAGGAAGGCATCCGCCGCGGGGTGGCCAACTCCATCCTCATCAAGATCAACCAGATCGGCACGCTTTCGGAGACGTTCGAGGCGATCGAGATGGCCAGGCGCGCCGGCTACACCTGCGTGATCTCGCATCGCTCCGGAGAGACGGAGGATTCCACCATCGCCGATATCGCGGTTGGCACCAACGCCATGCAGATCAAGACCGGGTCGCTGTCCCGCTCCGACCGCATGGCCAAGTACAACCAGCTCCTGCGCATCGAGGAAGAGCTGGGCGAAGGCGCGACCTACGCCGGCCGCGGGGCCTTCTACCAACTGAAATGAAGGCACTGGCCGCCGTCCTCGCCGGTCTCACGCTGGTACTCCAGTACCCGCTGTGGTTCGGCAAGGGCGGCTGGCTGCGGGTTCGGGACCTGGACCGGCAGATGGTGGCCCAGCAGGCGGTGAACGCGGGCCTCAAGGCGCGTAATGACGCCCTCGATGCGGAAGTGCGCGACCTCAAGCAGGGGCTCGATGCCATCGAGGAACGGGCCCGCACCGAGCTGGGGATGATTCGCAAGGATGAGATCTTCGTGCAGATCGTGGAACCGGGGCGGCGTTCCGCGCCCGCCAGGTAGCCGCGCACAGCGCACTATCGCGCTCGCCGTCGACCGCGCGCTCCCGAACGAACCGCTCGCGCCGCGGTCCCACCAGCGCTAGTTCCACGCCCCGATCGCCGATGTCGTCCCTGCCCCTCTTTCCGGATTCTCCTGCGGCCTCGCGCGCGCGTCTCGCGATCCGGGTCGCCGTCGGCTATTCGATCCTCCTGCATGCGCTGGTCATGCTCGCACCGCTGCGCGACAAGCTGCCGATGCCGCCACCGGGCGGCGTGTCCGGGCCGATGCAGGTGCGGATCGAGCGCACCCCGGCCCCTGCGACGCCGGTCGTCGAGACCGCCGAGAGAAAGCCGGTGCCGCCCGTACGGACGGCGCTTGCGCGCCGCGTTCCCCTGGCGATGCCGCCTCGCGACCTGCCGACGCCTCCCGTGAACGCCGTGCCGGCTGCCCAGCCCGACCCCGTGCGTGAGCCCGCGCGCGAGCCGTCCTTCGACATGTCGGCGCTCATCGCGGCGAACCGCGAGCGGCGCCGCGCGTGGGAGTCGGCGGCGGCGCGCTCGCCCTCCGGCGCGGACGGCGCGTCTTCCGACCCGGCGGCCGACAATCTGGCGCGCAACCTCGCCTCGCTCTCGCGCGGCGACGGCACGGGCGGGATCTTCCAGATCCTGCGCGTCGGCGCGCGCACCGGCGAGTTCTCCTTCAACGGCTGGCGCACGGAGTCGCGCAAGAAGTGGCGCGAGGTCATCGAGGTGGACGCAGGCAGCGGCGGCGACGTCGAGCGAGCCATCGTGCGGCGCATGATCGAGCTCATCCGCGGGCACTACACGGGCGATTTCAGCTGGGAATCGAGCCGGTCGGGGCATGTGGTCGTACTCTCCGCCGCACCCGCGGACAACGACCAGCTCGAGGATTACCTGATGCGCGAGTTCTTCGGCGTGCCGGCGGTGCGGACGCGGCGCCCGGGGCGCTGAGGCGCTCCGGCCGGCTTTCGCGCTTCGCGAGCCGGATTCCCGCGGGCACCACCGCGCCTCCGGTGAGATCTTTGCCGGAGGAATTCCACCCGGCGCCGGTCCACCCGGAATCCGCCAAGGCTACAATCCTGCTGAATCCGATCCGCTTCCCCCTGTGGCCAGACAGATGAAGACTTCCCGCAGCGCCGAATCCGGTCCCTCGCCGGCAGAGCCGTCCCAGTCGCCGACAGGCGCAACTTCGGAGTCCATCGAGGGAATAACCGCACGCATCCTGCGCTTGATCCAGGACCGCAGGATCGAGCCCGGCAACCGCCTCCCCGCGGAGCGCGAACTGGCCCATTTTCTGCAAGTCAGCCGGCCGGCGCTGCGCGAGTCGCTTGCCACGCTCGAAGCCATTCGCGTCATCGTGCGGCGCCCGTACTCGGGCATCTACCTCGCGCAGCGGGATGCGCCGCCGAGCTTCGAAAGCGTTGTCCTTCGCAGCAATCTCGGGCTTCCCATGGATGCGGGCATGGTGGTGAATTCCATGGAAGTCCGCAACGTCCTGGAAGTCCAGGCCGTCGACCTCGCCTGCCAGAGACGCACGGAAGCGGATCTCGCGCACCTCGCCGTCATCATGGAGCAGTGCCACGACTACCTGCGACGGGGGCGGAGCATCATCGAACTGGACGAGGCGTTCCACATCGGCATCGTGAACGCGACCCGCAATCCGGTGTACGCCCAGATCGTCCACGCGTTCTACCGCCTGTCGCGACCCCGGCGGGAGGTCTACTTCTCCGATCCGGGGCGCTGCCGGCGATCCTGCCGCGAGCACGATGCGATCCTGCGCGCGATCGTGGCGCGCGATTCGCCGGTTGCCCGGCGCCTCATGCACCGGCACATCAATGGCGGCCTGCGTCGTGCGCTGCTGAATGCCCGGACCGGTCCCCCGGAATAAACGGCGTCCCGGTTCGCCGGCGCTTGACGCGCCTGCATTCCATTGGTTACATTCTGACCAGACCAATCTGGTCATACCAGTATTGGCGGGCAGGGGTCCGCGCCCGACAGGCGCGCAGGGCACCCGAGGTAAATATACGAGGGGGATCTGACGTGAATGCATATTGGAGAGCTTTGACGTGCGTTGTCTTCTCGGTCGCCGCGGGTTCGGCCTTGGCCGATAACTACCCGGACAGGGCGATCCGCTGGATCGTCCCGTATCCGCCGGGCGGCAGCACGGACATCCTGACGAGGCTGGTCGCCCAGAAGATGCAGGAAAGCTGGGGGCAGACCACGGTGGTCGAAAACAAGGGCGGCGCGAGCGGGATCATCGGCGTCGAGGCCGCCGCGAAATCGGCTCCGGACGGCTACACCCTCCTCATGACCGCCAGCGGCCCGCACGCGATCAATCCGAGTCTTTTCAAGTCGCTGCCCTACGATCCCATCAAGAGCTTCGACCAGATCACGCTCGCGGCGAAGCTTCCGATGCTGCTGCTGGCCCATCCGTCGGTACCGGCATCGAACGTGAAGGAACTCATCGCCTGGCTCAAGTCACCCGAGAGCAAGGGGACCTATGCGTCCATCGGCAACGGCACGCCTTCCCACCTGGCCATGGAGATGTTCATGGAGCAGGCCGGCCTGAAGCTCACGCACGTCCCGTACAAGGGAAGCGGCCCGGCACTCATGTCCCTCATGGGAGGACAGGAGGCGCCGATCATGTTCGACAGCGTGCTGTCCTCCCTGGGTCACGTGAAGTCCGGCAAGCTCAAGGCGATTGCCGTCAGCACCGCGGAGCGGCTTCCGACGCTTCCCGACCTGCCCTCGATCTCGGAGAGCGGGCTGCCCGGCTTCGATGCCTACACCTGGACAGCGGTCGTCGCACCCGCCGGATTGCCGAAGGACAGGCTGGACAAGATCTCCAGGGAAATGATCCGCATCCTGAACCTGCCCGACGTGCGGGAGAAGATCGAGAGCCAGGGGGCCATTCCGGGCGGCAATACGCCCAAGGAGTTCACCGAATTCGTGGCCTCCGAAGTCGTGAAATGGGGGAAAGTCATCCGATCCGCCCATGTCGTCGCCCAATAGCCTCCTGCGCCGGGTGCTGTCGCTGGAAAGCCGCGACAACGTCTCCACCGCCCTCGAGGCGCTCGCAACGGGTGATCGATTCGCCGTTCAGGGTCGCGAGTTGGCGGCCCGGGAGGCGGTGCCGATGGGTCACAAGGTCGCGGTGGCGGGCATCGCGGCCGGGCAGCCGGTGATGAAATTCGGGGAGCCGATCGGTCTCGCACGATGCGATATCGAGCCGGGGGACCACGTCCATGTGCACAACGTCGAGAGCCTGTTCACCGATTGGCTCGCGGCGAGAGCCGGTGCAACGCAGTCATGAAGGCATTTCTGGGCTACCGGCGCGATGATGGACGTGTCGGCGTGCGCAACCACATCGTGCTGCTGTCCACGGTGACTTGCGCAAACCGGGTCGTGCAGCGCATCGGTTTCGAATTTCCCGAGGTGATCGCCATCGAGCAGGCGTCCGGCTGCATCGCCCTCGATGATGACCGGGTGATCACGCGCCGCATGCTGCTCGGGCTCGCCCGCAACCCGAATGTCGGAGCCGTTTGCTTCGTCGGGCTGGGTTGCGAGCAATCGTCCGCGGGTTCCCTTCGCGACGAGCTGGGCGGGGCGCGAATGGCCGAAGCCCTGTCGATCCAGGAATGCGGCGGCAGCGAGGAAGCGGTCGCCAAGGCCCGCGACTTCGTCTCACGGGCCCGGGCGCTCCTCGCGAAGGACCGTCGCGAGCCTTGCGAAGCCTCCGCTCTGGCCATCGCCACCAAGTGTGGCGGGTCGGACTGGACGTCGGCCATCGCGTCGAACCCCGCCGTGGGCGTCATCTCGGACCGCGTGGTCGACTCCGATGGCCTCTGCCTGCTTGGGGAGAGCGCGGGCTGGTTCGGGGCCGACCACGTCTTGCTGCGCCGGGCGCGCGACGAGGGCGTGCGCGAGGAGATCATGAAGGTGCTTCGCCGGCATTACGACGCTGCCCGCCATCGCGGCGTGCGAATCGACGAAGCGAACCCGTCGCCCGGCAACATCGCGGGCGGCTTGACGACGTTGACGGAGAAGGCCCTCGGGGGCATCCGCAAGAGCGGCAGCAGACCGATCGAGGGCATCCTCGCGCCAGGCGAACAGCCTCCGAGGCGAGGACTCTGGCTGCTCGACAACCCGAGCCTCGACCCCGCCTCCGTGGCGGGCATGGCGGCCGCGGGCGCACAGGTGGTCCTTTTCACCACCGGGCGCGGCACGCCCGTGGGCTCGCCCCTGTGCCCGGTGATCAAGATCTGCGCGTCGCCGGACGGCATTCGCCGGGTACCCGGCCACGTGGACGTGGACATTACGGATATCGTTGCCGCCGGTGCCACCGTGCAATCAGGCGCCGAACGCATCAACGCCGTCCTGCAGGAGACGCTCGACGGGCGACTCACCCTGTCGGAAAAGCTGGGTCACCGCGAGTTCGTGATGCCCCAGGTCGGGGTGCTATGAAGCCCCTGGCTGGAATCCGGGTCCTCGATTTCACGCGAATCTACGCAGGACCGTATTGCACGATGCTCCTGGGCGACCATGGAGCGGACGTGGTGAAGGTGGAGATGCCGGGTGGAGACCCGGTCAGAAGCCAGGGTCCGCCGTTCCACCACGGCATGGGCATGACCTTTCTCGCCGCCAACCGCAACAAGCGCTCGATCGTTCTCGACGTGAAGAAGCCGGACGATCTCGAGCGTCTGCGGTGCCTGGCCGGACGAGCTGACGTGATCGTGGAGAACTTCCGCCCGGAGGTGATGCCTCGGCTCGGCCTGGGGTACGAGGAACTGGCGCAATCGAACCCCGGGCTGGTCTACGCCTCTCTTTCGGGCCTGGGTGCCGACGGGCCGGATGCCGACAAGGGGGCCTTCGACCTGACGGTCCAGGCGATCGGCGGGTTCATGAGCATTACCGGCGAGCGCGGAGGCAGGCCGATCAAGGTCGGGACGTCCATCTTCGATCTCGTCTGCGGCCTGAATGCCTACAGCGCGATCGCGGTGTCGCTCTATCGTCGGCAGCTGTGCGGGCTCGGGCAGCGCGTGGAGACCAGCCTGCTGGAAGGCGAGGTGGCCTTCCTGGTCGATGCCGGGCTCGAATACCTGGTGTCGGGCCACGTTCGCGAGCGGTGGGGTTCCGAGCATTCCCAGATCGTTCCCTACAAGGTCTTCGATACGAAAGACGGCATGGTGGTGATCGGAGCAGGATACGAGTCGGTCTTCAAGCCGTTCCTGGAGGTCATCGGACGGCTCGACCTCCTGGACGATCCCCGTTTCGCCACGCTGGCGGCGCGGGTCGAACACCGGGATGCCGTGTACGGCGTCCTGGATGCCGAGGTGCGAAAGCATGGCACGCAGGATCTCGTCGCCAGGATGGAAGCCGCCAAGGTGCCTTGTTCGCACGTGAACGACATGCGGCAGGTGTTCGATCATCCCCAGGTGCTGCACCGTGGCATGCGGATGAACCTCGAGCATCCGGTCTACGGCAGCGTGCCCACCCTCGGGCCTGCCGTGAAGTACTCGGGCTTCGAGGTCACGGATGGCTGGTCGGCGCCCCCGATGCTGGACGAGCACGCGCATCAAATCATGGCGGACTGGTTGCCGGCATCCACGCCGGCCGGCGCTTCGGGAATCCCATCGTGAATTTCGAGCCTACACCCGAGCAGAAACTCGCCGTCGAGAGTTTTCGACGCTTCCTGGAGCGCGACATCGCCCCTGTCGTCGCCCGCCATCCGGAGGTGGTGTTTCCAAAGCCGGTCGCCCACGAGCTTCTGGCGGCGGTCGGCGAATACGGGATCGGAAACGGGTGGGTCCCCGAGACCGGCGGGGGGCTCGGCATCGGCTACGTGTCGAGCGGCCTGCTCTACGAGGAACTTGCCCGCGTGAGCGCCGACCTGGCGGGCCTGTGCTACGTTCACGAGGGCGCGGCGATGAAGATCTTTCGCGGCGGCAGCGAGGCCATGAGGGAGCGCTACCTCCCGGGATGCTGTCGGGGCAACTGATCGGCTGCTCCGCGGTGACCGAGCCCGGGGGGGGCTCCGGCGTGCGGGCCATGCGCACCCGCGCCGTTGCGGATGGCGAGGGTTATCGGATCAACGGAGAAAAGACATTCATCTCCAATGCGCCCATCGCCGACGTGATCATGCTCACCGCACTCACCGGTCCGCAGGAGTTCACGATGTTCCTCGTCGACCCCCGCGAACATGCCATCGAGACGCGGGAGATCTCCAAGCTGGGCCTCACCAGCTGGTCTCTCGGCCAGATCGCGTTCAACGACACGTGGATATCCCGGGATTACATCATCGGTGGAGTCGGCGCCGGGCTTCGGGAGACGATGCGCGGATTCGAACGCGCACGCATCTTCATTTCCATCCTGGCGCTGGGGATCGGACAGGCGGCGCTGGAGGCGGCGATCCGCTATGCGAAGGAGCGAATGCAGTTCGACAAGCCGATCGGCGCCCACCAGCTGGTGCAGGAGCTGGTCGCGGAAATGGCGACGGAACTGCATGCCGCAAGGCTGCTGGTCCACCGGGCGCTCGGCCTGATCGAGGCCGGCGTACGCTGCAATCTCGAGGCGGCCATGGCCAAGGCCTACGCCACCGAGGCCGTGGTGCGGATCACCTCCCGAGCCATCCAGGTGCATGGCGCCTACGGGCTCACCCGGGAGTTTCCGCTGGAGCGCCACTTCCGGGACGCGCGGATGCTGACGATTCCGGATGGCACCACCCAGATCAACCAATTGGTGATCGGACGGGAGCTGCTGGGTCTGGATGCCTTCGGCACCGGCGCGAAATAGCGCTCAGCTTCCGCGCTTCGCCAGCCAGATTCCCGCGAGCACTACCGCACCGCCCACGAACTGGGCCGTCCCGATCGCCTCGCCGAAGAGGGCCCACGCGAAGATCGACGCCATCACGGGCTGGATGAGCAGGCTCACGGAAGACAGCGACGCGGGCAGGTGCGCGAAGGCGTAGGCGATGATTCCCTGCCCGAAGATCTGGCTCACGAGCGCGAGCCCGAGCAGCACCCACCAGCCCGTGGCCGCCTGCGGCAGCATGGGCTGCGGGGAAAGGACGGCAACCGGCAGGAGGGCGATTGCGGTGATCGTCGTGCTCCACGCCATCAGCCGCGCAGTCGAGGCGCCGGCATCGCGCGCCACCTTGATGGAGAGCATGTAACCCGCGTAGAACACGGCCGTGAGCGCGCCCAGCGCGTCGCCCGCGAGACGCGTGCCGCCGATGGCGAAGTTGGGGCCCACGAGGATGAACATGCCCGCGATGGCCGCCACCATGCCCACGAGGAAGGTTCGCGTGACCTGCTGCCGGTAGAGCACCCAGCCCGCGAGCGTGACGAAGATGGGGGCGAGGTTGGCGAGCAGCGTCGAGTTGGCCACCGAGGTGTACAGGATCGACCAGTGCCAGACGCCAAGGTCGCAGGCGAAGAAGATGCCGGCGCCGGCAAGGGCGCCGATGGGGACGGGTGCGGGCTTCGGATCCGTCCGCAGCGCCCAAACCCAGAGGAGAGGCGTGGCGAGGGCCGTGCGCCAGAAAGCGCTCGCCACCGGCCCGGTGTCCGAGAGCCGCACGAAGATCGGGGCGAAGGCGATCGCGCAGCCGCCGGCCAGCAGGCACAGGAAGGCGAGCGTTTCGATGCGGGTAGGGGCGGGCGCGGCCGGGGCGTTCACGGCGCCATTTTCGCACGCGGGGCGGCCGCACTCCTGCGAGGCGTAAAATGCATGGCTTGGAAACGCGATCGCGATGAACAACGAATTCCTGTCGGCGGTGATCATCCTCACGCTGGTCACCGACCCCTTCGGCAACATGCCGCTGGTGAACGCGATGCTGGGCGGCGTGGCGGAGCCGCGCCGTCGCCACGTCGTGGTCCGCGAGTGCCTCATCGCCTACGGGCTGCTGCTGGCATTCATGTTCGGCGGTCAATCCTTTCTCGCCCTCCTGCACCTGTCGCAGACCTCGCTCTCGATCGCGGGCGGCGTGATTCTCTTCATGATCGCCATCCGCATGGTGTTCGCCAGGCTCGACGGGACGTTCGGCGGCGAGGCGGGCGTGGAGCCCTTCATCGTCCCGCTGGCCATCCCGCTCATCGCAGGCCCCTCCGCGCTGGCGACGGTGATGCTCATGGCTTCGCGCGATCCGGCCAAGGTGGGCATGTGGGCGGCCGCCATCACGGTGACGATGGTCCTCACGACCGTCGTGCTCCTCGCCGGCACGAAGCTGCACCGCTGGCTGGGCGATCACGCGATGCACGCGATCGAGCGGCTGATGGGGCTCATCCTCACGGCGATCGCAGTGGAGATGCTGCTGGCGGGCATCAGGGAGTTCGTGAAAGGGCTCTCGTGAGCAAGGCATTCACCAGGGAAAGCGACGCGGACGACGACCTCGACGACATCGAGGAAGCGAATCCGATTCCGGCCGGCGCCAAGAACTACATGACCCCGCACGGCTGGCGGCGCATGCGCGACGAGCTGTCGTACCTCGTGAAGGTGGAACGCCCGTCGGTCACGAACGTGGTTTCCTGGGCCGCGCGCAACGGCGACCGGTCCGAGAACGCGGACTACCAGTACGGCAAGCGGCGCCTGCGCGAAGTCGACCGGCGCATCCGCTACCTCACCAAGCGCCTTGAAAACGCGGAGGTGGTGGATCCCGCCACGCGCGAGGTGACCGACCAGGTTTTCTTCGCGGCCACCGTCACCTACTGCCGCGCGGGCGGCGAGGAGACGACGGTGAGGATCGTGGGCCTCGACGAGACGGACCTGGGCAAGGGTTACATCAGTTGGATCTCGCCCGTGGCGCGCGCGCTCATCAAGGCGCGCGAGTGCGACACGGTGTCGCTGGTCACCCCCGGCGGCCGGGAAGAGCTGGAGATCCTCGAGGTTTGCTACGAGGAGATCCCGATGGCGCCCTTCGAACCCCCGGCGAGCGCCTGGGCGCCGAACGCGAAGTAGGGCGCGGGCACGCCTGGGCGGCCGCGAACCCCGGCTCGCCGGCCAGTGCCTCGGCGGCGGCGCACAGTCCGTCGAGGGCTTAGAATTGCGTATCTCCGACACCTGCGGAATCCCGATGCGCCTCGCAACGCTACTTGTCACCGCCACGCTTGCCTTGCCGCCCGCGGTCGGCGCGCAGACGGCCACCTCGCCGCCCATCACGCCAGCGGCGCGCCACTACCTCTGGGAGGTGTCCTCCCTCACCAACCGCGTCTATCTCTTCGGCACGGTGCATGCGGGCAAGAACAACTTTTTTCCGCTCCCCGAACCGGTGCAGCAGGCGTTCGCCGATTCCCAGGTGCTTGCCATCGAGGCCGACGTCACGAACGCCGAGGCGATGTCGAAGGGCGCGTCCACCATGCTCCTCAAGCCCCCCGACAGGCTCTCGAACCGCGTCCCCGCGCCCCTGTACGAGCGCTTCCGCAAGCTGCTCGAGCGCTTCGGGATTCCAGAGCCGCAGGTTGCGCAGCTCAAGCCTTTCTTTGCCGCCTCCCTGCTCGCGTTCGCGGAATGGGGACGGCAAGGCTACCTGCCGCAGTACGGCGTGGACGTCCACCTCATCGGCCGGGCCCGCGAGGCGAAGAAGCCCATCTTCGAGCTCGAGGGTGCGCCGGCGCAGGCTGCGCTCATGGACTCCCTCACCGACGAGCAGGGTCTGCAGGCCTTCGAAGGCACGGTGCGCGCGGTCGAAAGCGGCGTCACGGGCGACCAGATCACGGGCCTGGTGAATGCCTGGCAGGCGGGCGACCCCGCTCTTCTGCTGGAAGTGGTGCGCGCGTACAACGAAAGCGTGCCGGGCGCGAAGGACATCGAGGAGAAGTTCATCTGGTCGCGCCACGCCGCCATGGCGGACAAGATCGAGGCGTGGCTCCTGCAGGGCCGCGAACGGGTGTTCGTGGCCGTGGGCGCCCTCCACCTCGCCGGCCCGCGCGGGCTGGTGGAGATCCTGCGCAAGCGCGGCTACCTGGTGAAGCAGCTTTGAGCATCAAGCGGCAGGGCGGGCGTATCCTCGTCGAGCAACTCCTCGTCCACGGCGCCGACACGGCCTTCTGCGTCCCGGGCGAGAGTTTCCTGCCGGTGATCGACGCGATCCACGAGCATCGCGCCAGGCTGAAGCTGGTGGTCTGCCGGCACGAGTCGGCCGCGGCCAACATGGCGGAGGCGCACGGAAAGCTCACGGGCCGCCCGGGAATCTGCATCGTGACGCGCGGCCCGGGCGCCACGCAGGCGTCGGTGGGCGTGCACACCGCCTTCCAGGATTCGACGCCGATGATCCTGCTCGTGGGGGACGTGGGCTCGGAATTCCGCGACCGCGAGGCGTTCCAGGAAGTCGACTTCACCGCGATGTTCGCGCCGCTGGCCAAGTGGGCCGCGCGCATCGATTCCATCGAGCGCATTCCCGAGTACCTGAACCGAGCCTTTACCGTGGCGATGTCGGGCCGGCGCGGGCCGGTGGTGCTGGCGCTGCCCGAGGACGTCCTCTTCGCCGAAGCGGCCGTGGCGGATGCGCGCCCGTACACGCCGGTGCATGCCGAGCCGGGCGCAAGCGAACTCGAGCGCCTGCGCGAGCTGCTGGCCTCGGCCAAGCGGCCGCTGCTGGTGCTGGGCGGCAGCGGGTGGTCGAAGGACGCCTGCGCGGACTTGCGCAAGTTCGCCGAGGCCAACCACCTCCCCGTCTCCTGCGCATTCCGCTTCCAGGACCTCTTCGACAACCGCCACGACAACTACGTGGGCGACGTGGGCATCGGCATCAATCCCATCCTCGGCGAGCGCGTGCGCACCGCCGACGTGCTGCTGGCGGTGGGCGCGCGCCTGGGCGAGATGACGACGAGCGGCTACACCCTCATCGATTCCCCGGTGCCCCGGCAGAAGCTCGTGCACGTGATGGCCGGCGCCGAGGAACTGGGCCGCGTCTACCAGGCCGAGCTGCCCGTCCTCTCGTCGATGGGCCGCTTCGCGCGCGCCGCGGCGGCGATGGTGCCCGTGGATGCCTCGGCGTGGAAGGCCAGCGTGGCCGAGGCCAGGGCGGATTTCCTGGCCTGGACCGCGCGCCGCGAGATGCCCGGCAAGGTCCAGATGTGGGACATCGTGGACTGGCTGGACAGGCACCTCCCGGAGGATGCGATCCTCACCAACGGCGCCGGCAACTACGCCACGTGGCTGCACCGCTTCCACCGCTACACGGGATTTCGCACGCAGCTCGCACCTACGTCGGGGGCGATGGGCTACGGCGTGCCCGCGGCCATCGCCGCGAAGATCGCGGAGCCGCAGCGCACCGTGGTCGCCTTCGCCGGCGACGGCTGCTTCCTCATGGCCGGGCAGGAACTCGCCACGGCCGTCCAGTACGGAGCGGCTATCGTCGTCGTCATCGTGAACAACGGCATGTACGGCACCATCCGCATGCACCAGGAGAAGCACTACCCCGGGCGCACGCACGGCACCGATCTCGTGAACCCCCATTTCGCGGCCTATGCGCGCGCGTTCGGTGCGGTGGGCGAGATCGTCGAGGAGACCGCCCAGTTCGGCCCCGCCTTCGAGCGCTGCGTGGCATCGGGAAAGCCTGCCGTCATCGAGGTGCGAATCGACCCGCAGGCCATCACGCCCAACACGACGCTGGATGCGATACGGGCCGCCGCCCTGGCCCGGAAGGGCTGAACCGCGTCCTGGACCGGCAGTGCGACGCCTGCGTCACGCAACTGTCACACGGGCGGGCTATCCTCCCGGGGGAGGAGCGCCATGAACGATCACGTCAGCAAGCAGTACGACCAGGACCTCGGGGCCATCCGCTCGCGGATGATGCAGATGGGGGGCCTCGTGGAAGCCCAGGTCCGCGCCGCCGTGGACGGGCACCTCGGCGGCGAAATCGCCCGGCTCGACGCCGTCGTCGCCAACGACCGCAAGGCGAACGAGCTCGAGATCGCCATCGACAACGACCTGGGGCAGATCATCGTCCGCCGGCAGCCGGCCGCCTCCGACCTGCGCCTGATCCTCGCCATGAGCAAGACCGTGACGGACCTGGAGCGCATCGGCGACGAGGCCGCCAAGATCGCGCGTGCGGCCCGCGAGATCCACTCGGGCCACGTCGTGACCGGCATCCCGCTCACGGCCGTCGCGCACGTGTCCGAGATCGCGATCGGGATGCTGCGCCGCTCGCTGGACGCCTTCGCGCGGCTCGATGCTGCCGCCGCCTCGCGGGTGATCGCCGAGGACGCCGCGATCGACTCGGAATTCCGCTCGATCCTGCGCGAGCTCATCACGTTCATGATGGAAGACCCGCGCACCATCTCCATCTCGCTCAACATCCTGTGGATCGCGAAGGCCTTCGAGCGCATAGGCGATCACGCCAAGAACATCGCAGAGAACGTGATCTATGTGGCGAAGGGCCGCGACGTGCGCCACATCCCGCTCGAGGAGCTCGAGCGCGAGGCCCGGAGCTGATGGGGGCCGACATCCTCGTCGTCGAGGACGAGCCGTCCATCCAGGTGCTGATCGCCGCAAGCCTGCGAAAGAACGGCTACGAGGTTCGTGGCGCCGTCAACGCCGAGGAGGCGTACCGGGAGCTGGGCGCCGCGCTTCCGGACGTGATCCTGCTCGACTGGATGCTGCCCGACGGGAACGGACCTGCGATCGCCCGCAGGCTTCGCGCCGAATCGCGGACGCGGGAAGTGCCGATCATCATGTTGACCGCCCGGGCCGGCGACGATGACAAGGTCGAGGGGCTGGCGAGCGGCGCCGACGATTACGTGACGAAGCCCTTCTCGCCGCGCGAGCTCGATGCGCGCATCCAGGCGGTGTTGCGCCGCCGCGCGCCCCAGCTCACCCAGGAACAGGTGGCGATCGGGGGCCTCGTCCTGAACCCAGCCTCGCGCACCGTGAAGGGAGGCGATGCAACGCTCAGGATGGGCCCTACCGAGTTCGAGCTGCTGCACTTTTTCATGACCCACCCCGATCGCGTGTACAACCGCGCGCAGATCCTCGACCACGTGTGGGGCGACCACGTATTCATCGAGGACCGCACCGTGGACGTCCACATCCGCCGCCTTCGCGAGGCGCTTTCGGCCAGCGGCCACGACAGCCACGTCGAGACCATGCGCGGCGCGGGATACCTCTTCCGCTCGACGGTCTAGCATGGACTTCCCCGCGTGGGCCGCGCTGGCCGTGGCGCTGCTTCTCGCGCTGGTGTTGGGATACCACTTGAGACACCTTTACGCCCTCAGGAACTGGCTCGAGAAGGGCGACACACCCGACCCGCCGCGGGCCCGCGGCGCCTGGGACAAGCTCCATGCGCAGCTGGCCCGTTCGCGCCGCGAGTCCTGCCGCCGCGAGGCGCAGCTCGACCGTTCGCTCTCGCGCCTGCGCGAAGCCGTTCGCGCGCTTCCCGATGGGGTCGTGATCCTCGACGGCGAGCGAATCGATTGGTGCAACGATACGGCGCGCCTGCACCTGGACCTCGATCCGGCCAGGGACGCGGGCCACACGATCACGCATCTCGTGCGCTCCCCGGCGTTCGGCCGCTACCTTGAGGCCGGCGACTTCGCGAAGCCGGTGGAGCTGCGCCCGCCCGGCGGGCGCGTGCTTTCGGTGCAGGTCGTTCCCTACGGCGAAGCGCAGCGCCTGGTGCTTTCGCGCGATGTCACGCGCTTCGAGCGCATGGAGCAGACTCGCCGGGAGTTCGTCGCGAACGTCTCCCACGAACTGAGAACCCCGCTCACGGTCGTTTCCGGGTTCCTCGAGACGATGCGCGAGGAGAACGGCGATGCCGGGGAAAGGCGCGGCTACCTCGAGCTCATGAGCGAGCAGTCGAGGCGGATGGAGCATCTCGTGGAGGATCTCCTCACGCTTTCGACGCTGGAATCCTCTCCCCCGCCGCCGATGGAGGAACCCATCGACATGATCGCTCTGGTCGAGCGCATCGGCGCGGAGGCGAAGTCGCTCTCCGGCGGCAGGCACCGGATCGAAATCGAGTGCGACGCTGAAATCCGGCTCCTCGGCAGCGAGAAGGAGATCGCAAGCGCTCTAGGCAATCTTGTGAGTAACGCGATCCGCTACACGCCGGCCGGCGGAATCGTGCGCCTCAAGTGGCGCGATTGCGGCGGGGGCGCGGCCTTCGATGTCGAGGATACCGGGATCGGCATTCCTGCGGAGCACCTCCCGCGTCTCACGGAACGCTTCTACCGCGTGGACCGCGGCCGTTCCCGCGAAACCGGCGGTACGGGACTGGGGCTCGCCATCGTGAAGCACGCTCTCGTCCGGCATGGTGCGACGCTCGACATCACCAGCATGCCCGGCCAGGGCAGCCGGTTCAGCGCGCGTTTTTCCGCGCCGCGCATCGCGAAATAGCCGGGAATCTGCTCAACCGAAGCGGCCGGTGATGTAGTCCTCGGTCGCCTGCTCTCGCGGCTTCACGAAGACCTGGTCGGTCTCGCCGAATTCCACCAGCTCGCCCAGGTACATGTACGCCGTGTAATCGGAAACGCGCGCCGCCTGCTGCATGTTGTGCGTAACCATGACGACGGTGTAGTCCACCTTCAGCTCGGCAATGAGTTCCTCGATCTTCGCCGTGGAGATCGGATCCAGCGCCGAGCAGGGCTCATCCATGAGCAGGATCTCCGGCTTCACCGCGATGGCGCGGGCGATGCACAGACGCTGCTGCTGGCCTCCGGAGAGGCTGTTGCCGCTCTGACCCAGCTTGTCCTTCACTTCGGTCAGCAGGGACGCCTTGGTGAGCGCCCATTCGATGCGCTCGTCCATCTTCGCGCGCGGCAGATCCTCGAAAAGGCGAACGCCGAAGGCGATGTTGTCGTAGATCGACATCGGGAAGGGCGTGGGTTTCTGGAACACCATGCCGATTCGGGCCCGGATGAGCGACACATCCTGTTTCGACGTGAGGATGTTCTCGCCGTCGAGCAGGACTTCTCCCGTGGCGCGCTGCTCCGGATAGAGTTCGAACATGCGGTTGAACGTGCGCAGCAGCGTGGATTTCCCGCAGCCCGACGGGCCGATGAATGCGGTGACGCGTTTCTCGGCCACGTCGAAGTTCACGTCGCGCACGGCGTGGAACTTCCCATAGTGGAAGTTGAGGCTCCGAACCTTGAGCTTCGGGGTCGAATCGATGGCGGTGGCCGTGTCGGGCATCGCTATTTCCTCGAGAACAGGGCCCGCGCGGCGATGTTGAGGCCGAGCACGAGCAGGGTGATGAAGGCCGCCCCTCCCCAGGCGAGGCGATGCCAATCCTCGTAGGGACTCATGGCGAACTGGAAGATGACGACAGGGAGATTGGCCATCGGCCGGTTCATGTCCGCCGACCAGAACTGGTTGTTGAGCGCGGTGAACAGGAGCGGCGCCGTCTCCCCCGACACGCGCGCGATGGCGAGCAGGATCCCGGTGAGGATGCCGGCGCGCGCCGCCCGGTAGCAAACCATCGTGATCATCTTCCAGGCGGGGCAGCCCAGCGCCGCCGCGGCCTCGCGCAGGCTGTTGGGCACGAGCTTGAGCATGTCGTCGGTGGTGCGCACCACGACGGGGATCACGATGATGGCGAGCGCAACGGACCCGGCCCATCCGGAGAAATGCCCCACGCGGGCGACGTACACCGTGTACACGAACAGGCCCACGATGATCGAAGGGGCCGAGAGCAGCACGTCGTTGATGAATCGCGTGGTGGGGGCAAGCCATCCGCGGCGGCCGTACTCGGCGAGGTAGGTTCCCGCGAGGATCCCGACGGGCGTTCCGATCAAGGTGCCCGAGCCCGCCATCAGGACGCTGCCGAAGATCGCGTTGGCGAGGCCCCCGTCGCCGCCGGGCGGTGGCGTCATCTGCATGAAGAGCGAGGGCTCGAGCGCCGGCGCGCCTTCCCATAGCAGGACCCCGATGATCCACAGCAGCCAGAAGAGCCCGAAGCCGAGCGCGAGCGTGGAGACGCCCATCATGATTCGATTCATGCGCTTGCGGCGGCGGTAGGTCGGGTTGTCCCTCACGAGGTCGTCCCCTCGCGCCTGGCGAGGCGGAGCAGCTGCAACTTGGCCAGCGACAGGACGATGGTCGTGATGAGGAAGAGGATGAGGCCCAGCTCGATGAGCGCGGAGGTGTAGAGGTCGCCCACCGCCTCGGTGAACTCGTTGGCGAGCGCCGAGGCGATGGAGTTGGCCGGCGCGAAGAGCGACACGTTCAGGCGGTGAGCATTGCCGATGACGAAAGTCACGGCCATCGTCTCCCCGAGCGCGCGTCCGAGGCCGAGCATGAAGCCACCGATCACGCCGACCCGGGCGTAGGGCAGCACCACGCCCCAGACCACCTCCCAGGTGGTCGAGCCCAGTGCGTAGGCCGACTCCTTGAGCATCGGGGGTACCAGCTCGAAGACGTCCCGCATCACCGCGGTGATGAACGGAATCACCATCACCGCGAGGATGATGCCGGCGGTGAGCATGCCGATGCCGAGCGGTGGCCCGGAGAAGAGGGCGCCTGCCAGCGGGATCGGGCCGAACACGCTGTTGAGAAAGGGCTGCGCGTATTCCTGGAACAGGGGCGCGAATACGAAGAGCCCCCACATGCCGTAGATGATGCTGGGAATCGCCGCGAGCATCTCGATGGCCGTGCCGAGCGGCCGCCGCAGCCACGTCGGTGAGAGTTCGGTGAGGAAGATCGCGATCCCGAAGCTCACCGGCATGGCGATGGCGAGTGCGATGAACGAAGTGACCAGCGTGCCGACGATGGGAACGAGCGCGCCGAAATCCTCCTGCACCGGGTCCCAGTTCGAGTTCCACAGGAATCCCGGGCCGAATTTCTGCAACGAGAGCGAGCTTCCGACGAGGAGGGAAACGAGGATTGCGGCGAGCAGGCTGAAGACGAGAAAGGCGAACACCCGGGTGAGGTTCCGGAAGATCGCATCCATCAACGCGTTGTTTCGAAGCAAGGGCGGCCCGGGCGGATGGGAGATCACCTCCGTGGAGGGATTCCCCGCGGCTGCGAATCCCGCATTATCCAATACGGCGCGCACGGGCGCCCTCCCGGCCGGGTCGAAGCGGGTTCAGTTGAGGGCCTTCCCGGAACCGTCCGTGATGCCCTTCCAGGAAGCCTGGATCTCCTTCACGACGGCGGCGGGCATGGGAACGTAGTCCAGCTCCTCGGCCATCGTCGCGCCGTTGCTGAAGGCCCAGCCGAAGAACTTGAGGACTTCACGGGCGGCTTCGGGCTTTTCCTGCTTCGCGTGGATGAGGATGAAGGAAGCGCCGGTGGCGGGCCAGCTTGTCGCCCGGCTGGTCGGTGAGCACGACGCCCATCCCCGGGACCGATTTCCAGTCCGCGCCGGCGGCTGCGGCCTTGAAGGAGGCATCGTCGGGCTGGATGAACTTGCCCGCCTTGTTCTGCATCTGGCCATGCGCGAGCTTGTTCTGCTTCGCGTAGGCGTATTCGACGTAGCCGACGGCGCCGTTGATCTTCTGCACGAAGGAGGCGACGCCTTCGTTCCCCTTGCCGCCCACGCCCGCGGGCCACTTGACCGACGTGCCTTCGCCGACGGCGCTCCTGAATTCCGGGCTCACCTTCGAGAGGTAGTTGGTCCAGAGGAACGTCGTTCCGGAACCGTCGGAGCGGTGCACCACGGCGATGTCGTTGCCGGGCAGCTTCGCGCCGGGATTGAGCTTCGCGATCTGCGGGTCGTTCCACTTCTTCACCTTGCCGAGGTAGATGTCGGCGAGGAGGGGGCCGGTGAACCTGAGCTCGCCGGGCTTGATCCCGTCGAGCTTGTACACGGGCACCACGCCGCCCATGATCGCGGGGAACTGCACCAGGCCGTTCTTCTTCAGGTCCTCGGGCTTCATCGGCATGTCGGAGGCGCCGAAGTCCACGGTCTTCGCGGTGATCTGCTTGATACCGCCGCCGGAGCCGATGGACTGGTAGTTCATGGCCGTACCGGTGGCCTTCCTGTACGCGTCGGCCCACTTCGCATAGAGGGGGTACGGAAACGTGGCGCCCGCACCGGTGATGTCGGTCGCGAATGCCGCGGGTGCGATGGTGGCCGCCACGAGGGCGGCCGCCGCCAGAATTTCTGATTTCATTTGCTTCTCCCGGTCCTGTCGATTGACATGCGGGACTCTACGGCGGCCGTGTGACCGTTCCGTGACAAGGGCCCCGCAGGGGCCGGGAGAGGCAAGCGCTGCGCAGCGGCCTTCCGGCGCTATTCGCGGGCGATCGCGGGCTTCGCGATTCCGGCCATCATGCGACGCGGTGTCATGGGGTGCTCCGGTCCGTGACGGGAACGAACACGGATGGCAGGACGGAGCCGGTCGAAAGTATCGGGACCACGGCGGCTCGACGGGCTGTTGCCGCCCTTCTACCGAATCCCCAGCGCATGGTCGAGGGAAGTCGGTCCCGCCCCGCGCCCCACGAGCAGGAGCGCGAGCGCCGCCCAGGAAAGGTGAGTGGGCCACGCGTCGGGATACACGAAGGCCTGGATCACCGTCGTCATTCCCAGCAGGCCCAGCGCCGACAGCCGCGTGAAGAGGCCCAGGACAAGCAGCACGGGAAGCAGGTGCTCCGCGTAGGCGGCGAGGTGGGCCGCGATTTCCGGCGGCAGGAGTGGCACCTTGTACTCCTCGCGGAAGAGCGTGAAGGCGCCTTCGGTCACGGTGAGGAAACCCTCGACCTTGGTCCGCCCCGACAGGAAGAAGATCGAACCCAGCGCGAAGCGGGCGAACAAGGCGAGAAGCCCGTCGCTCACGAAGCCGGAAATCGCCTCGGCGATGCGGTTCCAGGAGGAACGAGGGCCGGCGGTGGAAGGTGCGGCGACGGCGGCGACGCGGTTCATGGAAGATGCCTCAAGGATGGGTTGTCCGTGGAAAGGGCGAGCCGGCCGAAGGCACCGGCGTCGAGCAACGTCGAGACGAGTCGCACGAGGTTCGCGTTCCTGTCGACTTCGAGCGCCGCTTCGATCGCCTGCGCAACCGGCATGCCCTTCGCGCATGTGTCCAGAAACCGCCAGCTCGCGGCGTCGATTGCGTTCCAGCGCACGGCATCGACCGGCCGCGTGATGACGGCGCCTTCGCCCCGCCAGTCGATCCCGCATTCGGAGCCGCTCTCCTCGCGATTGCGGCGCCAGATCGTGTAGACCGGCGTATCCGCAAACCACGCCCACCGCGCAGCGGGGTGGGGATGCAGCACCGCGCCCGCCAGCGTCTCGGGATCGAGGTTTGCGAGAGCTGCCCGCCCGAGCACCGGCGCGTCGGTGGCGACGTGCGCTTCGGTCCAGTGCCGGTCGAGAAGCGCCACGCCGGACAGGTAGGTGAGTTCCGCGGCCGGCGTGAACCCGTCCAGGAAAGCCGGAAACGTAGCTCCGTAGGCGAGGAGCGACGGCTCCATCGGCGGCTCGCCCGCCACGTACACGGCGGCTGCGGCGCGAAACCATTCCTCGCCCACCAGTCGTGCCACCGCAGGGAAGCTTGCCTGCAGGGCGTCGATGCACCCTTTCATCACCGTGTTGCGGTAGAGGGCGAAGGCCGGTTGCGCCACGATCCCCGCCACGATCGCGTCGGCCGGGGCGGATCCGGGCACGAGCGCGCGCGCGAACGCATCCTGGAAGCGCCAGAGCGGGACCGAGGCGCTGGCGGGCATCAGGCAGCCCTCGCCGCGGGCACTTCAAGCGCGGCATGGGCACGCCCGCGCTCGGCAAGCAGCTCCGCGAATGAAGGGACCTGGTCGTCGCGCTCGATGAGGGTCGGACGCGCCCCGATACGGGAAACCAGGCGCCGGTAAAGCGCCCACACGGGCTCGCTCACGGGTGCGTCGTGCGAATCGACGAGCAGCCGTTCACCCAGCAGGGCGTCCCGCGAATGACCGGCGAGGTGGATTTCCATCACGGGATCACCCGGGAAGGCATCCACGTAGGCTTCGGCCGCGAATCCCGTGTTGGAAGCGCTCACGAAGACGTTGTTCACGTCGAGCAGGAGCCCGCAGCCGGTGCGGCGCGAGAGCTCCGTGAGAAAATCGATCTCGCTCCACTCGTGCCCGTCGATGTGCAGGTAGTGGGAGGGATTCTCGACCGCCATCCGCCTGCGGAGCGCGTCCTGGGCAGCGGCGACGTTGGCGCAGACGCGCGCCAGCGCCTCGCTCGTGCGCGGGAAAGGCAGCAGGTCCGGATGGTAAGCCCCGCGCCACGTGGACCACGCGAGATGCTCGGAGACGAGCGCGGGCTCGATATGATCGGCGAGCGCGCGAAGGCGTTGCAGGTGCCGTGCATCGGGCGGCGCGTCGGCCGCCAGCGAGAGCGCCACCCCATGAAGGCTCACGGGATGGCGTTCGCGGATCGCGCGAAGCCAGCCCAGCCGCGGCCCGCCGTCGACGAGATAGTTCTCGGGATGCACTTCGAACCATAGCCCATCCGCCGGGCAGGCCCGCGCCTCCTCGTAGTGCTGGGGCTTGAGTCCCAGCCCGGCGGTAAGATCGGGAGCCATGGTGTCGGAGTGCTGAGGGATGCTAGGCCTTGAGGGGAGCGAGCGAACCCATTGTGTTCGGGGTCTTGATGCTCGTGCAGGTGCCCTTCGGGACATGCTTCCAGGCATTTCCCTGGTAGTCCTTCTTCGAGGTGCCGGCACAGGTGGTGCCGGGTCCGGCGGCGCAGTCGTTCTTGCCGGCCATCGAGACGCCGTAGCACTTCTCCGTCGCGTCAGACTTCATGTCCTTCTTGTCCATGTCGGCGGAGTTCGCGACGCCTGCCGTGAGGGTGGCAAGCGCGATGGCGGTGATGGCGAGATTTCGGGAATTCATCGGTAAGCTCCTTCGGGTTGGTTGGGAGGCGCCGCTCGCCCGGCATTCGAAGCGTTCCGGACAGTGCGGCCCGACAGGTAGTTCGCGCCGTATTGGCGCCTGGTTACGGGGTCGGGCAGAATCCCCTGTTCCGGCGGGAAAATCGCGCGACCTGTAACCGATGAGCCGCCGCGCGCGAATAAGAGGAGCGGGGAGCGCGTGAGCGCACAGGAAGACCATCTGAAGGACCTCCTGATCCGCGGGCTCTCCGGAGAAGGCGAGGCATACCACGCATTCCTCAAGGCGCTGGGGGCGTTCCTTCGCGCGTTCCTGAGGGGGCGGCTCACGCGCGTGCCCGACGAAGTGGAGGATCTGGTGCAGGAAACGCTGCTGGCCGTACACAACCAGCGCCACACCTACGACGCATCCCAGCCGTTGACAGCGTGGGCGCACGCCATCGCGCGCTACAAGATGATCGACTTCCTGCGCCGGCGCTCGGGTCGCGAGGCGCTGGACGTCCCGCTCGGCGACGAGGACGAATTGCTGGCCGCCTCCGACGTCGAGGCGCGGGACGCGCGGCGTGATCTCGGCGCACTGCTGTCGCGATTGCCCGACCGCCAGAGGCTGCCGATCCTGCACGTGAAGATCGAGGGACGGTCCGTGGCGGAGACCGCGAAGCTCACGGGGCTGTCGGAATCCGCGGTGAAGATCGGCGTGCACCGAGGGCTGAAAGTGCTGGCCGCGTTTGTCCGGGAGTGAACGATGCAGACCGATGACCTGATTGACATGCTCGCGAGAAATGCCCCGCCCGTGAAGCCGGGCATCCTGCGGCGGCGCTACGCGCTCGCACTGGGGTGGGGAATCGCGGGCGCTGTCGCGCTCATGGTGGCCCTCCTGGGTGTGCGACCCGACCTGGCTTCGGCCACGCGCCTGCCGATGTTCTGGGTCAAGCTCGCGTTGCCGCTCGCGCTGCTTCTCGTCGCCCTCATTGCCGTGTCGAGGCTCTCGCGTCCCGGCGCGGGCCTGGGCCATGCCGGGGCTGTGATCGCGATACCAGTTGCGGGCATGTGGGCCCTGGCCGTCGTCGTCCTTGCAACCGCTTCCCCAGCGGAGCGGGGCTCGCTGCTGTTCGGCAATTCCTGGGCAGTGTGCCCACTCAACATCGCCCTGCTGTCGGGGCCGGTCTTCGTCGGGACTTTCTGGGCCATGGGAGGCCTGGCGCCCACGCGACTGGCGCTGGCGGGCGCGTTCTCCGGGCTCCTCGCAGGTTCGGCCGGCGCGCTCGTCTACTGCCTGCACTGCCCGGAAATGGCGCCACCGTTCCTCGCCGTTTGGTACCCGCTCGGCATCGTGATCCCGGCGCTGGCCGGCTGGGTGGCTGGCCCTCGTCTGCTGCGCTGGTAAACCGCGCTCGGCGGCAACCCCATGGGGGCCAACCGCTTCCACGGCTCGAACGATCCGCGGCGCATCACGGCGCCCGCGCCGGGGTGCTGATTTCCGGATGCGTCGGTTGACCAACACGGCGTAATCCAAAATACTGCGGTTCGTGCCGCCGAGTGCGTGGCCGGCTTTGTTCCGGCCCGACTTTCGGCCCATCCGGAGTGACCAGGGGAATAACGATGCAACGCGTGAACGATTTTCGCCTGCGCTTCGGAACGCGGGAGCTGGTCCCGATCGTCTGCGGGGGCATGGGGGTCGACATCTCGACCGCCGGCCTTGCGCTCGAAGTCGCGCGCCTGGGCGGCATCGGCCATATCTCCGACGCCATGGTGCAGACGGTTTCCGATCGCCGCTTCAACACCGGCTTCGTCGCGGAAAAGCAGAAGCTCTACAAGTACAACGTCGCCAACAGCGACAAGTCGGCCGTGCTGTTCAACCTCGACCGCCTCGTCGAGGCGACGCACAACCACGTCGGGCGGACGATGGAGGCGAAGCGCGGCGAGGGGATGATCTTCGTCAACTGCATGGAAAAGCTGACGATGAACGCGCCGCGGGAAACGCTGAAGGTGCGCCTCACGGCCGCCCTCGATGCCGGCATCGACGGCATCACGCTGAGCGCGGGATTGCACCTCAACTCGTTCGCGATGATGGAAGAGCACCCGCGCTTTCGCGACGCCAAGCTCGGCATCATCGTGTCGTCGCTGCGCGCGCTGCAGCTGTTCCTGCGCAAGAACGCGAGAATCGGGCGGCTGCCCGACTACATCGTCGTGGAGGGGCCGCTGGCCGGCGGCCACCTGGGGTTCGGCGCCGAGGACTGGAACACGTACGACCTGCGCACCATCGTGAACGAGATCCAGGCGTATCTGAAGGAACAGGCGCTGGACATACCGCTCATTCCGGCAGGCGGCATCTTCACCGGGAGCGACGCGGTGTCGTACCTCGAGACCGGCGCCGCGGCGGTGCAGGTGGCCACGCGCTTCACCGTGACCCGGGAATGCGGGCTGCCGGACAAGGTGAAGCAGGAGTATTTCAAGTCGACGGAAGACCAGGTTGTGGTCAATACCATTTCCCCGACGGGATACCCGATGCGCATGCTCACGACGAGCCCGGCGATCGGCGACGGCATCCGGCCCAACTGCGAGGCGTACGGGTACCTCCTCGACAACAAGGGAAATTGCGCCTACATCAACGCCTACAACCGGGAGGTGGAAGCCCATCCGGAAGCGAAGAAGGTCTCGGTGAAGGACAAGACCTGCCTTTGCACCCAGATGCGAAATTTCGACTGCTGGACGTGCGGGCACTACGTGTACCGGCTCAAGGACACGTCGCGCCGCCTCGCCGACGGCACCTGGCAGTTGCTCACGGCCGAGCACGTATTCCGCGATTACCAGTTCAGCGTCGATCACCAGGTCGCGCTGCCGACCTGAGGCGCCCGGAGAAACGCGCGGACTGCGCAAGGCCGCTAGTCGAATGCGAGGCGGTCCTGCCGGACGTAGCCGCTGAAGCCCGGGCCGCTGCGCGGTTTCACCTTCCACCATTGCGCCGATGCGCGCTGGACGACAACTTTCGTTCCGGGGGCGAGCTGGATGACCAGGTGCGAATCGGCACTGGCCGCCTGGCGCACGTTTGTCCTGCCCTTTTCAGCCGTGCGAGCGGGCTTCCACCGGGCATCGGCGACAGGAGGGCGCTCCGAAGGCGCGGGCGCGGTCGTCTCCCCGCACGCCGCGAATACCGCTTCCAGCTCCCTGCTGTAGGGCGTGAGTTCCATGGCGATCCGCTGGCTCTCGCGGGAAGCGCTCGGGGTCAGCGCGACATTCTGCAGCACGTCGATCGAAACACACCCGCGCAACGCGGAAGGTGACAACCCGCGGGCCAACGTATCGCCCAGGACGCCGATCTCCCATTTCGCGGCAACGGCGCTCTTCACCAGGCTGCCGTCGGCCGCGGGGCTCGGACTGTTGCAGACCAGGCGCGGCACTTCCATCGGCCGCAAGCCGTCGGCGGGGTCCGATTCGGGCGCGTTGCTCAATTCGATCGCGATCGTCCCCTGGCCCTTCTGGCAGGAAACGTGGGCCGTCGAGAGGATCTTCCCGCCTCGCGCGAGCGTGGTGACGGCCTGCGCCTGGACCGCGAACGTGATGGGCCCCAGCAGCGGATGGTTCACTTCGCCCACCTTCCATTCGGCTGCAAGGCTGGCGGCGCGCTGCCTTCCCATCGTGACGACGCGTTCTTCGCCGGGCGAAGGCAGACTGGCCGCGAAGAGCCCGCACAGCAGCGAAAGGGAAAGCGCCTTTCGCACTGGCCGTCCGGCAGGGCTGGAATGCCTTTTCATCTACGCGCGGTCGCGGCACCGATACGGCGGGCTAGTGTCGGTCGAACTTGACCGACAGCACGAGCGAGCTCTGCGTCTTGCCCACGCCCGGGAGCGCTCCGATCGCATCGAGCACGCGATCGATCTCCTGCGTCGTCTCGCCTTCCACGAACACCAGGTTGTCGAAGGCGCCGCTGATCGCATAGACGCCCCGCACCTGCGCAATGGCGCGCAGCGCCTCCACCACCGCTTCTCCCTTCTTGGGATCGATGCTCAGGAGGACATGGACGCGAAGCATCCGGCCCCGCACGCGAGAATGCATGCGCACCGTATAGCCCGCCACGATCCCGTCGCGCTCCAGGCGCTTCATCCGCTCGACGACGGTGGTGCGCGCCACGCCCAGCTTGCGGGCCAGCGCCGCTGTGCTCATCCGCCCGTCCTCGCGCAGGAGGGCGAGGAGCTTGCGGTCCGGGTCGTCGGTTGTGACAGTTCGTCGCATGGAGTCGTCATAATGTAGCAAAATGGTAGCTGGAACGTCAATATGATGGCTTCACTCTGACAGTGCTACCTGCTAGATTCGCCGTCGCAGACATAGCGGAGGCGATCATGGCGAAATCCAGGGTGGTGCTGGCGGGGGTGGGAAAGATCGGGGAGGCCATCGTGTCGCTACTCACGCAGACGGGCGACTACGACGTGACGATCGTCGAGCAGGACCGCGAGCGGCTCGTCCCCTTCGAGAAGGCGGGCTTCAGCACGCACGCGTGCGCGCTCGGCGACGACCACGAGCTGGCACCCGTCCTGCTGGGTAAGGACGCCGTGATCTCTGCATGCCCGTACTTCCTTACGCCGCTCGTGGCGCGTGCCGCTCGCAAGGCGGGCGTGCACTACTTCGACCTCACCGAGGACGTGGAGTCCACGCGCGTGGTGAAGAAGCTCGCCGAAGGGGCCGAGACCGCATTCGTGCCGCAGTGCGGCCTGGCGCCCGGCTTCATCTCGATTGCGGCGCACAGCGCGACGCTCGGGTTCGATAGCCTTCGCGATGTCCGCATGCGCGTGGGCGCGCTGCCGATCTTTCCGAGCAATGCCCTCAAGTACAACCTCACCTGGAGCACCGATGGCCTCATCAACGAGTACTGCAATCCGTGCGAGGCCATCATCGACGGTGCGGTGCGCGAGGTGCCCGCGCTCGAGGAAAGGGAGGAGTTCTCCCTGGACGGCGTGACCTACGAGGCGTTCAACACCTCCGGGGGCCTGGGAACGCTCTGCGAGACCCTGGGCGGGCGCGTCGAGAACCTCAACTACAAGACGGTGCGCTACCCCGGCCACCGCGACATCGTGAAGATCCTCATCCGCGACCTGCGCCTGGGCCAGCAGCGCGGCGTGCTCAAGGACGTGTTCGAGGCCGCCATTCCCATGACGACGCAGGACCTGGTCATCGTCTTCGTGACCGTGACCGGCCACAAGGAAGGCCGGCTCACGCAGGAGACCTTCGTGCGCAAGATCTACGCCAAGCGCGTGAACGGGCGGCTCCTGTCGGCGATCCAGCTCACCACGGCCGCGGGCATCTGCGCGATGGTGGACCTTCAGCGCGAAGGCAAGCTTGCCTCGCGCGGCTTCGTGCGCCAGGAGGAGGCCTCGCTCGAGGATTTCCTCGCCAATCGCTTCGGGCGCCATTACGCTGGCGAGGCCGCGAACCAACCCGGAGACCACCATGGCCTGGCCGACACCCGGCGCGCTGCCTGAGCGCGCCCGCTCGCTCGCGAGTTCCCTCGGCGTCGATCTCGCGGCGGTTGCCGGGGAGGGTATCGTTGCGCGCACGCCCATTACCGGGGAAGTCCTCGCGGCGCTTCGGGGCGCAACGGCGGCCGAGGCCGCCGGCGCCATCGAGCGGGCGCACCGCGCCTTCCTGGACTGGCGCATCGTCCCTGCGCCGCGGCGCGGCGAGGTGGTGCGCGCATTCGGGCAGCGCCTGCGCGGTCACAAGGACGAGCTGGGCGAGCTGGTCTCGATAGAGACGGGGAAGATCCTCGCCGAGGGCGGCGGCGAGGTGCAGGAGATCATCGACATCTGCGACTTCGCGGTGGGCCTGTCGCGACAGCTGCACGGACTCACCATCGTCTCGGAGCGGCCGGGCCACCGAATGATGGAAACGTGGCACCCGCTCGGTGTGTGCGGCGTGATCACGGCCTTCAACTTCCCCGCGGCCGTCTGGGGGTGGAACGCGGCGCTCGCATTCGTGTGTGGCGACGCGGTGGTGTGGAAGCCTTCCGAGAAGGCAGCGCTCACGGCGCTTGCCTGCCACGCTCTCTGGAAGCGGACGCTCGCCGAATTCCCGGAGGCGCCGCAGGACATTGGCGCGCTGGTGCTGGGCGACGCCGCGACCGCTTCGGCCCTGGTTGACAGCGCCCGTGTACCCCTGGTGAGCGCGACCGGCAGCACGCGCATGGGGGCCGCGGTGGCCCCGCGAGTCGCCGCCCGTTTCGGGCGCTCGATCCTGGAGCTTGGCGGGAACAACGCCGCAATCGTCTCGCCCAGCGCAGACCTCGATCTCGCCGTTCGCGGCATCGCGTTTTCCGCAGTCGGCACGGCCGGCCAGCGCTGCACGACCTTGCGGCGGCTCATCGTGCACGAGTCCATCCGGGACGATCTCGTCGGTCGCCTGAAGCGCGCCTACGCGAGCCTACCCGTGGGCAATCCGCTCGACGCCGGCGTGCTCGTTGGCCCACTCATCGATCGCTCCGCTTTCGAGGCGATGCAGCAAGCCCTCGATTGCGCGCGCGCCGAAGGGGCTGTCGTGTTCGGCGGTGCCCGGCGGGAAATGCCCGGTGCCCCCGACGCCTGGTACGTGACGCCGGCGATCTGCGAGGCGGCCGCGCAGGGCGAAGTGGCGCGGCGCGAGACCTTCGCCCCGATCCTGCACGTCGTGCCCTGGCGCGACCTGGACGAGGCCATCGCGATCCAGAACGACGTGCCGCAGGGCCTGGCCTCCAGCATCTTCACCCGCGACCTCGGGGAAGCCGAGCGCTTTCTTTGCGCGACCGGCAGCGACTGCGGGATCGCCAACGTGAACATCGGCCCAAGCGGGGCGGAGATCGGCGGGGCATTCGGGGGCGAGAAGCAGACGGGCGGCGGGCGCGAATCCGGAAGCGACGCCTGGAAGGCCTACATGCGGCGCGCCACGAACACCGTGAACTACTCGCGCGAGCTGCCGCTGGCCCAGGGAGTCACCTTCGACATCGGTTGACGCAACCGGGTGGCGCCGGCGCGGCAGGCCCCGTCAAACGAGCGGGGCAGGGCGGCCGATCAGGAATCCCTGGACGAAATCGACACCGACCTTCCGTGCCATCGCCAGGGATCGCGCAGTCTCGATGTACTGGGCGATCGTGCGGATGCCCAGTTCCCCGCAGTGGGTGCAGATTCGTTCAACCGTCGCCGCAGCCCGGGCGTCGCGGTCCATCCGGACGATGACGTCACCACTGATCTTGACGAAGTCCGGCGCGAGCGCCGTCAGCACCAGATGCGCCGCTGCCCCACCGGCGTACGACGCGAGGGAAAAGGTGCAGCCCAGCGGACGCAGTTCGTCGAACAGCGTGCGAACCCGGTCCAGATGCGCGAGCGCGACCTCCCACGCAACCTCGAACGAAAGCGTGGCCCCGCTCACGCCGCCGGCCTCGACCTGTCTCGCGATGTACGAGCCGAACGAGACGTCGAGCACGGTATCGACGTGCAGGTTGATCGCGTTGCGGGGCGCGGCAGCCGGGGTGCGTTGCTTGCGCAGCCACCGGATGGTCCGGTTGACCACCCAGCGATCGAGGAGGGTCATGAGCCGGAATTCCTCGAGAACCGGGAAGAAGCTTCCGGGCGGCAGGAGCTTCTCCTCTTCCTCGAGGAAGCGCACGAGGATTTCCTGGTACGGCGGATCCTTCGCGTCGCGCGTTGCCGGCAGGATCGGTTGTGCATACAGGACGAATTCCTCCCCGCGCAGCGCGGCGAGCAACCGGTCGGCTGTTTCCCTCTGGCCCGCCTGGTCGAGCACGGACGAGACCGCGGGCCCGGCGCCCTGGCCTGCCTTCACGATTGCCGCCGCCGGGGACGGCGGCCCGAATTTTCCTGTTTCGCGAACCTCGGCGCTTCTCATGGGGGCGGGAATTGCACTCACGCAAATGGCAATGATTGTCCGCGCCGATCGGCGCGATGAGAGACTTCAAGACGGTCTTGCACCAGGGGTTCATGGTAGGTCGACAAGTCGCCTCGGCGCCAGACCGGCGATATTTCACTTGTAGCGGCTGTCGACGCTCGCCAGCACCGCGCCCGATTGGCGCTGGCGCCCCAGTGCCAGGTCGTGATCGGCGGGGAACCGGGTTCCGCAGGCGTTCGCGGCCACCCACACGCCGAACCCGGAGCGTTGAAGGCCGTGCGCCGTCTGCATCAGGCAGACGTGCGTCTCGCAATCCCATCGCCCGCCCGAACTGGGTGGGGTTGGCTTTGTCCCCTTTGCCGCCGGTTTCTGGCGTGCGCCAGTAATGGCTGCCCCGGTTGCTGTAGAGCGAACTGAACAGCACGCCGACCTGTCGACCACGCAGATCTATACACACGTTTGCATACTGAAACTCAGGGAAGTTCACGCGGCAACGCATCCTCGGGAGGCAGTTGTTCGCCCCAAGTGCATATGATAATGTTTAGCAATACAGGATTATCATATAACAAGGCCACCGGTTCCGTCGGGCGGCCGCACGAGGCGCGCCGCCATGATTTCCGACAACGTCGTTCGCAAGGCAACACGCCTTGCGTTGGTCATTGCATTGGCCGCAATGGGACCGACTGCATTGGCGAAGCCGGTGGTGGAGAGTTGTCCCCTGTGGGAGGCCTACCCTTACCGCGCGCCAAGCGCCATTGCGGCGGTTCTCTCCTACTACCAGGGCTACGCGCAGGCGCACCCCGAATGCGGCGGTGTCTCAAGCGTCAGCTGCACGATGATCTACACGAACATCTCCCAGCGATGCTCGGTGACGTTCCAGAATGCCGTGGGTTATTGGTGTCAGGAGCAAATCGGGACCGTCCCGGGGGTCGGAATCGCCGTCACTCTCAAGGACAGCGATGGGTCTCTGTGGTTGAGCGGCAGCGAGCCGCATTCGACCTGGTGCGGCCACAACGAAAGCGACACCGAACCGCTCTCGAAGAACAGAGGGCCCGACGATCCCTGCCCGCACTGCAATCCCGGGCAGCCGATGAACACGAATAAGCCAATCAACACCGCGACAGGAAACAAGTTCCGGCGCGAAGTCGATTCCGAGCGGGCGGGTGCGAGCGCGCTGGAGTTCGTGCGCTACTACAACTCCCAGTCGGGGGGTGATCGCAACGTGGTCGGAGCCCGCTGGACCCACACGTGGCAGCGCGGAATCCGTGAGCTGCCCTGGGGCGAGGCGATGCTCGACCGCCATGACGGGAAGATGCTGCGCTACCGGGGAAGCGGACTCGGGATGTGGACGGGCGATCTCGATGCCAAGGATCGCCTGGAGAAGACGGCCGGCGGCTGGAAGCTCACCACGAGCGATGAGCAGGTGGAGAACTACGATTCGAGCGGGAGACTGATCTCCCTCGTCGATCGCGAGGGTCGTGCAACCACGCTCTTCTACAGTTCCGGCGTCCTGGGCGGTGCGGACGGACCGGCCTACCTGGACGACCCGCTGCCCGTTCCTCCGGGCTTGCTCATCAGGGTCGAGGACCACCTGGGAAGGTCCCTGCGTCTTGACTATCTCAAGTCCGGGTTCCTGAGGCAGGTGACGGATCCGACCGGCCGGCACACCCTGTACACGGTCGATGCCAACCTGGATCTGGCGAGCGTCACCTACCCGGTCGAGGGCAATCCGGCGGGGGAGACCAAGACCTTCTTCTACAACGAGCCCGGTCGCACGCAAGGGGTCAATCGACCGCACTACCTGACCGGCAGCGACGACGGCCGCCTGTCGCTCCCCGGCGAGGCTCATTCGTCCTTCTACGAGTACGACGCCTCTGGCCGGGCCATGACCTCCGGCCGCCTGGGCAACGTCGAGATCGAGCGGGTGACCTACGACTCCGCAACCAGTTCGCGCATCCAGGACACGATGGGCACGGTGCGCGCAGTTGGACACGCGTTCGTGCAGGGCGTCGCCAGGAGAACCCATGTCGATACGCCTGGCCAGCCGCGGGCATCCACCGCCTATGATTCGAACGGAAACATCAAGAGCTATATCGATGCCAAGGGGAACCTCACCTGCTACGCGTTCGATGCGGCCCGCAACCTGGAGACCCGGCGCACCGAAGGGCTGAGTTCCAGCGGGACTTGCACGGCAAGGGTCGTAACGAACGCCACCCGGACCATCGAGACCGAATGGCACGCGACGATGCGGGTGAAGAAGCGGGTGGCCGAGCCGCTACGCATCACGACGTTCGCCTATCACGGTGAGCCTGGGAGCAACTGCGCCCCGGCAGGCGCGAGCAGCGCGCTGGTGTGCGCGAAATCGCTCCAGGCGACAACCGACCCGACGGGAGACTCCGGTTTCGCCGCCGTGCCTGATGGAGCCGCCCGCATCTGGAGTTACGCCTACAACGCCCAGGGGCAGGTCACCTCCCTGGACGGCCCGCGCACCGACGTGCTCGATACCACCACGAACGCCTACTACGCCGCCGCCGACCCGGCCGGCAACTACCGCGCGGGGGATCCTGCCTCGATCACCAACGCCCGGGGCCACGCGACGCAATTCACGCACTACGACGGCGCCGGGCGCCTGGCGCGCCTGGTCGATGCCAACGGTCTGGAAACCGTGCTTGCCTATGGGCCGCGCGGCTGGCTCAGGAGCCGGGCGGTGGGCAGCATCGCCACGGGCTTCGAGACCACCACGTACGACCACGACTTCACCGGCCAGCTCGTGAAGGTGACGCTGCCGGATGCGAGCTTCATCGAGTACGGCTACGACGATGCGCACCGGCTGGTATCGATGCGCGATGGCCTTGGCAACCGCATCGCCTATACGCTGGATGGGGCCGGCAATCGCACCGCGGAGCAGGCGTACGACGTGGGCAACACATTGGCCCGTGCTCACACCCGCGAATTCGACTCTCTGGGCAGGCTCTACCGCGACATCGGCGGCACTACCCCTGCCTCCCAGGTCACCCAGCAGGGTTACGACGCCAACAACAACCTCGTCTCGACTCTCGATCCCCTGGGCCGCACGACTGCGCAGCTCTATGATGCCCGCGACCACCTGACGGAGGTTCGCGACCCGTTCAACGGGGCCGCCTCTCCCACGCGCTACGCCTACAACGGCCAGGACCAGCTCACGCAGGTGACGGACTCCAAGGGACTCGCGACGAGCTACGCCGTGAACGGGCATGGGGAGATGCTCGCGCAGTCCAGCCCCGACACGGGCAGCACCGGGTTCAGCTACGATGCGGCCTCGAACCTCAAGTCCCGGCTCGATGCGCGAGGCGTCCAGGCCGCCTACACCTATGACGAACTCAATCGCATCACGCTGATTTCGTACCCCGACGAGACCGTCTCCTACGGCTACGACACGTGCGCCAACGGCATCGGGCGCCTGTGCAGCCTTGCCGATCGCACGGGGACCACGAGTTGGGCCTATGACCTGCGCGGGCGCGTCACCTCCAAGTCCCAGACCGTGGCCGGGCTCACGCAGGGCGTGGCCTACGCCTGGAACGCCGCCGGCCAGCTTCTGCGCCTCACCACGCCCGGCGGGCAGGTGGTCGACTACACTTACGCCAACAACTGGAATTCCCCCGCTTCTCCGGACACTACGCTAAGCCCGCATGAGTACGTTCGAACTCCATCGGGCTGACCTGCCCAAGCGTCGAATGTCGGCGCCGGGAATTGTAGAACACTTCGATGTAGTCGAAGATGTCGGCGCGCGCACTTCGCGCGTGGCGTACGTCCTGCGATAGACACGTTCCTTTTTGAGCGAGGCGAAGAAGCTCTCGACCGCGGAGTTGTCCCAACAGTCGCCGCGCTTGCTCATGCTGCAGGTGATGCCCTCGGCCGACAGCAGGCGCTGGAAGTCCTCGCTGGTGTATTGGCTGCCCTGGTCGGAATGGTGCAAAGCTCCGAAGGTTTGCCGCGTCGCCACAGCGCCATTATCAACGCGTCCAGCACCAGTTGCGCGGTCAGGGTGGGTTGCATAGACCAGCCGACCACGCGCCGGCTGAACAGATCCACCACAACGGCCAGGAACAACCAGCCCTCGCCCGTCCAGATGTAGGTGAAATCGGCTGCCCACTTCCGGTTCGGAGCAGCAGCGGCGAAGTCTCGCTCCAACACGTTCGGTGCGATGCTGTGTTCCGGACGCAATCCAATGTCGGCAGGCATGCGCCGCGGCTTGGGCTGCGCGCTCATGCCAGCCCCTCGCATCAGTCGCGCCACTCGATTCTCGCTGCAGGATTGGCCTGCGACGACCATGTCCTTCCAGACCCGCGGCGAGCCGTAGGTCTGGTGACTCAAGGCGAAGCTTTCCCGGATCAGCACCAGCAAGCCCGCGTTGGCGATCGAGCGCACGCTCGGCGAGCGTCCAAGCCACTCGTAGAACCCGCTCGACGACACCTCGAGCAAGCGGCACATCATCCGGGTCGGCCACACCGGCCGATAGCGGGCTACAAACACATACCTCACGTTGGTTCCTTCGCGAAGTAGCCCAGCGCTTTTTTAGAATGTCGCGCTCCATTCGAACTTTCGCCAACTCTCGCCTAAGCTGCTCGTTCTCCAGCGCTGCGCAGCCTTCAACGGCAATGCCCGGTCCTTCTCGTATCGACCTGCCGCGAAGTTGTCCACCCACCCCTTCAGGACCGAACGCTCCACGCCAAGCTCACGCGCAACCGCCGACACCGATCGTCCAGGTTGCTGTGTGAGTTCACTCCCTCGCGCTTGAACTCGGCCGTAAACTTCCGTCTTTGCTTCGTTGCCATCGAACACCTCCAATTGCCAGTTTGGCATCATCAGATGTGTCCGGGGAAACGGGGGAATTCCATACTTCGATCAAGAGACGGGGACGCATTACAACTACTTCAGGGATTACGACCCTGCAATCGGGAGGTATGTTCAGAGCGATCCAATTGGGCTGAAGGGCGGGATCGATACCTATGAGTATGTTAGGGGTAACCCACTCCGCCTCTTTGATCCCAAGGGACTACGAGAACCTCCCGCTGACGATTCGGGCAATCTTCCTTGGCCCGGACGCGATCCCGGTGATGTTGCATATCAGATTTGGTATGAGCTGACCCCTCAAGGCGACTGCGAGCGGAAATGCAAATGGTCCGTGACGCTCGCATGTGGCTTCGCCAGTGCGAGCATTCTCGTGATCTCAGAAGGGGCGGGCCTTCCGGGTCTTCCTGGCTTTGGATTCGGGTGCAGCCTCTACTTGTGGAATGAGTGCAAGAAGGGCTGCGATGAGCGGCGACAGGGGTGCTCGAAATGAAGGCCAAATGTGCAAGTTGCGGACAGGAAACTCAACGACCGATGTTCTCGAGCGACTTCACATGTCAGACCTGTGGGGCGATCTTGCGCGTCGAAAATAGCAATGCAAAGCGATTTGTGTCCTCAGCGGAGTTTGTCTTGATTCTCGTGGGGTTCTTCGCAGGCTCCGCCGTGGTATACGCGGCCCTTGCGTTTCTTATGTTTGGGGCACTTATCATTTATGTCGTGTGGTCGCTGAAATCACCAATGATCTTAGTGAAGCGCGGAAGATAAGGAGGCGGTGTTAAGCGGCAAGGAATCTCGATGTCGACTGCGCATTACAACTACTTCCGCGATTACGACCCTGCCATAGGTCGCTACATCGAGAGCGATCCATTTGGCCTGACGGCCGGCCTAAACACGTTTACCTACGTCTCGAGCCGCCCATTGAAAATCACGGATCGTCGCGGGCTCGCGGCGGATTGCCCCGGTTGCGCGGGCGGCGGCAGTAACGGAGGAGACGCCGCATGCTGTTGGCCACCCAAACGCGCTAGCTGGCTTGGCGGGCATCGGCGCACGGTGATGTGCTGCGGAGGCCGCAAGGTGTCGTGCGCGAATATAAGCGGGCCTGAGCCCGGCAACTCAGTACTTCGCAAGTTCGTTAAGAGGCATGAGGACCGGCATGTTCCTGACACGGTCTGTCTTGACTGCTTCAGCGTACATCGAGCCGTGTTCCGCGAGGGCGTCACCTGACGGTCGCAGTTTGTCGTGATTCGGTCGAGCGGATTCTCAAGGTGGACGACACTCTGCCTTGTTCGGGCGCACAGCAGAGGCCCTGCGCCACGAAGCCGCTATCACATGAACGGCAAGCCGCCGCCCTGTCAGTCCGGCGGGCTCTTGAGGATGTCGAGCACCGCCCGGAAGCGCTCGTGCTCGCAGCTGCGCAGCCACTCGAACGCGATCATCTCGACGCTCGCCAGGATGACGCCGGACTGACGCAGGCGTCCCGATGCCAGGTCGTGGTCGACGGGGAAGCGCGTGCCGCAGGCGTTCGCGGCCACCCAGACGCCGAACCCGGCGCGTTGCAGGCCGTGCGCGGTCTGCATGAGGCACACGTGTGTCTCGCAGCCGGCAATCACGACGTCCGTGGGGGAATGCCGGCCTCGTGAGCGCAGCACCTCCACCAGGCCGTCGGCGCAGCCGTCGAAGCTCATCTTCGCGAGCGTCACCTCGCACCGCTCGCGGATGGATTCGGCGTTGGGGCCGAGGCCGTGCGGATTCTCTTCCGTGCCGATGATGCGGATGCCGAGCGCGCGCGCGCAGTCCGCCAGGCGCACGGCCTGGGCGAGGACTTGCGCGCCGCGGTGGATGGCGGGCAGCAGCCGCAGCTGGTAGTCCACCAGCACGAGCGCGCATTGCTGCGGGTCGATTGCGATGTTCATGGGTCACGCCCTTTCATCCGAGCAGCACGTTCACGATGGCATTGCCGATTCCCATGAGCGCCGCCCCCGAGATAAGGCCCGCGCAGATGGGCTCGCAGCCCTCGACCCAGAAGGTGTGCCCCGGCGTGCCTTTCGCGGGATTTCGCTTGCCTGCCCACCAGAAGATCATCGCTCCCACCCACATCGCGAAGGTGGCTTCCGGCGGCAGCACCACGCCCAGGCCGATGGACACCGCCGTGAGCGGGAAGCGCCCCCTGGTCGCGATGCGCGCCACCTCGATGACGACCGCGCACACCGCCGCCACGATCATCGACACGATGGCGGAATGCGGGAGGCTGGCGAGGCCCTTGGTGATGATGTCCGCCACGCCCTTCCACTGCACGGCGCCGGGCATGGCGAACTGCTCGGAGACGAGGGTCGCGGTCGTGCGCAAGCCGTTGGCGTCCGGCGGCAGGAAGAGCAGGAAGTAGAGCGGCACGCAGGCGATTGCGCCCGCGACGAGGCCGATCACGTGCCCGACCGCCTGCTGGCGCGGCTTGGCCCCCAGCATGTAGCCCGGCTTGATGTCGGACAGGAGATTGGCGGCATTGGAGGCGATTTCCGCCGTCATGCCCGCGGGGATGAGGTTGCTCGCGGGGTTGGTGCGGTCGATGGCGCCCATGGTGAACTGCGTGATCTTGGCGAGGGACCCGGTGGGTGTCCAGGAGGTGAGCGCCATGGAATTCGTGCAGATGATCGTCAGCACGAAGATGAGCGGGAGCGCCACGAAGGCCAAAAGCCAGGGCACGCCGAAGAACTCGTGCGTGACCCACGCGCCCAGCACGCTGAACACGGGCACGCCGGCCGCCGATACCCACAGCGGGAACTCGATGTCCCTGAGGACGTCCGTGCCGGTCTCCTTCCTGCCCCGCAGGGACTTGAAGGCGCTCCGGAAGAGCTCCGGCCGGCCCGCGAGGCTCACGAGCGAGCCCACCACCATCATCGTGACGCCCCACCACAGCGACCACTGGTTCACGATCTCGGCGCGCGAGATGGGCACCACGGCGCCCGCAGGCGAGATGCGCTGCACGATGTCGCCGGCCTGGATCATGAGGGGCGCCAGGATCACGAAGTTCACGAACGCGCCCAGCAGGCAGCTCGTGGCGACCGCGATGCCCATGAGCCCGCCCACGCCCAGCATCGCCGCGTCCAGCGTGAGGCGAAGCCCGAGCTGGCGAAAATCGGTGCCGAGGATCTTCGGGATCCACATCCCCCCCTTGGAGGCCGCGGCGTAGTAATACGCGTCCAGCCGCTCGTGGAGGACCCACGCCTGCCCGAGGCCGGCCCACTGGTCCATGCGCAGGATCTTCAGCTGCAGGAGCTTCATCCATCCGTCGCTGATCACGAACTGGTAGAGGCCCGTGAAGAGCGCGGTGTAGCCCAGCAGCTTCGCCTTGTACATTCCCGCGGCCGCGGCCCCCGTGTAGAGCGCGTCCAGGACGACACCGCAGGCGCGCCCCTCCGGGAAGGGCAGCTGCTCCTCGTTGATGAACCGGCGCTTCATCGGGAAGGCGAGCAGCACGCCGATCATGGAGACCACCACCATCCACACCATCATCTGCCACCACGGGACGATCTTTCCCGTGACGAGCATGTAGGCCGCGAGGCTCGACGTGAGGGGCGCCACCACGTACCCGGCAGCGGTGGCGATGGATTGCGTGCAGTTGTTCTCGAGGATGGTGAAGTCGGCCGCGAGTCCCGCGCCGTGCAGGATGCGGAACATCGCGAAGGCGAGGATCACCGAGGTCAGGCCCACGCCGATGGTGATGCCGGTCTTGGCGCTGATGTACAGGCCGGTGGCCGCCAGCACGCCGCCCAGCATGAAACCGGTGACGCCCGAGCGGATCGTGAGCTGCGGCATATCGCCGCGGAACACGGTGGAGAACCACCACTCGTCCTTCTGCGCCCGGGTCCAGGAGCGGACCTGTTCTTCGGAAAGCTGGATGAGCGCCATGGATCCTCGCGGTGGCGTTGGGGGGAACCCGGCGGGACCGCGGGGGCCCGTCGCCCGCGAGGATACCCTAGCGCAGGCTCAACCTGCGCTGCGTCTCGGACACGAATTCCTCCATGTCCGGGTCGAGGGCGATGCGGGAGGAAACGATGCCGATCGGTTCTCCGTTCTCGACCACCGGCACGTGGCGGAACCCGTGGTCATGCATGAGGAGGAGGGCGCGCCCGAAGATCTCGTCCGGGTCCACGGTGACGGGATCGGGCGTCATCACCTCACTGATGCGCGTCGTCGACGGGTCGAGGCCTTGGGCAATGACGCGGAAGACCGCGTCGCGCTCGGTGAAGATGCCGACGAGCTTCCTGTCCTCGACCACCATGAGGGCGCCGACGTTTTTCGCCGCCATGAGCTTCGCGGCCTTGGCCACGGTGGTCTCCCGTGGCGCGACCAGGCGCTTCTTGCGCTCCATCACGCTCTTGACCCGTTGGCTGTACATGCGAAGTCTCCTTCGCACCGAGGCTAGAGTCCCGGGAGCGCGGCGAGTTGACCAGGATCAACTAACGGGAATCTTGCGCCAGGAGATGCGGTATATGGCGTGGGCGAAGTCGTCCGAGACGAGCAGGGCCCCGTCCGGCATCTCCTGCACGTCCACCGGCCGGCCCCAGGCCTTGTCGGTGGCGGCGTCGAGAAAGCCCTCGGCGAACACGCCGTAATCCACCACCTTGCCGCCCTCGACCCGGGCGTGCATGACGCGGTAGCCGCTCTTCTTCGAGCGGTTCCATGACCCGTGCTCCGCGATGAAGGCCTGGTTGCGCCAGGCGGCGGGGAACATGGAGCCGGTGTAGAACCGCATGCCGAGCGAGGCCACGTGGGCCCCGAACTTCTGCGCGGGCGGCGTGAATTGCGCGCACGAGCGGCCCTTGGCGAAATCGGGATCGGGCACCTCGCCACCATGGCAGTACGGGAAGCCGAAGTGCATTCCGGGCTTCGGCGCGTGGTTCAGTTCGTCGGGCGGCACGTCGTCGCCCATCATGTCTCGGCCGTTGTCGGTGAACCACAGCTCCTTCGTCACCGGGTGCCAGTCGAACCCCACGGTGTTTCGCACGCCTCGCGCCACGATTTCCATGGCCGAGCCGTCGGGCTTCAGCCGCGTGATCGACGCATAGGGGTCCCCGCGGTCGCACACGTTGCACGGCGCGCCGACGGGGATGTAGAGCCACCCGTCGGGGCCGAAGCGGATGAACTTCCACCCGTGGTGACGGTCCGTGGGGTACTTGTCGTGGACGAGGACCGGCTTCGGCGCCTTTGGCAGGCTCGATTCGATCGCGTCGTAGCGCCAGACGCGGCTCACCTCCGCGACGAAGAGCGCACCGTGCCGGAACGCCACTCCGTTGGGCATTTCGAGGCCGGTGGCGATCGTGACCGTCTCGAGTGCCTTCATCCCGTCGTGGCGGATGGCGTACACGTTTCCGGCGGTGCGCGTCGAGACGAAAAGCCATCCCTTCTCGCCCAGGGCCATGGAGCGGGCATCCTTCACGCCTTCGGCGAAGACGGCGATCTCGAAGCCCGGCGGGAGCTTCACGCGATCGAGAGGGAGCGTGGCGGCGGCGGCGAGCGGGGCCGCAGTCGCGAGGGCCAGGGCGATCCGGGCGAAGGCCTGTCCCACGGCGGAGCGGCTCAGTTCGCCTCGTCCGCGGAATACCACCGGGCCGAGGGAAGAACGAGGCCGCAGGTGTCGCCCGGATTCGGCCCCGGCTGGTGCCGGGTCTTCTGGATCCGGACGTCCTGGCCGCCGACATCGACGTGGTAATCCACGATCTCGCCCAGGTAGGCGCGGCGCCGGACCGTTCCGCGCAGGCCGCCCTCGGAGACGAAATCGATTTCCGTCGGTCGCGCCGCGAGCATCGCCTCGCCGGCTGCGACCAGTTCCCCGGGAGGCTCGCTCACCGCCGCCTTGGGCACCGGAATGCCGCCTGCCGCGATGCCGCCGGGGACAAGGCTCACGCGCACGAAACTCGACAGGCCCACGAAGGCATAGACGAAGCGGTTTGCCGGGTTGCGGTAAACCTCCGTCGGCTTGCCGATCTGCTGCACCACGCCGCTCTTCATGACCAGGATCCGGTCCGACAGCGCCATGGCCTCCGATTGGTCGTGGGTCACGTAGATGATCGAGAAGCCGAACCGGCGCTGCAGGTCCCGGATCTCGAAGCGCATCTCCTCGCGGAAATGCGGGTCGAGGCTGGACAGCGGCTCGTCGAGCAGCATGACGTCGGGCTGGATCGCGAGCGCCCGGGCAAGCGCCACGCGCTGCTTGCCGCCGCCGGACAGGTCGTCGGGACGGGAGGCGGCCACCTTCAGCAGGTTGGTTTGCTCCAGGGCCTCGCGCGTGCGCCGTTCGATGTCGGCGGCCGGGAGCTTGCGGATGCGCAGGGGGAAGGCGACGTTCTCGTAGACTGTCAGGTGGGGCCAGACGGCGAAGGCCTGGAAGACCATGCCGAAATTGCGCTGCTCGGGCGGCAGGTAATAGTTCGTGCGCTTCGAGGACAGCAGGCGGTCCCCGACGCGGATCTCGCCTTCATCGATGTCCTCGAATCCGGCCACCATGCGAAGCGTCGTCGTCTTGCCGCAGCCCGACGGCCCGAGCATCGCCAGGCACTCGCCGCTTTCCACGCCGAGATCGAGGCGATCGACGGCAATCACGTCGCCGAAGCGCTTGGTCACCTGCGAGAGCGTCACGTAGGTCATCGCGCCTACGCTCCGCTGGACGTCTTGAAGAAGCGCTTGATGACCACCTCGCCCGTCACGATCAGGATCAGGGCGATACCGGCGAGCGCTGCGGAATAGACCGTCTCGCCATCCTCGTTCAGCGTGTAGATCGCCACGCCGATGGTGCGGCTGGTCGGGCCGTAGAGCAGCACCGAAACGGTGAGCTCGCGAAGCGCCGGCAGGAAGATGAGGAAGAACGCCGCGAGCATCCCGGGCCGCACCAGGGGGATGACGATATCCTTGAGGGCCTGCCACATCGTGGCCCCGGAGGCGCGCGCGGCCTCCACCAGCGAGTCGTGCACCTGCTCCAGCGCCGCGGAGTTCGCCTTGAGGGAGAAGGCCATGTAGCGCGCGATGTAGGCGATGAGGATGATCCAGATCGTGTTGTAGAGGTTGACGCCGTACTTCCCGCCCCAGGCGAGGATCACGCCCAGGGCGATCACCGAGCCGGGCACGGAGAAGGGCAGCATCCCGAGGAACTCGAGGATCCCCTTGCCGCGCACCTTCATCTTGACGATCACGTAGGAGATGATGACCCCGGCGAACATCGTGATCAGGGCGGCGGCCAGGCCGAGGCCGAGGCTGTTCAGGATCGCGTCGCGGGTGAGTTGCCACTCGAAGAGGATGTGCCAGTAGTTGGCGAACGTCATGTTCTCCGCGGTGAAGGGCAGGCCGTAGGTCCTGAGACCGCCCACCAGGAAAATTGTCACCGTCGGCAGCACGATCGTGAAACCGATGTAGGCGATGCAGAAGACGAGCATCGGGATGCGAAGGCCGCGCAGCTTCAGCTCGGCCGGACGGAAGCTCTTGCCGGCGATGATCTGGTAGCGCCCGCGGGACAGGACCTTGTTCTGCACCCACAGGATGAAGGCGGCCGCGACCACCAGCACCGAGGCGAGAACGGTGCCCGTGCGGATGGAGTTGAAGCTGCCGGCGCTCTGGTGGATCTTCTCGTAGATGAGCGTGGGGATGTTGTAGATGCCGACCTCGATGCCCAGGACGGCGACCGTCCCGAAGTGCGCCATCGAGTAGAGCATGATGAGGAGCGCCCCGGACAGGATCGAGGGCATCACCAGCGGGATCGTGATCTTGCGCGTGATGGTGAGGAGGTCCGCGCCGGAGATGCGCGCCGATTCCTCGAGGGTCGGGTCCATCCGCTCCAGTGCGCCGCAGACCTGGATGAAGACGAACGGGAAGAGGTACATCGTCTCCACGCCGATGATTCCGGCATAGGTGTAGATGTCGAACACCGGGCCCGGCAAGCCGACGACGTCCATGAAGAAGCGGTTGATGTACCCGGACCGCGGCGACAGCAGCATCTTCCAGGCCAGCGCCCCGATGAACGAGGGCAGCATGAACGGCACGAGAAAGAGCACCTTCATGGCGCCCTTGAACGGCAGGTCGGTGCGCGTGACCAGCCAGGCGAAGAAGGTGCCCACGATGGTGCCGGTGATCGTGACGCCGGTGGCGAGGAAGAGCGAGTTGAGCAGGGCCTCGTAGGTGTCCTTCTCGCGAAGCACCTTCACGACGTCGGTCACGTTGAAGGCGCCGTTCACCCAGAACGCGTTGAAGAAGATCAGGAGGACGGGCACGGCCACGAAGATGACCAGGATGGCCACCGCCAGGCCGAAGAGGATCTGCGGCGTCCCGAAGCGTGAAGCTGTCGTGGCGCTCATGCGGTTTGCCCTTCGAGGGCGTCGGCGTCGAACCACTGAACGGCGTGGAAGCCGACGCGGCAGGGCTCGCCCTCCGCCAGGTCGATCCCGGTCCGGAAGGCGTGGCTGCTCTCGATGGCGGCGCGGATCGTCGTGCCGCCCACTTCGACGAGATAGTCCATCTGGGCGCCGAGGAAGCTGGCCCGCCGGACGACGCCCGGCAATCCGTCGCCTTCACGGGTCAGGATGACGTCGCTGGGCCGGAACCCGACCGCGATGCGCCCACCCTCCCGGTCGGGCGCGGGGCCGCGCCACGGCGTCGTTCCGTCGGCGAGCCGCAGGTCACCGCCTTCGCGGCGCACCTGCAGGAAATTCGCGATGCCGAGGAAGCGGAAGACGTAGCTGTCGCCGGGATGGTCGAAGAGCTCGTCGGGAGCGCCCGCCTGGCGAACTCGTCCGGAGGCGTCCATCACCGCCATGCGGTCGGCGATGGCGAGAGCGATCTCCTGGTCGTGCGTGACATAGAGAACCGTGATGCCCAGGCGCTGCTGCAGCTCCTTGATCTCGAAGCGCATCTCCTCGCGCAGGTTGGCGTCCAGGTTGTTGAGCGGCTCGTCGAGCAGCAGAAGCTTCGGCCGGGACACGAGGGCGCGTGCGAGCGCCACCCGCTGCTGCTGGCCGCCCGAGAGCTGGGAGGGAAGGCGCGAGGCGAGCCCGGTGAGTCCCACCTGCGCCACCGCCTCCTCGGTGCGGCTGCGCAATTCGCCCTCGGACACGCGGGCGATTTTGAGCGGGTAGGCGATGTTGTCGAAGACCGTCATGTGCGGCCAGACGGCATAGTCCTGGAAGACCATGCCGATGCCGCGCTCGTTCGGGGGAACGTCGATGCCTCGGGCCGCGTCGGCGACGACGGCGTCGCCGATGAGGATGCGTCCGGCGTCGGCCGCTTCGAACCCGGCCAGCAGCCGCATGAGCACCGTCTTGCCGCAGCCGGAGGGGCCGAGCAGCGTGAAGCACTGCCCCTCGGTCACCTCGAGATCCAGGTTCGAATGGACGCGATGGGAACCGTAGGCCTTCGCCAGGCCCTCGATGCGAACGCCGGCCACGTTGCGGCCGGCTACTTCTTCTGCATGATGTCGGAGAACTTCTTGACGGCGGCTTCCTTCTCCGCCATCAGCTGGACATAGTCGATCTTGATGGCGCGCTTCATGGCGTCGGCAACTGCCGGCAGGTTGAACTTCGCCGGGACCTGGACGTCCGTGCGGACCGGGAGCGTTCCTTCGTTCGCGATGATCGTCTGGCCTTCCTTCGACAGGACGAAGTCGACGAATTTCTTCGCCGCCTCGGTGTTGGGGCTGCCCTTGAAGATCGCGACCGGACTCGGGATCACCAGCATTTCCGGCGGGTAGGCGAGCGCGAGGGTGGCGCCCTTGCCGATCTTGTCGAGGGTGATGTAGTCCACCGCGAGGCTCGCCACCAGGTCGCCGGAGGCCGTGTCGTCCACGACCTGCCCGGAGCCCTTGCCCATCTTCGCGCCGTTGGCGCGCAGGGCCTCGAAGTAGGACCAGCCGAACGCCTTGGACAGGAGGGCCACGCTCATGTAGGCCGTGCCCGAGAGCGCCGGGTTGGCGATGCCGAACGCACCCTTGAAGGCGGGCTTCTGGAGATCCTGCCAGTTCTGCGGGGGCGTCTTGATGAGCCGGGTGTTGTAAGCGATGCCTAGCGTCCCGAGGCGAACGGCCGTGAAGGATCCGTCGTATTCCGGCAGCGGATTGACCAGGGACTTGATCTCGGCGGGGATGTAGGGCTGGAGCATGCCCTGCGCCTTGAGCTGGTAGAAATCCGGGACTTCGCTGGTCCAAAGGACGTCGGCGAGGATCTTGCCGGACTCGCGCTCGGCCGCGATCTTGGCCATGAGCTTGCCGGCGCCGGCCGACTGGTAGTCCATGTTGATTTCGGGGTGCTTCTTCACGAAGGCCGTCTTCAGCCCGCCGATGAGGGACTCCTTCATCGAGGTGTACACGAACAGCTTCTGCTGCGCCGTCGCTGCGGTCGACGCCACGCAGGCGAACAGGAAGGCGGCGAGCGCGCCCAGGGTGCGGTGCTTCATGGGGGATCTCCCTTGGTTGAATGCAAAGAGAAGGCGAAAGATAGCACTATTGAATCGTCGGGCCCGCCTGGCCGGCTTGACTGGCGTCAACTCCCGTGGCGGGGCACCGTGGCCAGGTCGTGCGGCCGGATGCCGGCGGTCGGGCCGGATGCCGGCGATCGGGCCGGATCCGGGACGCGTCGCGCCCGGTTTCGGTTGAAATACCGCCTGTGCGCGGTGGCACAATTGCGCCACGATCCGCCGTGATAGCTTCAGGGCGTGCTCGACACGACTCCATTCCACTGGCCATGACGCTCCACGAACCGCACAAGCGCAGTACCGCCGAGGTCCTCGATGACCCGGCCGTCCACGCGGCGCTTTTCGATGCCTTCCCCAGCCTGGTGTGGTGCGCGGATGGCGAGGGCGGGTGCAGCTTCGTGAACCAGGCCTGGACGGATTTCACCGGGCGCGCAATCGAGGTCGAGCGCGGTGCCGGCTGGCTCGGCTCCGCCCACCCGGATGACCGCGAAGCGCTCGGCCGGCAGTGGACGGAGGCCTACGGCCTGCGCCGCCGCCTGGAGACGGAATTCCGCCTGCGCCGCGCCGACGGCGAGTACGGATGGGTGCACCACTCCGCGGAGCCGGTCACCGACGGGACAGGGCGGTTGGCGGGCTACCTTGGCACCTGCCACGACATCAGCGAGCGGCGCAACGCCGAGCTCAAGGCGCGGGCGCGGGAGCAGGAGATCCGCCTTCTGGCGGACAACGTGCCGGTGCTCATCTCGCATTTCACCGCTCCGGACATGCGCTGCCTCTTCGCGAACAAAGGCTATGCCTCCACATGGGGCTGGGACGTCGATTCGATCATCGGGCACACGGTGGAGGAGATCATCGGCGCGGAGGGCTACCGGCAGATAGAGCCCTACATCCAGCGCGTCGTGAAAGGCGAGACCACCACCTACGAGCGGAAGATTCCGGGCGCGGACGGCGGCGAGCGCGTGATCGAGGTGAATCTGCTGCCGCAGTTCGCCGAGGAAGGGACGGTCGCGGCGGCCTTCGTGCTGATCTCCGACATCACGCGCCACCGGCATTCGGAGCAGGCGGTGCGCGACAGCGAGGAGCGGCTGCGCAAGTTTTCCGACGCCACGCACGAGGGAATCGTGTTCCACGAGAACGGGGTGTTCACGGACTGCAACGATGCCGTGCTCCGCCTTTTCGGGTACCGCTACGAGGAGCTCGTCGGCCAACCCGTGCTCGACTTCGTGGCGCCCGAATCGCGCGACACGGTGCTCAACAACATCCGCATGGGCTACGAGCGCGTGTACGAGGCGGTGCTCCTGCACAAGGACGGCAGCCGCATCGTGGTGGAGCAGACCGGAAAGGTGATGCCCTACAAGGACAAGCACTATCGCATGACGGTGATCCGCGACATCCGCGACCGCAAGGAGGCCGAGGCGCGCATCCACTTCCTTGCCCACCACGACACGCTCACGGGGCTGCCCAACCGCGCTCTCCTCATGGATCGCATCGAGTTCATCCTCGCCTCGGCGCGGCGGCGCGAATCGAAGGTCGGCATCCTGTTCATCGACCTGGACAACTTCAAGACGGTGAACGATTCCCTGGGCCATGCCGCGGGCGATGCCCTGCTGCGGCTGGTCGCGTCCCGCCTCGAGGGGGCGCTTCGCTCGGTGGACGTGATTTCGCGCCTGGGAGGGGACGAGTTCCTGGTGGTCCTTCCCGACCTCGAGGACGAGCAGTCCCCGGCGGCGGTGGCGGACAAGCTCCTCGCGGCGGTCTCCGAGCCGGTCGTGCTCGAGGGGCACGACCTCACGGTCAGCCCCTCCATCGGCATTGCCGTCTTTCCGCGCGATGGCGCCAACGCGGACACGCTCATCAAGAACGCGGATGCGGCGATGTACCTCGCCAAGGACCGCGGACGCAGCAACTACCAGTTCTTCAGCGAGCGATTGTCGCAGACGGCGTTCAATACGCTTTCACTGGAGACGAGGCTTCGGGAGGCGATCCGCGAGGAGGGCTTCGAGATCCATTACCAGCCCCAGGTTCGCGTCGACACCGGCCGGGTGGTGGGCGTGGAGGCCCTGATCCGCTGGCCGCAAGGCGACGGATCGGTGGTGATGCCGAACGACTTCATCCCGGTCGCGGAGCAGCGCGGGCTCATCATGCCCATTGGCGGCTGGGTATTGCGCAATGCGTGCCGGCAGAACCGCCTTTGGCAAGACTCCGGCCTGCCGCGAGTGCCCGTGGTGGTGAACCTGGCGGCGATCCAGTTCAGGCAGAAGAACCTGGTCGCGGACGTCGGGAGGGCGCTCGATGAAGCCGGCCTGGATGCCGAGTGGCTCGAGTTCGACCTGACCGAGAGCATGCTGATGAAGGAGACGCCCGATCTCATGCGTACCCTGGACGGGCTGCGCCTGCTGGGCGTGAGGCTCGCGATCGACGACTTCGGCACCGGGCATTCCTCGCTTGCCCTCCTGAAGCGCTTCCCGATCGAGAAGCTGAAGATCGACCGCTCGTTCGTGCGCGACATCGCCGACGACCCCAACGACCGGGCGATCTCGGCGGCCATCATCGACCTGGCGCGCAACATGGGCATCACCTCGATCGCCGAGGGCGTGGAGACCGTGGCGCAGCTCGATTTCCTGCGCGAGCGCGGCTGCGAGGAGATGCAGGGCTTCCTCGCGAGCCCGCCGCTGCCGGCCGAGGCGATGGCCATGTACCTGGCCGCGCACCGGGACGAGCCCGGCGCGCCTACCGTCATCGTGCCGCGAAGCGCGTGACCGCGATCGCGGCGGCGGCCAGCATAGCGCCCGCGAGGAAAGTTGACTGCGGGCCCGTGTAGTACCAGAGGGCGCCGGCAAGCACGCTGGCCACTAGCATCGCTGCGCCGCACGCGAGGTTGAAGACGCCGAAGGCCGTGCCGCGGCGTTCGGGCGGGGCCGCCGCCGCCACCATGGCCGAGAGCAGCCCCTGGGTGAGGCCCATGTGCACACCCCAGAGCGCGACTCCCGCGGCAAGCGCCAGCGCGCCGGAGGCGAGGGCGAGCGCGACGTCGGCCGCGACGAGCACCGCGGTGCCGATCGCGAGCAGCCCGCGCGTGCCCAGGTGGTCCGCCAGCCGCCCCGCCGGATAGGCGATGACGGCGAACACGATGTTCATGCCCACCATCACGAGCGGGATCATCGCGAGCGCAACGCCGAGGTCCTGTGCGCGCAGCACGAGAAAGGCCTCACTGAAACGGGCCAGCGTGAGCGTGGTGCCGGCAGCCGTCGCCCACCAGAACGCGCGGCCCAGCCCGCGGGCCGCGCGCCACGAAAACGGCACGCGCGGCCCGGCCTCGGACTTGCGCTTCGGCTCGCGCACGGCAATGGCCAGCAGCAGGAACGACAGGGCCCCCGGGATCACGGCCACCCAGAACACGGCGCGGAAATCGTTCGCCCACGCGAGCATGAGCGCCATGGCGAGCAGGGGGCCGACGAAGGCGCCCACGGTGTCCAGGGACTGGCGCAGGCCGAAGGCCGCGCCGCGCGACTCCGCAGGGGTCACGTCCGCGATGAGGGCATCGCGAGGCGCGCCGCGGATGCCCTTTCCGATCCGGTCGATGAAGCGCGCCCCGAAGACGAGCCACGGACCCGAGGCCAGCGCGAAGAGCGGCTTGGAGATCGCCCCCAGCCCGTAACCCGCTGCCGCGACCCACTTGCGGTGGCCGAGGGCATCCGAGAGCGTCCCCGAGAACACCTTGACCGCGAGGGCCGTCGCCTCGGCCACGCCCTCGATCACGCCCACCGCCAGCGCGCTCGCGCCCAGGCCGACGGTGAGGTAGAGCGGCAGCAGGCTGTGGATCATCTCGGAGGAGATGTCCATCAGCAGGCTCACGAAGCCCAGGATCCAGACGGTGCGCGGAATGGCGGGAGAGGGGTTCATCGCGGTACGGCGGACGCGGTGGCCATTCTAGCGTGGTGGCGCGCCGGCCACGAGCGATCCCGTCCGCGCCCGGCTCTTCGGTTACGATGATCGTTGCATCCGACAGGAGAGGTGGCCCGATGAAGGAAGGCGACGACGACGAGAAGAAGAATCCCGCGCAGGAACCGCCGCCCGCCGACCGGCTTTCCGTCACGCGCCATCGCGCGCGCCTCGGCGGACGCGACCTCGACTACACCGTCACCTGCGGCACGATCGTGCTGAGGGAGGAATCCGAGAAGGATGGCAAGGCCGAGAGCGACAAGGCGCGGGCGAGCGTCTTCTTCGTGGCCTACACGCTCGACGGCGCGGAGCCCGAAGCGCGCCCCGTGACCTTTTCCTTCAACGGCGGGCCGGGATCGAGCTCGGTCTGGCTACACCTTGGACTCCTGGGACCGAAGCGCGTCGAGCTGGACGACGAGGGCCGCGCGCCACCGCCCCCGGGCCGGCTCGTGGACAACGAGCATTCGCTCCTCGACCGCTCCGACCTCGTGTTCATCGATCCCGTGGGCACCGGCTACAGCCGCATGGTCGCCGGCGAGAAGGTCGCGGAGTTCCACGAATACAAGCGCGACCTCGAGAGCGTGGGCGAATTCATCCGCCTCTACTGCTCGCGCTACGCGCGCTGGTCGAGCCCCAAGTACCTCATCGGCGAGTCCTACGGCACGACGCGCGCGGCCGGGCTCTCGGGGCACCTGCTGGAGCGCTACGGGATGTACCTGAACGGTCTGATGCTCATCTCCTGCGCGCTCGACTTCACGGTGCTGCGATTCGAGGCCAACAACGACCTGCCGCCGGTACTCTTCCTGCCGACCTGCGCGGCCACGGCATGGCATCACGGAAAGCTCTGCGCGGACCTGCAGGCGAAGCCGCTTCGGGCCCTGCTCGACGAAGTCGAGGCCTACGCGGGAGGCGAGTACGCCGCGGCCCTCTTCAAGGGCGCCGGGCTTTCCGCCGCCGAGCGCTCGGGCGTGGCTGCCCGGGTCGCGCGTTACACCGGCCTCACGCCGGAGTACGTAGCGCGCACCAACCTTCGCGTCGAGATCTTCCGCTTCTGCAAGGAACTCCTGCGCGCCGAAGGGCGCACCGTGGGCCGCCTCGACAGCCGCTTCACCGGCACGGACCGCGACTCGGCTGGCGAGCGTTTCGAGTTCGATCCCGGATTCGCGGAGATCTTCGGGGCCTACGCCGCGGCGATGAACGACTACGTTCGCCGGACGCTCAAGTTCGAGGCCGACGCGCCCTACGAGGTGCTCAAGGGGCTCTACCTCAACTGGGGATGGAAGGACTTCGCCAACCGCTACGCCACCGTGGGCGAAACGCTGCGCAAGGCGCTCGCCATGAACCCGCACATGCGGGTGCTGGTCGCCAACGGCTACTACGACTTCGCCACGCCGCACTTCGCGAGCGACTACACCTTCGACCACCTGGGGGTGGAGGCGAAGCTGCGCGGGAACTTCACCGTGGGCTACTACGAGGCGGGGCACATGATGTACGTGCACAAGCCGTCGCTGGAGCGGCTGGCGAAGGACCTGAGGGCGTTCGTCGCGCCGTAGCGCGGGAGGCGACTGGCAAATGGCGCAGTCGCGGATACGTTCTTCCGGGTTTTTTTATTTGTGGGTTTGTTTTTTATTTTTGCGGCCAGATTGAATTGCTGCCAGCAGCGGCTTCGGCGGCATCTCGACATCGCTTCGGCCCGTGACGCCTGACGCAATTTGACCTGGCCGCAAAAATAAAAAACAAACCCACAAATAAAAAAACCCGGAAGAACGTACGCCCCGTGGCATCGGTCACCGCCGGATGGATGGGGCGGCCGCCTCGCTTCGCTCGTGCGTGCGCTCGTGCCTCGCGATGGCCCAGGCGACGTGCTCCCGCACCATGGGGTCGGGGTCCTCGACGCGGCTTCGCAGGGCCTCGGTGACATCGCGCGTGGTTGGGGCATTGCCCAGCGCCACGGCGATGTTCCGGAGCCACCGGGTGTGGCCGATGCGGCGGATGGCGGAGCCTTCGAGGCGCCTCTCGAAGTCGTCGCGGGTCCAGGCGAAGAGGTCCACGAGGGTCGCGCAATCGAGGCCGTTGCGCGTGGCGAAGTCGGGCACCGCGGCCTTGCGGGCGTACTTGTTCCAGGGGCACGCGAGCTGGCAGTCGTCGCAGCCGTAGATGCGGTTGCCCATGGCGGCGCGGAATTCCTCGGGGATCGGGCCCGGGTTCTCGATGGTGAGGTAGGAGATGCAGCGGCGCGCGTCGAGTTGGTACGGGGCCACGATGGCCTTGGTCGGGCATGCCTCGATGCAGCGTTCGCACGTGCCGCAGTGCTCCTGCACCGGCGCATCCCCGGCGAGGTCGATGCCCACGAAGAGTTCGCCCAGGAAGTAGGTCGAGCCGGCATTGCGGGAAAGCAGCAGCGTGTGCTTGCCTCGCCAGCCCAGCCCCGCGCGCGTGGCGAGGGCCACCTCCATCACGGGCGCGCTGTCGGTGAAGACGCGGTAGGGAAATTCGCCCAGTTCGGAAACCATGCGGTCCGCGAGGGCTTGCAGTCTCGAGCGCAGCACCTTGTGGTAATCGCGGCCCAGGGCGTAGCGGGAGACATACGCGAGCGAGGGGTCGGCCAGCACCTCGCCCGCCCCTCGGGCCCCGTCCGGCCAGTAGTCGAGCCGCACGGTCACCACGCTCGCGGTCCCGGGCACCAGTTCCGCGGGCCGCGACCGGCGCGTTCCGTGGCGTGCCATATAATCCATCGCACCGTGCCATCCGCGTCCGAGCCATTCCAGGAGTCGCAATTCCTCCTCGGCCAGGTCGATACCCGCGATTGCCACGTCGTCGAAGCCGGCCTCGCGGCCCCATTGCCTGACGAGGCCGGGCAAGGCGGCGGGAGAATGAGCCTTATCCATCGCGACGATGGTAGCCCGAAGCGCCGCCTCGACACCGTGACCCAGATCCCCCTTCCCGACGAAAACGCCACCCTCGCCCTAGGCGCGGCACTTGCGCCCGCGGTGATGCCGGGGCTCGTGGTGACACTGCGCGGCGAGCTCGGGGCCGGGAAAACGACCCTCGTGCGGGGGCTTCTGCGGGCCCTGGGGCATGCCGGGCGCGTCAAAAGCCCCACCTATGCGTTGGTTGAACTTTATGAAGTTTCTAGGTTAAGCTTGTATCACTTTGATTTTTATCGGTTCCACGACCCATCGGAATGGATAGACGCAGGCTTTCGGGACACCTTCAACGGGCGCAACATCTGCCTGATCGAATGGCCGGAGCGGGCTCGGGGACAACTGCCGCCCGCCGACCTGGAAGTCGCCCTCGAAATGACGCAACCGGGGCGTGCGGCGACGCTCACCGCCTTCTCGCCCGCGGGCGAACGCTTGCTGGCCGCGTTGCGGCCGGACTGATCCTGCTGCTTGCCGTGCCGGCCGCCCTGGCGGCGCAGGCCGTGCTGGCGTCGCGCGTCTGGCCCGCCGAGGAGTACACGCGCGTCACGTTCGAGACCGCGAAGCCGGTGCGGCACGAATTCTTCGCCGTCCAGGACCCGCTTCGCCTCGTGCTCGACCTGGAAGGCGTGGACGTGAACGACGAACTGAAGAGCCTCGTCGCCAAGGTGCGCGAGGACGACCCCTACATCAAGCTGGTGCGCGTGGCGCGCAACCGGCCGAACGTGGTGCGCGTGGTGTTCGACCTGAAGAGCGACGTGAAGCCCTACGTGTTCCCGCTCGCGCCCGCGGGTGAGTACCGCCACCGGCTGGTGCTCGACTTCTATCCCGAAAAGCCCCGCGACCCGCTGCTCGCGCTCATGCGGCCCGGGCCGGACCCGATCGGCGAGATCGCGAAGTCGCCGGTGCTGGAGTTGCCTCCCCAACGGCCCGCCGCCGAAACCTCGAAGCCCGAGGCACAGGCTCCCGTTTCACCCGAGCTTCCCGTCGTGAAGCTCGACCCGCCCCGGCCCGCCCCGCCCAGGGCGGCGGAGAAGGCCCGGACGCCGAAGGTGATCCGCATGGTGACCATCGCGATAGACGCCGGGCACGGGGGCGAGGATCCGGGCGCGCGCGGCAGGGGCGGCACGCTCGAGAAGGACGTGACGCTCGCCATCGCCAGGCGCCTCAAGGAACGCATCGACCTGGAGCCCGGCATGCGCGCCGTGCTCACGCGCGACGGCGACTACTTCATCGGGCTCGCGCAGCGCGTGCAGAAGGCGCGGCGCGTGCAGGCCGACCTCTTCGTCTCGGTGCACGCCGATGCCTTCGTGCAGCCGCACGCACGCGGCTCCTCGGTCTTCACGCTCTCGGAGCGCGGGGCCAGCTCCGCCGCGGCGCGCTGGCTGGCCAAGCGCGAGAACGAGTCGGACCTGATCGGCGGCGTGAACCTCGACGTGAAGGACCCGGTGCTCGCCAGGACGCTGCTCGACCTGTCGCAGACCGCGACCAACAACGATTCGCTCAAGCTCGGGCGGGCGGTGCTCGGCGAGCTCGGCGACATCAACCAGCTGCACAAGAGCGCGGTGGAGCAGGCCGGGTTCGCGGTGCTGAAGGCCCCGGACATCCCCTCGATCCTGGTGGAGACGGCGTTCATCTCCAACCCGCAGGAAGAGAAGCGGCTCAAGGATTCGGCCTACCAGGAGAAGATGGCCAACGCGATGCTGCAGGGAGTCCGGCGCTACCTCGCCCAGAACCCGCCGCTCGCCCGCACCCGGATCGCGCAGAACCCCTGAGTCACTCCGCCGCGGCGTGGCGCCAGCCCGCGCCGCCGGCCTGGGCGCGCAGCATCGCGGAAGCCTCCAGCGCGGTGAGCGGCTTCGAGAACAGGTAGCCCTGGAAGGCGTCGCAGCGGTGGTCGCGCAGGAACTCGAGCTGCTGGCGCGTCTCCACGCCTTCGGCCATCACGCGCAGCTTCAGGCGCTTCGCCATCGCGATGATGGCCTCGGTGATCGAGCCGCTCGAGGAGTCCTCCGGCACGTTCGCGATGAACGAGCGGTCGATCTTGAGTTCCGTCGCCGGCAGGCGCTTCAACTGCCCGAGCGAGGAGTAGCCGACGCCGAAGTCGTCCACCGCGACGCCCATGCCCACGGCGCGCAGCTGCGCCAGGATCTCGATCGACTGCTCCAGGTTCCTCATCGCCATCGTTTCCGTGATCTCGACCTCGATGCGCCGCGGGTCCGCGCCGGTATCGCGAACGATCGCGAGGAGCGAGGGGACGAGAGTGCGGGACATGAACTGGCGCGCCGAGAGATTGACCGACACGGCCACGTCCGTGATGCCCTCGGTCGCCCACGCCGTGAGCTGGTGGCAGGCGGTGCGGAAGGCCCACTCGCCCAGCGGCACGATGAGGCCCAGCTCCTCGGCCACGGGGATGAAATCCCCGGGCATCACCTCGCCCTTGACCGGATCGTTCCAGCGGATGAGGGCCTCCATGCCGATGATGCGGCCCGTGACGAGATCGACCTGCGGCTGGTAGCGCATGAAGAACTCCTCGAGCTCGATGGCCTTGCGCAGCCTTCCCTCCACCTCGAGGCGGCGCGACAGCAGGTAGTTCAGGTCGCTGGTGTAGAAGCGCACCGTGTTCCGGCCCGCGTCCTTCGCCTGGTACATGGCGCTGTCGGCGTGCTTCAGGAGGTGGTTCACGTCCGTCGAGTCGTTCGGGTAGTAGCTGATCCCGATGGAGGTCGTGATGTGGATCTTCTGCCCGCTGATCTCGACGGGCTTCGCGAACTCGCGCAGGATCTTGTCGGCGACGACCTGCGCGTTCTCGGGATGCTCGAGGTCCGGGACGATCACGACGAACTCGTCCCCGCCTTCGCGGGAGACCGTGTCGATCTCGCGCACGCAGGCGGTGATCCGCCGCGCCACGTCCTTCAGGATGTAGTCGCCGGACTCGTGGCCCAGCGTGTCGTTGAGCAGCTTGAAGCGGTCGAGGTCGAGGAACAGCACGGCCACGTGGCGCTGCTTGCGCCTGGCCTGCATGATCGCCTGGTTCAGGCGGTCCTGCATGAGCCGGCGGTTGGGCAGGCCCGTGAGCGCATCGTGGTGCGCCATGTAGTGGATGGTGCGCTCGGTGTTGAGCCGCTCGGTCACGTCCTGCACGAGCGAGGCGAAGCCCACGACCCGGCCGCCCGGGTCCACGAGCGGCGTGTTGTACCACTCGCAGTGGATCGAGTTGCCGGCGCGCGTCACGTTCTCGAAGGCGACCTTGGTGCCGTCACGCGTCTGGGCGAGCTCCATCCACATCGCCTCGACCGCTGCGGCGTTCGCGGCGGGCACGATGAGCTGCGTGGCGCTGCGCCCGATCGCCTCGCGCTCGGGGAAGCCGAAGATCGCCTCCGCCGCGGGATTCCACGCCGTCACGCTGTGCTCGCGGTTCCATTCGATCACGGCGAGCGGCGTGCGCTCGACGTGCATGCGCAGCTTCTGCGCCGAGAGGAGCTCCGCCTGCTGCGCCTTCAGGCGCTCCACCATCTCCTCGGCCAGCGCGTCGTTGGCCTGGCGGACGCGGACGCGCTCGACCTCGAGCTTGCCGGAGAGCATGGCCCGGTCATGGCGCATCGCCAGCGAATCCACGAGCGCCTGGTTCAGCTTCTCGTGCACGTAGGGGAGGACGCCGGCGAGCAGGAGGATGGCCCCGGAGAGGAACATCTGGATGCGGTCACCGGAGAATCCGAGCGAGAGCGCGAAGGGCATGAGCCCGACGAACGCGGAGATCTTGAAGGCATGGGGGTGCGGCGCGTAGTAGCCCACGGCGCCCGTGACCAGGAGCGTGATCAGCATCACCACCGTCAGGCGCTGTGCGAGGTGCGCGGAGTCGGGAAGGAGGACCGTCGCGATCGTCGCCCAGCAAAGCGCCGTGAGGAAGGAGCCGACGAGGAAACGCCTTTCCCACAGGCGCAGCTGCGTGGCTGGCGGCTCGCGATTGATGAACACCTTGTAGAGCGCGTAACGCCCCACGGTGATCGCGGAGATCGCGACGAACCAGGCGAAGAGCAGGGGCCGTGCGAGATCCTCCCAGAGGATCGCCCCGAGGATGAACACCACCAGGAGGGTGGCGAGGTAGCCGATGAGGGAGAAGCGGAAAAGCAGGCGCACCTGCTCCTCGCGCACCTGTCCCGGAGAGCTTGCTCCGGGTGGCGTCGATTCCATGGATGTCGCAGGCGAGTCCAATGCGCTCATGCCCTCCGGCGCTTCGGCGTCATTGGTGACGCATACGCTCATGTCCCTTCGTTGAGTGTAACATTCGCCCTCGACCCCGGGGCCGAACGCCCCTTGCCGCGGACCCTTTCCGGACCGCGATTCCCCGATGGGACACATCCGCGCGCTTCCCGAATTGCTGGTGAACCAGATCGCTGCCGGCGAGGTGGTCGAGCGCCCGGCCTCCGCGCTGAAGGAACTGGTCGAGAACAGCCTGGACGCGGGAGCGCAGTCGGTTTCGGTGGACCTGGCCGAAGGCGGCATGCGGCGCATTCGCGTGGCGGACGACGGCTCGGGCATCGAGGCGGGCGACCTGCCGCTGGCGCTCGCCCGTTTCGCCACCAGCAAGATCTCCACGCTCGAGGACCTCGAGAAAGCCGCCACGCTCGGCTTCCGGGGAGAGGCGCTCGCCTCCATCGGTGCCGTCTCGCGCCTTGCGCTCACCAGCCGGCGCGCGGGCGAGCGCCATGCCTGGCGCATCGCCTGCAACGGCGGGGCGCTCTCCGCCGTCGAGCCCGCCGCGCTCGCCGCCGGCACCACGATCGAGGTGGAGGAGCTGTACTACAACACGCCTGCCCGGCGCAAATTCCTGAAGAGCGAGGCGACCGAGTTCGCGCGCTGCGAGGAGGCGTTCTCGCGCGTGGCGCTGTCCCGGCCCGGGGTCGCCTTCTCGTTCGCGCACAACGGCCGGCGCGTGGCCCATCTTGTGCCCGCGACGCCCCGCGAACGCGCGAGCGCCATCGTGGGCGAGGACTTTGCCCTTTCCGCCGTCGAGGTGGAGGCGAGCGGCGCCTCGGTGCGGTTGTCGGGGTTCGTCGCGGCCCCCGGCTTCACGCGCGCCACGCGCGACGCGCAGTACCTCTTCGTGAACGGGCGATTCGTGCGCGACAAGGTCGTCTCCCATGCCATCCGCGAGGCCTACGCAGATGTCCTGCATCACGACCGCCACCCCGCCTATGTGCTCTTCCTGGACGTCGACCCGCGGCTCGTGGACGTGAACGTGCATCCGGCCAAGTCCGAAGTGCGATTCCGTGACTCGCGTGCCGTGCACCAGTTCGTCTTTCACGCGCTCTCGCGCGCACTCGCGGCTCCCCTGGCGGGCGCTGCGCGCACCGCATCGCCGGCGCCCGCGTCGCCGTTCGCGTTCACGCAGCCGTCGCTGGCGGTGGCACAGCCGGCCTCCCGTTACGAGGCGTTTTTCGCCGCCACGGTGTCCGCCGAGCGTCGCCCGCCTGCAGAACCGGGCGCGCCACCCCTGCTCGGCTATGCGCTCGCGCAACTGCACGGCGTCTTCGTGCTCGCGCAGAACTCGGCAGGGCTGGTGCTCGTGGACATGCACGCCGCCCACGAGCGAATCGTGTACGAGAAGCTCAAGGGCGCGCTGGATGCCTCGCGTCTTCCCGCGCAGCCGCTGCTCGTCCCGATCGCAATGCCGGCGACGGCGGAGGAAGTCGAGGAAGCGCAACGATCCAGCGAGGCCCTGGAGAGCCTGGGCTTCGAGGTGGGCGTCGCCGGACCGCGCGACCTCGTCGTGCGGGCCGTGCCGGCGCTGCTGGCCGACCTCGATCCGCCGGCGATGCTGCGATCGATTCTCGCCGAGGTGCGCGAGTTCGGCGCCAGCCGCGCGCTCGTCGAGCGCCGCAACGAGCTGCTCTCGACCATGGCGTGCCACGCCGCCGTGCGCGCCAATCGCATCCTCACGGTGCCGGAGATGAACGCGCTGCTTCGCGAAATGGAGGAGACCGAGCGGGCCGGCAGCTGCAACCACGGCCGCCCGACCTGGGTGCAGTTCTCCATGGCCGAGCTCGATCGGCTGTTTCTCCGGGGTCGCTAGCGCCCGAGCCGATGCCGGGACCCGCTGCCGCCATTTTCGTCCTGGGGCCCACTGCGAGCGGCAAGACCGCGGTTTCGCTCGCGGTGGCTGCGCGCCTTCCTGTCGAAATCGTGAGCGTGGACTCGGCGCTCGTGTACCGCGGCATGGACATCGGAACCGCCAAGCCCGACGCGGCGACGAGAGCCGCCATCGCGCACCACCTCATCGACATCGTTGACCCCACCGAGGCGTACTCGGCCGGCCGTTTTCGCGAGGACGCGCTTCGCATCGCCGGCGAAATCGCGCTGCGCGGCTGCGTGCCGCTGTTCGTGGGCGGCACGATGCTTTACGAGCGTGCGTTGATGCGCGGCCTGGCCACACTGCCCGCCGCGGACGCGGGAATTCGCGCGCAGCTGGACGAGGGCGCGCGCAGGCGTGGATGGCCCGCGCTGCACGCGGACCTGGCGCGCGTGGATCCGCAGACGGCCGCACGGCTCGATCCGAACGACGCCCAGCGCATCCAGCGGGCGCTCGAGGTCTTCCACCTTTCCGGGCGGCCGCTCGCCGCGCTCATCGCAGGGGCGGGACGCGCGCCTGCACCGTTCGCCGCTCTCACCCTCGCGCTGGAACCGTCGGACCGGTCCGTCCTGCACGGCCGCATCGAGGCGCGCTTCCACGCGATGCTCGCCGCGGGGCTGGTGGAGGAAGTGGCGTCGCTGCGCGAGCGGCACGCGCTCGAGGCGGGCCTGCCGTCGATGCGCGCCGTGGGCTATCGCCAGGTGTGGGAAACGCTGGACGGCATCGCGCCGGAATCGACGCTGGCGCAGCGGGGAATCGCGGCGACGCGCCAGCTCGCCAAGAGGCAACTCACCTGGCTGCGCGCGATGCGCGAAGTCGAGCGGCTGGACTGCCTGCGCCCCGACCTCGCGGACGAGGTGACGGGGCGCGTCGAGCGGTTCCTTCGCTGAGGCGGTGCGGTTGCGGGACGCGAGCCCCGAGGCTCAATCGTCGCCGTGGTACTTGAAGCTGACCTTGAGCTTCGCGCGATAGATGAGCTTGCCGTGCTCGATCTTCACGTCGAGCCGATCGACTTCCGCGACACGCAGGTCGCGCAGGCTCTTCGAGGCGGACTTGACGCCGTTGGCGACCGCATCGGCGAACGACGTGGGGCTGGTGCCGACGATCTCGATGATCTTGTAGACGGCGGGAATTGCCGCCCGCGCCTTTTTCGGTTTCGACTTGCTGGCCATGCTTTCTCCTCGTGGGTGAGTATCGCAAACCCACTATACGCCCGCGCCGCGGCGCGAGGAATCAGCGCGGATGGTCCACCGTGACGCTGGCGCCGCCCTCTGCGAAGCTCACGTCGAGCGCGTCGCCGCGCGCCAGCGTTGCGCCGGACCGGACGACATCGCCGTCGGCTGCGCGCACGATCGCGTAGCCGCGCAGGAGCACCTGCGTCGGATCGAGATGCGACAGCGAGGCGGCCGCGCCGGCCAGGCGGGAAAGGCGGTCGCGCTGCGAGCGGGCGGCTGCTGCCGCGAGACGCCGCGAAAGGCGACCGAACCCCTGCGAGGCGCCTTCCACGTCGGGGGCGGCCGCGCGCAGCCGCGGCGCGAGGCCGCGCAGGGACGCTTCCCGCAGGCCGATCGCCTGCCGTGCCTGGAGCGAGAGGCGGCGAGCGAGGGCGGCGAGCTGCACGTGGCCGCGGGCGAGGTGCTCCGTGGGGGTGAGCAGGCGCCGCGCCGAGAGGTCCAGGCGCTGCGCCGCGTCGTCAACGGCACGCGCGGCGGCGCGCACCAGACGCGAGCGGGCGCGCCCGAGCTGCAGCAGGAGCGCCTCGCGGTCGGGGCTGGCGGCCACGGCTGCGGCCGTGGGCGTGGCCGCGCGCAGGTCGGCCACGAAGTCGGCGATAGTGAAGTCGGTCTCGTGGCCCACGCCGCTCACCACGGGGATCGCAGAGGCGGCGATGGCGCGCGCGACCGGTTCCTCGTTGAATGCCCAGAGATCCTCGAGGCTGCCGCCGCCACGCGCGACGATGAGTACGTCGCACTCGCGCCGCGCGTTGGCCGTCTCGATGGCACGTGCCAACTGGGCGGCGGCGCCTTCGCCCTGCACGAGGCTCGGGTAGAGGATCACCGGGACCATGGGCGCGCGCCGCGCGAGCGTGGTGAGGATGTCGCGCAGCGCCGCCGCGGCGGGAGAGGTGATGATGCCGATGGCGCGCGCATGGACGGGAAGCGGTTTCTTGCGGGCTTCATCGAAAAGGCCTTCCTTGCCCAGGCGCGCCTTCAGCTTCTCGAAGGCCTCGAAGAGCGCGCCCAGTCCCGCGTGGCGCATCTGCTCCACGGAAAGCTGGTAGGCCCCGCGGGGCTCATAGACGGTGACGCGCGCGCGGACCTCCACCTTCAGACCGTTCTCGGGGCGGAAGTCCAGGTACTGGGCGCGCCCCTTGAACATCGCACAATCGATCGCGGCCCCGTCGTCCTTCAGGACGAAGTACCAGTGGCCCGACGAGGCGAGGGTGGCCCGGGAGATCTCCCCCACCACCCAGATGAGGCCGAACTGGTTCTCGAGAACCTGGCGGGAACGCCGGTTGAGCTCGGTGACGGTAAGGGGCTGGGAGGGGGAAATCGCGGTCATGGGAGCGCATCCTAGACGGTTTCGGGGCATGCCGCGTAGGGGCCCTTGTCCACCGTCGGCGAAGTGGGGGGCCTGCGAAACCCGCCGTCATCCGTTCGGTCTCCCTTGACAGGGGAAAAAAACCGTAACTCTCTGATTAATAAGTTTTATCTGCTGGCGCTCAAAAAATGAGCGGAGGAAGAAAAAGCCTTACGGGAACACGACTTGGAGAGGTCGCCCGCGAAGCGCCCACAGGGTTATCCACAGGCTCTGTGGATGAATTGCGACACTGTGCCACTACACCCTCGCGGATCGATTGTCGCGCGAGAATCGACGCCGCTTTTCGGGGGTTTCCGTCCGCGAAGCCGCGCCAGTGCTCGATCCCGACCCCGCATTCGCGTTGCGAGTCGATGTGGTTCATGACCGGCCTTGTGGCCGCGTCACGCGAGCAATAACAGGACTTGTGGAACGCGAGTCGGCAGGGGAAAATGCGCGGCGACTTTCCCCGAGGAATTCCTAGCGTGCTGTCGATCATCGAAGCGGCCGGCTGGCCGATCTGGTTCATCATTCTCACCTCCGTCACGGCGCTCGCGATCATCATCGAACGCTTCTGGTCGCTGCGCACGCCGCTCATCGCGCCGCGCGACCTGCTCTCCTCGACGATCCGCGAATACCAGTCGAAGGGGGTGACGCAGGACCTCCTCAACCGGCTCCAGCAGGGCCCGCTCATCGGCCGCATCTTCGCGGCGGCGCTCGCCAACGAGAAGAGCCCGCGGGACGTGATCAAGGATGCGGTCGAGGACGCCGGGCGCGCCGTGGGCCTGGAGCTCGAGCGGTTCCTCAACACGCTGGGTACCATCGCCACCGTCTCCACGCTGCTGGGCCTGTTCGGCACCATCGTCGGCATGATCGAGATATTCGGCTCCCAGACCCCGTCCGGGGGCAATCCCGCGCAGCTCGCCCATGGCATCTCGGTCGCGCTCTACAACACGCTCTTCGGCATCGGGGTCGCGATTCCGGCGGTGATCTTCTACCGCCACTTCCGCAACCGGGTGGACGTGCTGGTGGTCGAAATGGAAAGCCAGGCGATCAAGCTGGTGGAGATCCTCCGGGGCGAACGGCGCGCATGAACTTCCGTCGCGGCCGCGCGCGCGAAGAGCCGGAGATCAACCTGATCCCGCTGATCGACATCCTCATCGTCGTCCTGATCTTCCTTTTCCTCACTACCACCTACAGCCGCTTCGCCGAACTGCAGATCAACCTTCCGGAATCGACGGCGGACAAGTCCCCCGACCGCCCGCTGGTGCTGGCGGTGGCGGTGGACGCGAACGGCCGCTACGCCATCAACGGCACCACCGTCTCCTACGACAACCCTTCGGGACTGGCGGGCCGTCTCCAGGAGGCCGCCAAGGGCGCGAAGGAGCCCGTCGTCGCCATCAGCGCCGACGCCGCGGCCACTCACCAGTCAGTGGTCAACGTGATGGAAGCGGCGCGGCTGGCGGGCTACAACCACATCTCGTTCACCACCCAGTCCCGCAAGTAGGGACCGGCGCTTCGCGCGGGGGTTTCGGGCATGCAAGCCTGGCTGGAAAGGGAATGGCAGCGCCTGGGCGGCGGCGCGCTCGTGTTCCTGCCCCTGGCGCTCGTCTTTCGCCTGCTCGTCGCCCTGCGGCGCGCGCTCTATGGCGCGGGGATCCTTCGCGCGTGGAAATCCCCGGTCCCGGTCATCGTCGTGGGCAACATCACCGCGGGTGGCACGGGAAAGACGCCGCTGGTCATCGCCGTCGTCGAATCGCTTCGCAGGGCCGGGCGCAACCCGGGCGTGATTTCGCGCGGCTACGGCCGAGTGCCGCCAACGGATGCCGATCCGCGAGGCGTGGTCCGCGTCCTTCCCGGCATCGCCACGCCCGAGTACTTCGGCGACGAGCCCGTGCTCATCGCGCGCCGCACGGGCGCGCCCGTCTACCTGTCCCCGGACCGCCCGGCAGCCGCTCGGGCACTGCTCGCCGCGCATCCGGAGATCGACGTGCTGGTCAGCGATGACGGCCTGCAGCATTACGCGCTGGCCCGGGACGTGGAAATCGCGGTCGTGGACGGCGAACGCGGCTTCGGCAACGGGCTGCCGCTGCCTTCGGGGCCGCTGCGCGAGCCGGTCTCGCGGTTGAGGAGCGTCGATGCGGCGGTGGTGAACGGCGGTTATTCGGACCTCGTTCCCGCGCCGCGCCAGTTCGCGATGACGCTGGCCGGAGAGCGGTTCGTTTCGTTCGCGAACGAGGACCTTTCCCCCGCGCAATTCGCGCTCGGCGCGCGCGGCCGGAGAGTCGCCGCGGTCGCGGGCATCGGCAATCCCGCCCGCTTCTTTTCCCACCTGGCGCGGCTGGGCGTGGCGGGGGAGCGCCACGCGTTTGCCGACCATCACCACTTCCAGCAGAACGAGCTTCGCCTGCCGGGGGTGGAGCTCATCGTCATGACGGAGAAGGATGCCGTAAAATGCGCGGCATTCGCGGATGCGCGGATGTGGTTCCTTCGCGTCGAGGCGGTGCTCCCGCCGGAGTTCGACGCCTTCCTCCTCGATCGCCTCGCCGCCGGGACACGCCCCTGATGGACCCCAAGCTCCTCGAAATCCTCGTCTGCCCCATCTGCAAGGGCCCCCTCGTTCACCGCCGGGAGCCGCACGAGCTCACCTGTCGCGCCGACCGGCTCGCCTTCCCGGTGCGGGACGACATTCCCGTCATGCTCGAGGAGGAGGCGAGGAAGCTCGGCCCCGAAGAGGAAGCCTGAGGGCACCTGGCGACCCGTGAAGACCCTCACCTTCAAGGTCATCATCCCGGCGCGGCTTCGCTCGACCCGCCTGCCGGGCAAGATGCTCGCCGACATCGGCGGCAAGCCCATGGTGGCGTGGGTCGCCGAGCGCGCCGCGCAGAGCGGCGCCGAGGACGTGGTCATCGCAACGGACCACCCGGATATCGCCGACGCCATGGCGGCGCTCGACTGGCGCGTGTGCACGACCTCGACGTCGCATCCCACCGGAACCGATCGCCTCGCGGAGGCCGTGGAACTCCTCGGGCTCGCCGACGGCGAGATCGTGGTGAACGTCCAGGGCGACGAGCCGCTCATCGACCCGCTCCTCATCCGCGCCGTGGCCCGGGAGCTGGCGCTGCGGCCCAAGGCTTCCATCGCGACCGCCGTCCATCCGATCACGTCGGCGAAGGCGTTCTTCGACCCCAATGTCGTGAAGGTGGTCCACGATACCGAGGGGTATGCGACCTACTTCTCGCGGGCGCCCATCCCGTATGCACGCGATGCCTTCGCCGCGACGAAGGGCAAGCTGCCGCCCGGGTTCCCGGCCCTTCGCCATGTCGGCATCTACGCCTACCGGGTGGGCTTCCTGCGCAGGTTCTCGGGCCTGTCGCCGACGCCCGCCGAGCGCTTCGAGGCGCTGGAGCAGCTTCGCGCCCTGGGCCACGGCCACCGGATCGCGGTGGCCTTCTGGGGCGAGCCCGTCGAGGCGGGCGTGGACACGCCCGAGGACCTGGAGCGCGTGAGGAAGATTCTCGGGCCGGCGCAGCCCTGAATACCCCCCCCTTCGGGTTTCCACGGGTTTGACCCGCTTCCCCCGGGCCGGTGATAATCGAGTGCTTTTCCAGTAAAAACGCTCTTGAGGGAGGCAGGCCCATGCGCCTGATCTTGTTGGGAGGCCCGGGCGCCGGCAAGGGGACCCAGGCCGGATTCGTCACGCAGAAGTTCTCGATCCCCCAGATTTCGACCGGGGACATGCTTCGTGCCGCCGTGAAGGCCGGAACGCCGCAGGGGCTCGCGGCCAAGACCATCATGGACCGCGGGGAACTCGTCTCGGACGACATCATCGTCGCGCTCGTGAAGGAGCGGATCGTGGCGCCCGATTGCGAGCGCGGATTTCTTTTCGACGGCTTCCCGCGCACGATTCCGCAGGCCGAGGCCCTGAGGGCTTCCGGCATCGATGTGGATCACGTGGTCGAGATCGCGGTCGAGGACTCGGCCATCATCGACCGCATGTCCGGGCGGCGCGTGCACCTGCCGTCGGGACGCACCTATCACCTCAAGTACAACCCGCCGAAAACGGCAGGCAAGGACGATGTGACGGGCGAAGACCTCATCCAGCGCGACGACGACAAGGAGGAGACGGTCAGGAAGCGCCTGGTGATCTACCACCAGCAGACCGTCCCCCTGGTCGAGTTCTACGCGCGCTGGGCCGCCACCGGCGACCCGCATGCGCCGCGGTGCCACCGGATTCCGGGGGGCGGCACGGTCGACGCCGTCCGCGACCTCGTCTTCGCCGCCCTGGGCTAGCCCGCCATGCCTCGCAACGTCTTCTACGCACAGTCGGGCGGGGTGACCGCGGTGATCAACGCGAGCGCCGCCGGCGTCATCGAGACCGCCCGCAAGCACCGCACGAAGATCGGCAAGGTCTTCGCCGGGCGCGACGGCATCCTGGGCGCGCTGCACGAGAACCTGATCGACACCAGCCGCGAATCCGCCGCATCCATCCGCGCGCTCATGCACACGCCCGGCGGCGCCTTCGGCTCCTGCCGCTACAAGCTCAAGGGCGTCGAGAAGGGCGGCCACGAATACGAGCGCCTGATCGAGGTGTTCAAGGCGCACGACATCGGCTATTTCTTCTACAACGGCGGCAACGATTCGGCCGACACCTGCCTCAAGGTTTCGCGCATCGCCGCCGAACTGGGCTACCCGCTCGTCGCCGTGCACGTGCCCAAGACGATCGACAACGACCTGCCGATCACCGACACCTGCCCCGGCTTCGGTTCGGTGGCCAAGTACGTGGCGACCAGCATGCTGGAGGCGGGATTCGACATCGCTTCCATGGCAAAGACCTCGACCAAGGTCTTCGTGCTCGAGGTGATGGGCCGGCATGCCGGCTGGATCACCGCGGCGGTGGGCCTCGCCCAGTCGAAGGCCGCCGAAGCCCCCCATGTGCTGCTGTTCCCCGAGATCGCCTTCGACGAGGCCGCGTTCCTCGCAAGAGTGGATCACTGCGTGAAGCGATTCGGCTACTGCGCCGTCGGCGTGTCGGAAGGGCTGCGCGACCTTGAGGGCCGATTCCTCTCCGAGACGGGGCTCAAGGACGCCTTCGGCCACGCGCAGCTCGGGGGCGTCGCCCCGGTGATCGCGGGCCTCGTGCAGGCGAAGCGGGGCTACAAGGTCCACTGGGCCGTGGCGGACTACCTGCAGCGCTCGGCCCGCCACATCGCCTCGAAGACCGACCTGGAACAGTCCTACGCCGTGGGCAAGGCCGCCGTCGAGCTGGCCCTCAAGGGCGAATCCGGCGTGATGCCGACCATCGTGCGCGTCTCCAGCCGCCCGTACCGCTGGAAAATCGGGGTGGCGAAGCTTGCCGACGTGGCGAACGTCGAAAAGAAGATGCCGCGTGACTACATCGCGAAGGACGGCTTCCACATCACGGCGAAATGCCGCCGCTATCTCGAGCCACTCATCGCTGGCGAGGCGTTTCCCCCGTTCGAGAAGGGCCTTCCCAGGTACGTGCGCCTGAAGAACGTCGCCGTCAGGAAGAAGACGAAGTCCACCTTCGCGCCTTAGCGCGAGGCATACCGGTTCCGAATCGCAAACCCCAGGCAACAAGGAGAAGCAGACCATGAACAACGCACTCATCCTGGCGCTCGCCTGCGGCGCCATCGCGCTGCTGTACGGCGCGTGGACCGCACGCTGGATCCTCTCGCAGCCGGATGGCAACGACCGGATGCGCGAGATCGCCGCGGCGATCCAGGCCGGCGCCAAGGCCTACCTCAACCGCCAGTACGCGACCATCGGCATGGTGGGCGTGGTGATCTTCCTCGTGCTCGGCTTCGTGCCGGGGCTGGGCTGGATGACGGCGCTGGGCTTCGCGATCGGCGCCGTTGCCTCCGGCGCGGCCGGCTTCATCGGGATGAACGTGTCCGTGCGCTCCAACGTGCGCACCGCCGAGGCGGCCCGCGGCGGAATCGCCCCGGCGCTCGACATCGCCTTCAAGGGCGGCGCGATCACCGGCATGCTCGTGGTCGGCCTGGGCCTGCTCTCGGTGACCGGCTTCTTCATCTTCCTGCAGGGCTCGGCCGTGCATGGCGAGAAGATGGGCGACATCGTGAAACCGCTCATCGGGCTCGCGTTCGGCTCCTCCCTCATCTCGATCTTCGCGCGACTGGGCGGCGGCATCTTCACCAAGGGCGCCGACGTGGGCGCGGACCTCGTGGGCAAGGTGGAAGCCGGCATTCCCGAGGACGATCCCCGCAACCCGGCCGTCATCGCCGACAACGTGGGCGACAACGTGGGCGATTGCGCCGGCATGGCCGCGGACCTCTTCGAGACCTATGCCGTGACGATCATCGCGACGATGGTGCTCGGGGCGCTGCTCATCCCGACGGCCGCCATCGTCGGCAACGTGGTGGTCTATCCGCTGGCGCTTGGCGCGGTGTCGATCGTCGCCTCGATCATCGGCTGCTCCTTCGTGAAGACCTCGGAGGGCGGAAAGATCATGAACGCGCTCTACCGCGGCCTCGCGGTGGCGGGCCTGCTTTCCCTCGTCGCCTTCTACTTCGTGACGGACTGGCTGATGCACGATGCCGTGTCCGCGCTTGCGGGCGGCAACATCACGGTGCTCAAGCTCTGGGGCACCTGCATCGTCGGCCTCGTGCTCACCGCGCTCCTGGTGTTCATTACCGAGTTCTACACGGGCACCGAGTGGGGCCCCGTGCAGCACGTGGCCGAGGCTTCCACCAAGGGACATGCCACCAACATCATCGCGGGAATCGGCGTGTCGATGCGCTCGACCGCCTGGCCGGTGCTCTCGGTCTGCGCGGCGATCTGGGCCTCCTACTCGCTCGCGGGCCTCTACGGCATCGCGATCGCCGCCACCTCGATGCTCTCGATGGCCGGCATCATCGTGGCGCTGGACGCCTACGGGCCGATCACGGACAACGCGGGCGGCATCGCGGAGATGGCCGAGTTGCCCAAGGAGGTGCGCAACGTGACAGACCCGCTCGATGCCGTGGGCAACACGACCAAGGCCGTGACCAAGGGCTACGCCATCGGTTCGGCGGGCCTCGCCGCACTCGTCCTGTTCGCCGACTACACGCACAAGCTCGAGGAGACGGGCCGGCACCTGACGTTCGACCTGTCGAACCCGGCCGTCATCATCGGCCTTTTCGCCGGCGGACTCATTCCCTACCTCTTCGGCGCCATGGCGATGGAGGCGGTGGGCCGCTGCGCGGGCTCGGTGGTGGAGGAGGTTCGCCGCCAGTTCCGCGAGATCAAGGGCATCATGGAAGGCACGGCCAAGCCCGACTACTCGCGCGCGGTGGACATGCTCACGAAGGGCGCCATCAAGGAGATGATGATCCCGTCGCTGCTGCCGGTGCTCTCTCCGGTGGCGGTGGCCCTGATCGTCGGCTTCCTGATGGGCCGGGACGCCGGCGTGCAGGCCCTGGGCGGCATGCTCATGGGCACCATCGTGACGGGACTCTTCGTCGCGATCTCCATGTGCACCGGCGGCGGCGCCTGGGACAACGCCAAGAAGTACATCGAGGACGGCCATCACGGCGGCAAGGGCTCGGATGCCCACAAGGCCGCGGTCACGGGCGACACGGTGGGCGACCCCTACAAGGACACGGCCGGCCCCGCGGTGAACCCGCTCATCAAGATCATCAACATCGTGGCGCTGCTCATCGTGCCGCTGCTTTAGGCGGTTGGCAGTAAACTTCGCGGGCCGGCGGGTCTTCCCCGCCGGCCTTTTTCGTCTGGTGCGAGATGCGGTGCCTGCCACCGTGCCTGGCGCCGCAGGAGATCCCGTCATGTCCCTCGCCTTCTACCACGGCCACGGCTCGCCCTATTCCTGGCGCGTCTGGCTGGCCCTCGAGCACCTCGGCATCCCCTACGAACTCAAGGTGCTGTCGTTCGCCGACAAGGACCTCACGAAGCCCGAGTTCGTCGCGATCAATCCGCGCCACCAGGTGCCCACGATCGTGCACGACGGGTTCGTGCTGTGGGAGTCGCTCGCGATCCTCGAGTACCTCGACGAGATCGCCGGCACGCGGCGGCTGTATCCCGGCACGGCGCAGGAGCGCGCGCGCATCCGCCGCCTCGTGCGCGAGGACGAGGAGCACCTGGACCGCAAGGGGCTTACGCCGATCTACGATGAGCTCTACAAGAAGCCCGAGGGCGTGGCGCCGGACGAGGTCCGCCTGGAGGAGGGGCGCCGCACGCTTGCCGCCGAGCTGGACCACTTCGGGCGCGAGCTGCGCGGAGCCTACCTCGGGGGGGACTCGCCGGGCGCGGCCGACTTCGTCCTCTACCCGGACGTCGCGTACGTGAAGCGCATCGGCGAAAAGAAGCCCGTCTCGAAGCTCGCCGGGATCCTCCCGCCGCCCATCGCGCAATGGGCGGGGCGCATCGAGGCGCTGCCGTACTTCGACAAGACCTTTCCCCCGCACTGGCGTTCGTGAAGTTCGACCTGCTCGCCACCGACGGCGCCGCGCGACGCGGCACGCTCGCGCTGGCCCACGGCGAGGTCGCCACGCCGGCCTTCATGCCGGTGGGCACCTACGGCACGGTGAAGGCGATGACGCCGGCGGAACTCGTCGAGGTCGGCGCCGACATCGTGCTCGGCAACACGTTCCACCTGTGGCTGCGCCCGGGGATGGAGGTGATCGCCGCGCACGGCGGCCTGCACCGCTTCATGGGCTGGGACGGGCCCATCCTCACCGATTCCGGCGGCTTCCAGGTGTACAGCCTGGGCCCGCTGCGGAAGGTGAGCGAGGAGGGCGTCGCCTTCCAGTCGCCGGTGAACGGCGACAAGCTCTTCCTCACGCCCGAGGAGTCGATGCGCATCCAGCGCGTCCTCGATTCCGACATCGCGATGGTCTTCGACGAGTGCACCGCCTACCCCGCCACGCGCGACGAGACGGCGGATTCCATGCGGCTCTCCTTGCGCTGGGCCGCGCGCTCGAAGCGGGCGCACGAGGGCAATGCCAACGCCCTCTTCGGCATCGTGCAGGGTGGCATGCACGAGGACCTTCGCGACGAATCCCGGGGGGCGCTGGAGGCGATCGGCTTCGACGGCTACGCCATCGGCGGCCTGTCCGTGGGCGAGCCCGGGCAGGACATGGCGCGCATCCTGGCGCATACGGCGCCGAAGCTCCCCGCCGATCGCCCGCGTTACCTGATGGGGGTGGGAACGCCGGAAAACCTCGTCGATGCCGTGGCTGCCGGTGTGGACCTCTTCGATTGCGTCCTGCCCACGCGAAACGCGCGCAACGGCTGGCTGTTCACGCGCTTCGGCGACCTCAGGATCAAGAACGCGCGCCACCGGGCGGACGTGCATCCGCTCGACGAGGAGTGCGCCTGCTACACCTGCCGCCATTTCACGCGCGCCTACCTGCACCACCTGCACCGCGCCAACGAGATCCTCGGCGCGCGGCTCAATACCATCCACAACCTCTTCTACTACCAGATCCTGATGCGCGAAATGCGGCAGGCCATCGAGGCTGGCGCCTTCGCCGCTTTCCGGGAGCGTTTCCACCGCGACCGGGGCGCCACGGCCGCTGCGCCCTGAGGGGCCTTGAACCCCCCGCCTTCCGCCTCCACCTGGGGTCGAATGACGTCCCTCGGCATGCTAGAATCGCATGTTTTTCCGGCAAGTTAAGCCCTTGCCGCATCAAGACATTCCGCCCGGAGACCCACATGATCGGAACCGCATACGCCCAGGCCGCCGGCCAGGCTTCGCAGGGCGACACGCTGATGGGCCTGCTGCCCATCATCCTGATGTTCGTGATCCTCTACTTCCTCATGATCCGTCCGCAGATGAAGAAGGCGAAGGAGCACAAGTCGATGCTGGAAGCGCTGCAGAAGGGCGACGAGGTGGTCGCCGTCGGCATCGTCGGCAAGATCACGAAGATCACCGACAACTACGTCGGCCTCGAAGTGGCCGACAAGGTCGTGATCCAGGTCCAGAAGCAGGCCGTGAACACGCTCCTGCCCAAGGGCACCATCAAGGACGCCCAGTAGCGGCCCATCGCGCATGAACAAGTACCCGGCCTGGAAGTACGTCCTCATCGCCGTCGCGCTGGTGGTGAGCATCATCTACGCCGCGCCAAACCTTTTCGGCGAGGTGCCGGTGGTTCAGGTCTCCGGCGCGCGCGCCTCGGTGAAGGTGGAGGCGCCCCTGCAATCCGATCTCGTGGCGGCCCTCAAGGGCGCGGGCATCGCGATGGCCGGGATCGAGGGCGAGGAAGGGCAGGCGATCTTCCGCTTCGCCGACACCGACACCCAGATCAAGGCGCGCGACATCATCCAGGCGAAGGTGCCGCCGGGATACGTCGTGGCGCTGAACCTGCAGTCGGCCACGCCCAAGTGGCTGCAGGCGCTGGGCGCCAAGCCCATGTACCTGGGCCTCGACCTGCGCGGGGGCGTGCACTTCCTGTTGCAGGTGGACATGAAGGCGGCCGCCAACAAGTCGGTCGAGCGCTACCTCGGCGACGTGCGGGGCCTGCTGCGCGACAAGAAGATCTACTACTCGGGCCTGGCGCGCGAGGGTGACCGCGTGGTGGTCCGCTTCCGCGAGAACGACCAGCGCGCCGCGGCCCTGAAGCTCATCGAGAAGGAGATGCCGGACCTGACCCTGCGCGAACAGGCCGCGGGCGAGGAAGCGGGCATCGTCGCCACGATCAAGCCCGAGGTCGTGAAGAAGGAGCAGGAGCTCGCCCTCCAGCAGAACATCCAGACGCTGCGCAACCGCGTGAACGAACTGGGCGTGGCCGAGCCCATCATCCAGCAGCAGGGCGTCGATCGCATCGTGGTGCAGCTGGCCGGCGTGCAGGACCCGGGCCGCGCCAAGGAGATCCTCGGCCGCACCGCCACGCTCGAAGTGCGCCTGGTCTCGGAAGAGCATGCGTCAGGCCCCGGCCAGAACGCCTTCGCCGCCTACAAGGACCAGCCCGCGCCCTTCGGCACCGACAAGTTCCTCGACGCCGAGGGCAACACGGTGCTGGTGAAGAAGACGGTGGTGATCACGGGCGACCGGATCAAGGACGCGCAACCGGGCTTCGATCAGCGCGACGGCCGGCCCGTCGTCTCGATGGCGCTCGACGACAGCGGCGGGCGCATCATGCGCCAGACGACGCGCGAGAACCTCAAGAAGCGCATGGGCATGATGCTGGTGGAGCGCAATTCCACCACCGTGCTCACGTGGCCAGTGATCCAGGAGGAATTCGGCAACCGCTTCCAGATTTCCGGCATCGGTGACGTGCAGGAGGCCCGCAACCTGGCGCTGCTGCTGCGCGCCGGCGCGCTGGCCGCCCCCATGGACATCATCGAGGAGCGCACCGTCGGGCCGTCCCTGGGCGCGGAGAACATCGCCAAGGGCTTCAGGTCCGTGGTCTACGGATTCATGGCCATCGCCGTCTTCATGATCGTGTACTACGTGCTCTTCGGCATGATCTCGGTGGCGGCCCTGGCATCGAACCTGCTTTTCCTCGTGGCGCTGCTGTCGATGCTCCAGGCCACGCTCACGCTCCCCGGCATCGCGGCCATCGCGCTGGCGCTCGGCATGGCGATCGACGCCAACGTGCTCATCAACGAGAGGATCCGCGAGGAGCTCCGCGCCGGCATGAGCCCGCAGATGGCCATCCAGGTGGGCTACGAGCGCGCGTTCGACACGATTTTCGACTCCAACGTCACGACACTCATCGCGGGCCTGGCCCTGCTCGCCTTCGGTTCCGGCCCCGTGCGCGGGTTCGCGGTCGTGCATTGCCTGGGTATCCTCACCTCGATCTTCAGCGCGGTGATGGTCTCGCGCGGCATCGTGAACCTGATCTACGGCGGCCGCAGGAAGGTCGTCAACGTGTCCATCGGCAACACCAACTGGCACAAGAAGGCCGCGGCCTGACGCCGCCGGCCTGACGCCAAGACCCAAGGACATTCCGAATGGAATTCTTCAAGATCCGGCGCACGATCCCCTTCATGCGCCACGCGCTGGTGTTCAACGTGATCTCGCTCATCACGTTCTTGCTGGCGGTTGGTTTTCTTGCCGCGCGCGGCCTGCACTTCTCCATCGAGTTCACCGGCGGCACGGTGATGGAGGTGACGCACGACAAGCCCGCACAGCCCGACCGCATTCGCGAGGCCCTCGGCGCGGCCGGCTTCAAGGACATCAACGTCCTCAAGTTCGGCTCGTCGCAGGACGTCCTGATCCGTCTTCCGCTCAAGGCCAACCCGGACCCGAAGATCCAGAACGAGGAGATGCAGAAGCAGAGCCTGGCGGCGATGCAGGTGCTCAGGAGCGTGGACGCCTCCGCGAAGATCGTCCGGACCGAGTTCGTGGGCGGCCAGGTGGGCAAGGAGCTCGCCACCGACGGCGCGCTCGCGCTCCTGGTGGTTTGCCTGGGCATCATGGTCTACCTGGCGTTTCGCTTCGAGTGGCGCTTCGCCGTGGCCACCATCATCGCGAACCTGCACGACGTGGTGATCATCCTGGGCATGTTCGCGGCGTTCCAGTGGGAATTCTCGCTGCCGGTGCTGGCGGCCGTGCTGGCGATCCTGGGCTATTCGGTGAACGAGTCCGTGGTCATCTTCGACCGGGTGCGCGAGAACTTCCGCAAGATGCGCCGCGCCTCGGTGGACGAGATCATGGACGCCTCCATCACCGGCACGATCTCGCGCACGATCATCACCCACGGCTCCACGCAGATGATGGTGCTCGCGATCCTCTTCTTCGGCGGCGCCAGCCTGCACTACTTCGCCCTCGCGCTCACCATCGGCATCTGCTTCGGCATCTACTCCTCGGTGCTGGTGGCCGCCCCGCTCGCGAAGTACCTCGGCGCCTCGCGCGAGGATTTCGTGAAGCCGGAGAAGAAGACCGCCGAGCCCGTGGTGCCCTGAGGCGGTGGAGCTGATCGCGGGGTTGCTGGACATCGTCCTGCGCCTCGATGTCCACCTCGGGATGCTCGTGCGCGACTACGGCGCGTGGGTGTACGCGATTCTCTTCGCGGTGATTTTCGCGGAGACGGGGCTCGTGGTCACTCCTTTCCTGCCGGGCGACTCGCTCCTCTTCGTGGCGGGGGCGCTGGCCGCGCTCGGAGGGATGGACGTGCATCTCCTCGTCGCCGCGCTCACGATCGCGGCGGTTCTCGGGAACACCACCAACTACGCGATCGGGCGATGGCTCGGCCGCCGGATCTTCGACGGTGCAGGGTCGCGCTGGGTCAAGCGCGAGCACCTCGACCGCACGCATGCTTTCTACGAGCGCTACGGCGGCGCCGCGGTCGTGATTTCGCGCTTCCTGCCGATCATCCGGACCTACGTCCCGTTCGTGGCCGGGCTCGCCGAGATGGGATATGCCCGCTTCACCGCCTTCAACGTGGGGGGCGCGGTGCTGTGGGTCGCCTCCCTGGCCTACGCCGGGTACTTCTTCGGCAACCTTCCCTGGGTGCGCGCGAACCTCACCCCCATCATTCTCGGGATCATCGCGGTGAGCCTCGTGCCGCTCGTGGTGGCCGCCTGGAAGTCGCGCGGCGGGGCGCGGGTTTGACGCCCCCCGCCGGCTCGGCCTAGATTCATTCCATGCCCGCCCTCGATTCCCAGGTCTTCGACATCACGCGCGCGATCCAGCTCGCGGTGGCGCCGGTGTTCCTCCTTACCGCCATCGGGACGCTCATCAATGCGCTCACCGGGCGTCTGGGCCGCGCCGTGGACAGGCGGCGCAAGCTCGAGGAACTGCTCAGCGCGTTCGAGGGAGAGATGCACGCGTCGATGCTGGGCGAGTTGAGCGTCCTTGCGCGCCGCATCAAGCTCGTCCTCTGGTCCATCACGGCCGCCGTGTTCTCCGCGCTGCTGGTGTGCCTGCTCGTCGGAACGGCGTTTCTCGGCGCTTTCGTGGATTTCCACCTCGCGAAGCCCGTGGCTGCGCTCTTCGTGATGGCGATCCTGGCGCTCACGGTCTGCCTGCTGCTCTTCCTGCGCGAGGTGTACCTCGCCAACGTCGCGGATCGGGCGCGATTCGTCGGCTGACCGCGCTCACTTCGCGCGCAGGTAGGCCACGGCGGCCGCGAAGAACGCCGCCCCGAGCGCGATCTCCAGCACGGCGAGCCGTGCGGACGGCCCGGGGTCGGATGCGGCCCGCACCGCGCCTTCCACCAGGTACGCCCATACCAGGAGCGAGCTCCACTTGAAGGTGTAGCGCCTCCCGCGCAGCAGGCCCATCAGCGGAAACAGCAGCGGAAGGACCTTGAGCACCAGCCACGACCCGCCGGGGCGCAGCGGCGCGAGGAACGTCTCCCACGCAAGGCCCAGGAAGACCAGGCCGATCCACGCCGCGCAGGCGACGAGCCAGGCGGCGCGCGCGTTCACGCCGCGAGCCGCCTCGCGACGTTGGCCAGTCGCTTGCCCAGCGAGAACGCGAGCCGCTTTTCCTCGTCGCTCACCGGGCGATCGCCCAGCGGGCCGGCGACGTGGGAGGCGCCATAGGGCGTGCCGCCGCCTTTCGTCGTGTTGAGGTCCGGCTCGGTGTAGGGAATGCCCACGAGCACCATGCCGTGATGCAGCAGCGGCACCATCATCGTGAGCAGGGTGGCCTCCTGGCCGCCGTGCATCGACGAGGTGGAGGTGAAGACCGCCGCGGCCTTGCCCGCGAGCGTGCCCCGCGACCACTCGCCACCCAGAGAATCGAGAAAATGCTTCATGGGCGCGGCCATGTTGCCGAACCGCGTCGGCGAGCCCAGCGCGAGCCCCACGCATTCCTCGAGGTCGCGCGGCTCCACGTAGGGCGGGCCGGAGGCGGGGACGGCGGGGGCGGCGACCTCGGTGACCGGCGAGACGCGCGGGACGGTGCGCACGCGCGCGCGCATGCCGTCCACGGACTCGATGCCGCGCGCCACGCTCTCGGCGAGCGCGCGCACGGAGCCGGTGCTGCTGTAGAAGAGTACGAGGATGTCGGCCATGGGGTCCTTTCGCGGGTGCTATCATACCCGCCGCTTGAAGCCGCTCCCCGCCTTCCTCCGCGACCCCGCCGGGTTCATCGCGTTCGTCTTCCGCCGCTGGCGCGAGGACCGCTGCCCGCAGATCGCCGGCAGTCTCACCTTCACCACGCTGCTCGCGCTCGTCCCGCTCTTCACGGTCGTCGTGGCGCTGCTCTCGGCGCTGCCCTTCTTCGAGGGCGTGATGGTGCAGATCAAGATCTTCCTGCTGCTGAATCTCGTCCCCGAGATCGCGGGCAGGATCATCACCGTGTACATGGCGCAGTTCGCGGAAGCCGCCGGGAGCCTCACCACGCTGTCGCTCGCGGTCCTGTTCGCGATGTCGATCGCGACGCTCCACACCGTGGACCGGTCGCTCAACGTCATCTGGCGCGTTGGCCGGCACCGGCCCGCGTGGCTCTCCGTGGCGGGATACACGGCGCTCCTCGTGCTCGGCCCGGCGCTCGTGGGCCTTTCCCTCTGGACGACCTCCTGGTTGGTGGCCGCTTCCATCGGGCACCTCGCCATGCCTTTGGGGATGGAGTCGGCTCTCCTCGAAGTTGCGCCGGTGTCGGTGAGCGCGCTGGCCTTCTTTCTCGTCTATCGCATCATCCCGAACCGCCACGTGCCGGCGCGGCACGCGCTCGCCGGCGGCATACTCGCCGCCGTCGTGTTCGAGGCGATGAAATCGGCGTTCGCGGCCTACATAAAGGCGGTCCCGACCTACCGACTCGTTTACGGCGCTTTCGCCTCGGTCCCGATATTCCTGCTGTGGCTTTACCTCTCCTGGCTGGTCGTGCTCCTCGGGGCGGAGTTCACGGCGTCGCTCGCCTATTGGCGAGGCCGCCGGTGGCGCCGGAAGGATTCGCCGGAGGCGGAACGCCGGGGCGCGTTCGAGATCGGGCGCGCGCTGGCCGCCGCCGGAGGCGAGCCGGTTGCGTTCGGCAGGCTGCGCGAATCGATCGACCTGTCCGACGAACGGCTCGAGGACCTGTTGCACCACCTGGTGGAAACGGGCGCCGTGCGCCGCTCGCGCAGGGGCTGGGCGCTGGCTGAAGCAGGGAAGGGCGCGCCGCCCTGATCAGGACGGCGAGACGTGGAACAGCTCGAACCGCCCGGTACGCTCGATGAGGGTGGTCGCGCGCACGCGCGTGATGAAGCCCTCTTCCTCGATCTCGAACTCGCGAAGGTCGCTGTACGTCGCCGGGGCCGTGAGGAGCGTGTCGGCATTTTCGAACCCATCGTCATCGGAGAGGATCAGGCCGAGGCGGTTCTGGCCCGAGGCGCTGACGGTCGGTTGCACGGAGACGCACCGGGACGCCGGGGCGAGGAACTGGATGCCGAATTCCATCCCGCCTTCGTCCACCATCGTGAGCCAGCGCACCACGCCGACCGTCCAGTGCGACTTCCCCAGGAACTTGATGCCGAGCACCTCGCCCACCGTGATGGCCTGGATGAAGGCGCCGATGCGGCGAACCTTGAGCCCGCCCGCGCTCTGGTTCACCACGTCCCACTCGCCGACGTTCATGCTCTTCGAGACCTCGTCGTCGGGCACCAGGATGAGGGGGATGGTGATGCCGCGCTCGATCGCATCGGCTTCCCTCCGGGCATCCCCTTGCGACTGGATCGCGACGAAATGCGTGATGGCGCGCATGCCGGCGCAGATCGCGACGCTAGTGTCCATCGGATCGCGGCGGGAGGTGCGCTTGGGCGGGTCGCCCCACAGAGTCACGAGCTTGCCCACCAGCAAGATCACGTCGGGGCCCATCGACTTGCTGGTGGTCGACGACACATTGCCCGCTTCCACGGCCTGGCGGCGCGCGCGCAGCCGTTCCACCAGCGCATTGGTGTCGAGGAGCCGCCAGTTGGGGCCGCCCGGGTCGTCGTTGGCGGAAAGCAGCGGCTTGGGTGGCTTGTCCTGGTCGCACGGCACGAGGAAGTGCCCGCCGGGCCGGGTCGAGGGCCGCGCCTGGCCCAGCGTGAACGCGCCTCGCTGGCCGCGTATCACCTGAGCGATGCGATCCAGTTCGCCCGGGATCAGCCGGTAGGGGTCGGTGAGGGCGACGAGCAGCGTCTCCGAGTAGAGGTCCGCGATCCCGGCCTTGCTCTCGGGATCGGCGGGCTCCGCGGCAAGCCCCTCCTTCTCGGCATGCAGGTAAAGCGTGTGGATCTCTCGCCAAGCGCCCGCAGGAATGGGCGTGTAGGACCGGTAGCTCGCGCGCAGCAGCCTCACGAGGCACTCCATGGCGCGATAGACGAGTAGCGGCATCTGCTTCTTCGCACCGAATGCGAGGAGCTTGCCGGTCTTCTCGAGGATGAGGATCTTGTAGCCGTAGGCGAATTCCGTCGCCAACTCGCGCGCCAGGGCAAGCGCTTCGCGCGCCTTCGCGGGAAGCGGCAGGAGTGATTTTCCGTAGATCGCGTCGAGCTCGTCGAACACCACGTGGGCGATGGGGTGGTAGGCCTCGAGGATCTGCAGGCGGTCGTCGAACTCCACCTTGGTGCGGTTCATCGCACAGAGGTTGGCCAGAATCTTGCGGCCCGCTTCGGCGCTCAGGCTCAGTGGCAGCGATTCCACCCACGCCTTCGCCTGCTTCGGGCGCAGTTCGAGGTCCTTCGGAGGGGCAATGCGGTCGGTGGGGACCCGCAGGTCGAGGGCCATTATTATGTTAATCTTTGATTTTGAAGGATTTTAACCGGCCGGACTGCTGACAACGCATTGCCCCGCCGCCCCGGCAAAACAGGATAGACGACCGCGATGTTTTTGAAAACGAAAGGATTCCACGTCGTGCCCCCCCTCCGGGCCGCGGCGCTCTTCCTCGCGCTGGCCGCCGGTGCCCCTGCGGCGCATGCGTTCGACGTGACCGACACGGAAGGAAAGCATCACCGGCTCGCCGATTACCGCGGCAAGTGGGTGGTGGTGAATTTCTGGGCGACGTGGTGCACGCCCTGCATCAAGGAGATTCCCGAGATCGCCGATTTCCAGCGCGCGAACTCGCCCGCGCGTGCCGTGGTCCTCGGCATCGCCCTCGACGTCGAGGACGAGGCGAAGACGCGGCTGTTCGCGAAGAAAATCGGCCACACGTACCCGCTGGTCCTGGAAGACGAGGACACCGAGAAGCAGTTCGGCAAGGTGAAGGGGCTGCCCACCACCGTGATCTTCGACCCCGCCGGCAAGCGCGTGTACGACCGCACGGGCACGGTGACCCGCAAGTCGCTCGAGGACGCGATCGCATCGCCCGCGAAGACCGGGGGCTAGCGCCGCAAGCGTCGCCGTTCCAGGCGGGCCGCGCGTCGGTGAGCGATGGTGGAGGAGGGAGGTCAGGAAAATAAAAATGCGGGTGCGTTTTTTTTGTTTCCGGCCGAATGAACGTGCCCTCAGCTGCGACGCCGTAGACATCTCGACATGGGTTCGGTCGACGATGCTCGATGCAATTCAACTCGGCCGGAAACAAAAAAAACGCACCCGCATTTTTATTTTCCTGATCTCCCTCCGGCCCCGCTTCGCGCCGTCTCGCCCTACCGCGCTTACGCGCCCGTGGACCAGCGCTCGCTCAGCGCGCGCAGCACGCGCTCGGGGTACTCCGGACGGCCGAGGCTGCCGTTGTAGCGGCCGAGCGCGTTGTGCAGGTTGCCGTCCTCCATGCGCAGATAGTGGCGCAGGATCACGCAGCCGTAGCGCAGGTTGGTGCGCATCTGGAACAGGTTCTGCCCCGGCATGCCGATCTCGCGTACCCAGAACGGCATCACCTGCATGTAGCCGCGCGCGCCGGCCGAGGACACGGCGTACTTCCGGAAGCCGCTCTCCACGTCGATCACCGCGAGCACCAGCCGCGGATCCAGCCCCGCGCGCAGCGCTTCGTAGCGGACCATCACCAGGAGGTCGCGCGTGACCCTGTCGTCGCGCACACGCTGGTGCACGCGGCCATGCATGGCGTTCACCCACGCGCGGGTATCGGCGTCGTCCCCGCGCGCGAGGTCGCGGTCGGTCACCGACTTGGCGAGCGTGGACCGGATGGCGGCCGACAACGGCTCCTGCTTTTGCGCGCCGGCCAAAGCGGCGGGGGCGCAGGCCAGGGTCGCGATCGCGAGCACGATCGCGGCGACGGGGCGCCGGTCAGGTCGCGAGGCGCCCACGCACGTGGTCGGCCACCGAAGCCAGGGCGACCTTCGTCGCCTCGGCATCGCGCCGGTGCTGGTACTCGGCCACGCCTTCCTTGAGCCCGCGCTCGCCGATCACGACGCGGTGCGGGATCCCGATCAGTTCCTGGTCGGCGAGCAGGACGCCGGGACGCTCGTTGCGGTCGTCGAGGATCACCTCCACGCCGGCGGCCGTGAGCTCGGCGTAGAGCTTCTCGGCGGCAGCCTTCACCGCCTCGCTCTTGTGGTACCCGAGCGGGATCACCGCGACGACATAGGGCGCCATGGGATCGGGCCAGATGATTCCCTTCTCGTCGTGGTTCTGCTCGATGGCCGCGCCCACGATGCGCGTGACGCCGATCCCGTAGCAGCCCATCTCGAAGGCCTTCTGGGTGCCGTCCTCGGCGGTGAACGTGGCGCCCATCGCCTCGGAATAGCGACGGCCCAGGGCGAACACGTGTCCCACCTCGATGCCGCGCACGATCGCGAGCCGGCCCTTGCCGTCGGGGGAGGGGTCGCCCGGGACCACGTTGCGGATGTCCGCGACGAGATCCGGCTCCGGGCAGTCGCGGCCCCAGTTGACGCCGCGCAGGTGGAAATCCCTCGCGTTGGCGCCGCAGATGAAATCGGACATCGCGGCAACCGTCCGGTCGGCGATGACGGTGATCTTCGCGCGGTCGAGTCCCACGGGCCCCAGGTAGCCCGCGGGTCCGTCGGCGGCGGCGAGGATCTCCTCGTCGCTGGCCCAGCGCCATCCCTTGAGGCCGTGCAGCTTGCCCACCTTGATCTCGTTGACCGAGTGGTCGCCGCGGATGAGCAGCATGTGCACGCGGTGGTTGGCGTAGAGAAGAATCGCCTTCACCGTGCGCAGAAGCGGCTCGTTCCAGAGCTTCGCCACGCCCTCGCAGGTGGAAGTCCCGGGCGTCGGGTCCTTCTTCACGGGTTCGGCGGGAGTGCCGCGCGGCATGGCGGGCGCCAGCGCCTCGGCCTGCTCGATGTTGGCGGCATAGTCGGAGCCGTCCGAATAGGCGATCTGGTCCTCGCCCGAATCGGCCAGCACCTGGAACTCGTGCGAGGCGCTGCCGCCGATTTCGCCGGTATCCGCCACGACGGGGCGGAAGGTGAGCCCCAGCCGCGTGAAGATGCGCACGTACGCATCGAACATCTTGCGGTACGAGGCGAGCATGGCGGCTTCGTCCGCGTCGAAGGAGTAGGCATCCTTCATCGAGAACTCGCGCGCGCGAAGCACGCCGAAGCGCGGCCGGATCTCGTCGCGGAACTTGGTCTGGATCTGGTAGAAGTTGACCGGGAGCTGGCGATAGCTGCGCAGCTCCTTGCGCGCGATGTCGGTGATGACCTCCTCGGCCGTCGGCGCGTAGCAGAACTCGCGCTCGGCGCGGTCCTTGATGCGCAGCATCATCGGGCCGTAGAGCTCCCACCGCCCGGTTTCCTGCCACAGCTCCGCGGGCTGGACCGGCGGCATGATGACCTCGAGCGCCCCGGCGCGATCCATCTCCTCTCGCACGATGCGCTCCACCTTGTGCAGCACGCGCATGCCCATCGGGAGCCACGAGTACAGCCCGCTGCCGAGCTTGCGGATGAGCCCCGCCCGCAGCATGAGCTTGTGGCTGGGAAGCTCGGCTTCCTGGGGGGCTTCCTTGAGGGTGGCGAGGAAGAACTGACTGGCGCGCATGAGCTCTCCGGGGCTGGGCAAGGTAGAACGAGCTGTTTTCGGAATCAAATCATCGGCTTGCGAGACCGCATTCTACACCGGGGGAAATGGCCGGGTCGCTGGCGGGCACTCGCAAACTGTGGAAAAATAGCCTCAACTCAACGGATTGGATGGTGACTGCCATGATCGATCGGGACGGTTATCGCCCGAACGTCGCCATCGTGCTCGTCAACCTCAAGAACCAGGTCTTTTGGGGCAAGCGCATCAAGGAGCACGCTTGGCAGTTCCCGCAGGGCGGCATCAAGGCGGGGGAATCTCCCGAGCAAGCGATGTATCGCGAGCTCGAGGAGGAGACGGGACTCAAGCCCGCGCACGTCGAGATCATCGGCCGCACGCGCGACTGGCTGCATTACCACGTGCCCAGCCACTGGGTGAAGCGCGAATGGCGCGGCACCTACAAGGGGCAGAAGCAGATCTGGTTCCTGCTGCGCCTCGTCGGCCGCGACACGGATGTATCGCTGCGAGCGAGCGGCCACCCCGAGTTCGACGCGTGGCGGTGGCACGACTACTGGGTCCCGCTCGATACGGTGATCGACTTCAAGCGCGAGGTTTACCGCATGGCGCTCGAGCAACTTGCCGTTTACCTGCACGTGAGCGAGTGCCGGCACGTCGGCATTTCGCCCTACGGGCGCCGGCGCCGGCCGCCGCGTCCGCGCCCGGTGGCCGGCGTCTCCGACTGACGGGCCCGCTTCAGAAACCGCCCGTGCGGCCCGGCAGCATGAGTCCGCTCAGGACGCCGACAATGAGGGAGATCACGATGCCCACGACGATCACCACGGCGGTGTAGGGCATCGCCTTTTCAGCCGGCGTCTTCATGAGTCGCGGAAGGCCCACGTAAAGCAGGTAGAGACTGTAGAGCCCGAGGATCGACAGGATCGAGAGCGCCGGAATGAAGTGAAACGCGCCGGCGAGCCACGAGGCCACGGGCGCAAACGCCGCCACCTTGAAGGCCTGCATGAAGTTCTTTTCCCCGCCGAAGTTGGGCGAGAGGGTGTCGATGATCAGGGCGAACACGTAAACGGTGCCGAGCGACAGCAGGTAGGAAGCGATCGCTTGCGCGATGCCGCTCACCACCGGCACACGGTACGAAAAGCCGAATGCCCCGACCCCGACGATCGAGAACCCGACGAAGGTCGCGAGCGCCGGGATCGCGGCCAGGATCATGATCCAGCCGGTATACAGGCCCTGCACGGTATGCGTCTCCGAGGAGATCTTGTCCCACTCCGCTGCCGGCGTGAGGATGAGGCTCTTTGCGCGTTCGACGAGGTTCATGGTGCCCTCCCAAGGCAGTTGTTGTCAGGGGAAGTCTACAACACCACCAGGTTGTGGCTCCGCCCCCCTCGCTCCGCTCGCGTGACTTGTGAACGGCACGCAAGTCAGCTTCCACCGCAATTTGGCCGACCTAAAGGACGATCAAATTGTCCCTGTGGATGAGTTCGGGTTCGGCAATGTAGCCGAGGAGCGGCTCGATCTCGCTCGTGGGCTTGCGCAGGATGCGGGCGGTCTCGGCGGCGGCGTAGTTCACCAGCCCGCGCGCGATCTCGAGGCCGTCGGGGGAGAGCACGCTCACCACCTCGCCTCGCTCGAAATGGCCTTCGACCGCAGTGGCGCCGATCGAGAGCAGGCTCTTGCCGTCGAGGGTGAGCGCCTTCACGGCACCCGCGTCGAGCGTGATCCGGCCCGAGGGCTTCAGGTGGTCGGCCAGCCACTGCTTGCGGGCCGCCACCGGTTGCGTGGCCGCGACGAGGAGCGAGCCGATGGCCTCGCCCGAGAAAAGGCGGATGAGGAGGTCGGGTTCGCGTCCCCACGCGATCGCGGTGTGCGCGCCGCTGCGGGCTGCGCGCTTCGCGGCCAGTACCTTGGTGATCATGCCGCCGCTGCCGATGTCGGAGCCCGCGCCCCCGGCCATCGCCTCCAGCGCGGGATCGCCGGCCGATGCCCGCGCGACCAGCGTCGCCGCGGGGTCCTTGCGCGGGTCCGCCGAGAAAAGGCCCTCCTGATCGGTGAGGATCACGAGCGCATCGGCCTCGATGAGGTTGGTCACGAGCGAGGCGAGGGTGTCGTTGTCGCCGAAGCGGATCTCGTCCACGACCACGGTGTCGTTCTCGTTGATGACCGGGACGACGCCCAGCGAGACGAGGGTCTTCAGGGTGGTGCGCGCATTGAGGTAGCGCCGCCGGTCGCCCAGGTCCTCGTGCGTGAGGAGCACCTGCGCGGTGTGCAGGCCCCTTTCGGCAAAGCACGACTCCCACATCTGCACCAGCCCCATCTGGCCCACGGCGGCCGCGGCCTGCAGCTCGTTCACCGCGCGCGGGCGCTTCGTCCAGGCCAGGCGCTTCATGCCCTCCGCGATCGCGCCCGAGGAGACGACGAGCACCTCCACGCCGCGCACGCGAAGGGCCGCGATCTGCCCTGCCCAGTCGGCGACGGCGCCGCGATCGAGCCCCGCACCCGCGTTGGTAAGCAGGCTCGAGCCGATCTTCACGACGACCCGCTTGCAGCCGGCCAGCTCGTTAGGCATCGCGCCTGCCCTCGAGGAATTCCATGATCGCGAAGCAGAGCTCGCGCGTGCCCTCGCTCTTGATGGCGGAGACCACGAACCACGGGCCCTTCCAGCCGAGCTTCTTCACGAACGCCTTCGCGCGCTTGTCGCGTTCGGCGGGGGGCAGGAGGTCCGCCTTGTTGAGCACCAGCCACCGCGGCTTCCGATAGAGGCCGGGGTCGTACTTCTTCAGCTCCAGCGAGATCGCCTTCGCCTCCGCCACCGCGTCGATGGTGTCGTCGAACGGGGCGTAGTCCACCAGCTGCAGGATGAGCTTCGTGCGCTGCAGGTGGCGCAGGAACTGGTGCCCGAGCCCCGCGCCCTCGGCCGCGCCCTCGATGAGGCCGGGGATGTCGGCGATGACGAACGAGCGGTTCATGTCCACGCGCACGACCCCGAGGCTGGGGTTGAGCGTCGTGAAGGGGTAATCCGCAACCTTGGGCCGGGCCGCGGAGACGGCGCGCACGAACGTGGACTTGCCCGCGTTGGGCATGCCCGCGAGGCCCACGTCGGCAAGGATGCGCAGTTCCATCTCGAGGTTGCGCCGCACCCCGGCCTCGCCCGGCGTGAACTGCCTGGGAGCGCGGTTCGTGCTCGACTTGAAGTTGATGTTGCCCAGGCCGCCCTTGCCGCCGCGGGCGAGGATGGCCTCGTCGCCGTTCTTCGCGAGGTCGGCGATGGTCTCGCCGGATTCCGCGTCGCGGATCACGGTGCCCACGGGCACGCGCAGGATCACGTCCTCGGCACCGTGGCCGTTGCAGTCCCGCCCGCGGCCCGCCTCGCCGTGCCTGGCGCGGAAGATGCGCGTGTAGCGGTAGTCGATGAGGGTGTTGAGGTTCACGTCGGCCACCGCGAGGATGGATCCGCCCCGGCCGCCGTCGCCACCGTCCGGCCCTCCGCGCGGCACGAACTTCTCGCGCCGGAAATGGGCCGAGCCGTCGCCGCCGTCGCCGGCGATCACCTCGATGCGCGCCTCGTCGAAGAACTTCATGGGCGGATCGCTTTCATTTCGGCTCGTTCGTCGACCACGCCAGGTCGGGCATCGCCACGCGGATACCCAGCGCGATGAAGGTGAGCCCGGCGAATAGGCCGAGGCGCTCGCCAATGGCGGGGTGCGCGCGCAGGCGCTCGCCGATCCAGCCGGAGAAAAGCGCCACGGCACCGAAGATGACCACGGTCTGCGCCATGAAGACGAGGCCCAGGAGCGCCATCTGCCACTCGACGCCGCCGGCGCGTGCATCGACGAACTGCGGCAGGAAGGAAAGGAAGAAGAGCGTCACTTTCGGGTTCAGCGCGTTGCCGATCACGCTCTGCCGGTAGATCGTTAGAAGCGCCTTGGGGCCTCCGCCGCCGGCGAGCGAGAACGATCCGCGGTGACGCAGCGCCTGGATGCCGATCCAGACGAGGTAGGCGGCGCCCGCCCAGCGCACTGCGTTGAACGCGAGGTCGGAGGACCGGATGAGGGCCGCCACGCCCAGGGCGGCCAGCAGGGTGTGGAAGATGCAGCCCGAGGCGAAGCCGAGCGCCGCGGCGAGCCCCGCCTGGCGCCCCTGGCTTACGCCGCGCGCGAGCACGTAGACGATGTCGGGGCCCGGCGCGACGGTGAGCAGCGCGCTGGCGACGAGGAAGAGGGCGATGTCGGGCATTGAATCCGGTCCCTGAAACGAAAAAGCCCCGTGCGAAGACGGGGCTCTTTCCGGGAGAAAGGAGCCTCTAGGCTTGCGCCGGCTCGATGCTCACGGTGCTCTTCTGCTTGGGGCCGTGCTGGCCGTACTTCACCTTGCCGGCAACCATCGCGAAGAGGGTGTGGTCCTTGCCCATGCCGACATGCTGCCCGGCGTGGAACTTCGTGCCGCGCTGGCGGACGAGGATGGAACCTGCGCTCACGAGTTCGCCGCCGAAGGCCTTCAGGCCCAGGCGCTTGCTTTCGGAATCGCGGCCGTTGCGGGATGAGCCGCCTGCTTTCTTGTGTGCCATGTTCGCTATCCGTTACTGGTTGATGGCGTCCACACGGATTTCCGTGTAGTTCTGCCGGTGGCCCTGCGTTTTCTGGTAGTGCTTGCGGCGGCGCATCTTGAAGATGCGGATCTTGGGGCCCCGGCCGTGGGAAACCACCGTGGCCGAGACCTGTGCGCCCGCGAGCGTCGGTGTACCGACCTTCACGGCCTCGCCATCGGCTACCATCAGCACCTGGTCGAGCACGATGGTTGCGCCGACTTCCGCCTCCAGCGTCTCGATCTTGATCTTTTCGCCCGGGGCAACGCGGTATTGCTTGCCGCCGGTCTTGATGACCGCGTACATATTGGCACTCCTGTTTTAGTTTGATAATTCGCGGCCTTTTCCACCGCGAACCCGCTATAATACGCGAAATCCCAAGCAACGTCAAAGACTTGTCTTCGGGCCCGGCCGGGCCCGGTTACCCCCGAACCCTGCCGTGAACCAGCAATTGATCCCTGTGAACCTGGACTCGATCCGGGCGCCCATCGGCGCCGACCTCGTCGCCGTCGATGCCGTCATCCGGCGCCGGCTCGATTCGGAGGTGGCCCTGGTCCGGACCATCGCCGATTACATCATCGCCGCCGGCGGGAAGCGGCTGCGCCCGGCACTCCTCCTGCTTGCCGCCAATGCGGTGGGCGCCACCGGTCCCGTCCGCCACGAACTCGCGACCGTCATCGAGTTCATCCACACGGCAACGCTCCTGCACGACGACGTCGTCGACGAATCGAGCCTCAGGCGCGGTCGCCGCACCGCGAACGCCGAGTTCGGCAATGCGCCGTCCGTGCTGGTGGGCGACTTCCTCTACTCGCGCGCGTTCCAGATGATGGTGGCGGTTGGGAACCTGCGGGTGATGCACGTGCTTTCCAACGCGACCAACATCATCGCGGAGGGGGAAGTGCTGCAGCTCCTCAACGTGAACGACCCGGATACCGACGAGGAAACCTACCTGCGGGTTATCCGCTACAAGACGGCCAAGCTGTTCGAGGCGGCAACCCAGGTCGGCGCGATTCTCGGCAATGCGCCCGCGCCGCTCGAGCAGGCCCTGGCCGAATTCGGCATGCACCTGGGCACGGCGTTCCAGGTCATCGACGATGTCCTCGATTATTCCGGCGATCTCGCTGAAACCGGAAAGAATCTCGGCGACGACCTCGCGGAGGGAAAGCCGACGCTGCCGCTCATCCGCGCGATGCAGGTGGGCAACTCGGAAGAGCGGGCCCTGGTGCGCCACGCCATCCAGGAGGGCGGCAAGGCCGATCTCGCGGCGGTCGTCGCCGCCATCAACCGAACCGGCGCCCTCGATTACGCGCGCGATTGCGCGCGCAGGGAAGCCACTCTTGCCTCGGCCCGCCTCGACGCCCTTCCGGGTTCCGCTTGCAAGGACAGTCTGCTACAATTGGCGCACTTTTCCGTGGAAAGGAAGTACTAGTCCGCGGAAATATCCGACGGGCGCGCGAGCGCCCGTTTCGGCCTCGGGGTGTAGCTTAGCCTGGTAGAGCGCTACGTTCGGGACGTAGAGGCCGGAGGTTCGAATCCTCTCACCCCGACCATTCCTTCCCGCAAAGCGCCGGCCTCATTCGAGGCCGTAACGCTTGATCTTCCTCCACAGGGTGGACTTGTCGATGCCGAGGATCTCGGCGGCCGTCGCGCGGTTTCCCTGCGTCTCGCGAAGCGTCTTCGCGATGAAATAGGCCTCGATTTCCTCCAGGCTCTGCGGCTCGATCAGCTCCACCGCCCGCCCCGGCCCCGTCCCGTCATTCGCGAGCCCCGTGGGAAGGACATCCACGTCGAGCATGTCGGTTTCGGTGAGAATGATCATCGACTGGATCGCGTTTTCGAGCTCACGCGCATTGCCGGGCCAGTCGTGGCGCATGAGGGCGCCCAGCGCCCGCGTCGTCATCCCCTTCACCGGCTTGCGCAGCCGGACCGAATGACGTCCGAGAAAATAGTTTGCGAGCACCGGGATATCGCTTCGCCGCTCGCGAAGCGGCGGAAGGACGATTTCCACGATGCGCAGGCGGTAGTAGAGGTCCATCCGGAAAGCGCCGCTCTCCACGAGGGCGGGCAGGGGCCGGTTGGTGGCGGCGATCAGGCGCACATCGGCGTGCCGGGGCTCGGTGTCCCCCATCCGGTAGTAGGTCCCGTCCTGCAGCACGCGCAGCAGCTTTGCCTGGAATGCCGGGGAGGCGTTGTTGATCTCGTCCAGGAACAGGGTGCCCCGGTCGGCCGACTCGAAGAGCCCCGCCTTGGCGCGGTCCGCCCCCGTGAATGCGCCGCGCTGGTAGCCGAACAGCTCGCTTTCGATGACGTTCTCGGGGATCGCGGCGCAGTTGAGCGCGACAAAGCGCCCTTCGCGCCGGCCGCTCGTCATGTGGATCTGGTGCGCGACCACTTCCTTGCCAGTCCCGGACTCGCCCGTGATGAGGACACAGCAGTCGTATCCGGCCGATGCGCGCACCATGCGGCGCACCTGCTCGATGGCCGCATTCTTTCCCACCAGGCCGTCGAGATTCGCGTAGGCGCGGTTCGTTTCGCGCAGGCGCACGTTTTCGCAGTTGAGCTGGTAGTACTCCAGCGCCCGGTCGACGATGCGGCGCAGGTCCTCGGGCTCGAAGGGCTTGCGTAGGTAGTCGTAGGCGCCGCCCTTGAGCGCCTCCACGGCAGATTCGACCGTTGCGTGACCGGTAAGCAGGATCACCTGCGTCATCGCGTTGCGTGCCCGGGCGAACTTGAGCACCTCCAGCCCGCTGATGCGGGGCATCCGCTGGTCGGTCACCACGACCGCCACGTCGTGGTTCTCGAGGTAGTCGAGCGCGTTTTGGGAACTCTCCGCCTCGACCACCTCGGCCTTCGCGGGCGTGAGCACCTCCCGGATCATCCTGCGCATGGCAGGGTCGTCCTCGACGATGAGCACCGTCGCCTGCGCCGGAGCCGGGTCGACCCGTGTCGTCGAGTCCGTCACGGGTTCAAGCCGCCAGCGGGAGGGTGATCACGAAACGCGCTCCGCCCTCGTATGCCGGATCGCATTGGATTGCGCCGCCGATTCGCGTGACGATGGAATGGCTGATGGCGAGGCCAAGCCCCGTCCCGGCGCTCTCGCTCTTGGTCGTGAAGAAGGGGTCGAAGAGCTTGCCGTGCGCGTCGGGCGCGATGCCCGGTCCGTTGTCGGTGATCGAGATCACCCCAAAGCCGCCTTCGGCCGCCGACTTGACCGTGACCAACGGCTTTTCCGCCGTCGCAGCGGCCTGGACGGCATTCACCATGACGTTCACCAGCACGATGTCCAGCTGCCCCGGACCGCCGCGCACGACCAGCTCGCCCTGGACGTCCGCCTCGACCGTCGCGCAGAAGCGCCTGCCCTGGCAATTGGCGACAGCCTCCACGGCCTCCCTGATGAGCCCGTTGATTTCGCAGGTCTCGCCCTGGCAGACGTCGCGGCGCGCGTAGGCGAGCAGGTTGTCGATGATGCGCGCGCAGCGCCGCGTTTCCTCGTGGATGATGCGCGCGTACTCCGCGCGCTTTTCCTCGTTCGCCTTGCCCTCGTTCAGCAGCTGCGCGTAACCGAGTATCGTCCCCAGAGGCGTGTTGAGCTCGTGGGCGACGCCGGCGGCGAGCTGCCCCATCGAGACGAGCTTTTCGGCCTGCTGCGACATGTCCTCCAGCCGCTTCCAGTCCGTGATGTCCTGCAGGATGATCGCCGCGCTTGCCTGGGCGGAATGCGTCGAGGGCTGGAAGAAGGTGAGGTTGAGGGACACGTGCCGCGGCCGCCCGTCGATCGCGAGCGTCAGGACCTTGTTGCTCACCTGCTGCTCGTAGAGGAAGGCCTCGCGCAGCACTTCACGGCCCATGTCATCGGAGTGCAGCAGGTTGAATACGTTGGTGCCGACCAGTTCGGCGGCAGGGATGCCGAACAGTGCCTCTGCCTGGCGGTTGGAGAGCGTAATGCGGAACTCGTCATCGACCGCGAGCAGGGCGCCCGGCAATCCGTGCAGGATGGCTTCGTGGCGGTTGCGCTCGGCGATGATGGAAAGCTGCGCCTGCTCCATCTCGCGGAAAAGCGAGCCCAGGTTGCGCGCGAGCAGGTTGTATTCGGTTGCCAGGGGAGCCAGGAGTGGGCGCGAAAGCCCCTGCAGCTCGATGGGTTCGAGCGATCCGTCGTTGGCGCGCCGCACGGCGCCATATAGCGCGGCGAAACCCCTGCCGTACCCGAACAGCGCGGCCGCCGCGGCTGCGAGCAGGACGCCGGCGACCACCAGTGCCGTGAACCAGGCACCATGCTGCGGTCCGAGCCCCAGGAGGGCGGCCAGGAGAGCGGCTATCGCAAGGAGCGCGCCGGCTGCGACGAGCCACGCCGGAGCCTGCAAGGAGGGCCCCGCCTGACGCTGGCCGCCGGTTTTCCCCGCCGGGTTCGCCGCAAAGTCGACGCTACCCATTTCTCCTCCGGTTCGCGCCCTGTTCGGCGCCCGCTCTCAGGAATGCCCATGCGCATCGCGTATGGGCATCTTTCCGGAAGAATGATGCCACGCGCCCGACCGGAACCCTTGATTCCGGTCAGACGGGCGGCGGCGTCAGAAGATGAACTGAAGGCCGAGCGTGTACTGCTTGTAGTCGCGCTGCGAGGCGTCGGTGGGGTTCTGCTTGTCGAACTTCACGTCGGCCGCCTCGAAGCTCACCTTGAGGAGCTGGCCGTCGATCAGGTAGTGCACGCCGACGCCGGCCCAGTCCTGGTCACGATAACCGCTCGGCAAGTTGTACTCCGAGCGCTCGTAGCGCCCGAAGAACTGCACCCGTCCCGGGCCGACCTTGCCGGGAAGCAGGTAGCCGGCCTTCACGTAATAGCCTTCCATGTCGGTGGTCTGCGGCAGGTTCGGGTCGGGCGAAAGTCCCCAGTGGACATCGCCCGTATCGTTGCGCACCACCGCACCGGATGCCGTGAAAGTGCCGGCCGATGTGGGTTGCTCGTAGAAGATGTCGGCCGTCCACGCCTTGTAGGACTTCGGGTCCGTCTTGCCGATGTAGTCGCCGTACGCGACGTTCTTCTGGTAGTCGTATGCGGCGCCGATGGTGAGCACCTTGCGCGTTCCGAGGTAGGTGCCGCGGTAGCCATATTCGTATTCCGGATCGAACAGGCTCACGTGCACCCGTCCGGTCAGGCGCGGCGAATCCTTGACGACCTCGTTGCCTTCGCGACCGTCGGCGACCATCATGCGGTACTGGAATTTGCCGTCGGCGAGGTTTCCCCACATCACCGCGCCGGTGTCGCGGCTGCCGCCCCATGGCGTGTAGGCCAGGGTTTCCGCGCGATCCATCGTGAGCGGGTCGAAGCACGCCTCGAGGTTTTCGCGCGTGAAGGTGTTCTTCGTGCGTCCGAAGATGAAGCGCACCTCGTCGCGGGGGTCCACGGTGATGTAGGCATCGCGGAAGAAGATGCTCTTGTCGTCCTGGTTGTAGCGGCTGTCCGAGGGCGCATCCAGGTTCGCGTAGAAGCCGACGAGGTCGTTGTACTGCCCCGAAAAGGTCAGCCGGTTGCGGCGCAGGAAGAAATCGGTGGAGCGCCCGTCGTCGGTCGCGGATGAGTAGCCGCGGTCCTGCGCCCATCCCTGGAAGGAGTAGTTGAAGGTGAGGTTGCCTTCCTTGCCGAACGCGATGGTCGGCCCGGCGGAGGCGGCGCCTGCGAAGCCCATCAGCGCGAAGGCGCAGGCAACCGCCACGCGCGTGAGTCGGATTCCGCCGGTCGAATCGTTGGTGGCTAGCTTCATGTCGTTCCCCTCCTCCTAAGGATCACTTCTTGTAGGACTTCGCGAGTTCCGCCGCATTGCCCGATTTGTGGCAGCTCGCGCACATCCCGGCCACGTCGGATCGCGGATCCTTCACCAGGTGGTCGTGCGCCAATTCCTTCTTGATCAGCCTCGGATTGCCCTTGTGGCAGCCACCGCAGGAGTTGTCGACGCTCTTGTGGTCGGAGTGCCACCTTTCCGTGCTCGGGGATTTCGCCCGTGTTCCGTTGTGGCACTTGAAGCAGGAGGAGGCGCCCATGCCGCAGGCGTTCGCCTCCGCAATCGGCGAGACGGTGCGCATCGCATCGCGCACGTCCGCAAGGGCTTCCGCGCCCCAGCCCGCGCCCTCGGTGCGGGCCGTGCCGCCACCGTCCGTCCGCTCGGGACTGGATGCCGCGAGCGACCAAAGGAGGGCCAGCGCGACGACGGCGGCAGTGCCGGCGGCAGTCCGGGTGGTGGCGCGGGCCACCGCACGCAGCTTGTCGACGAACGTCTTTCTTTCCTTCATTTTTCACTCCTCCCTGGTGTGGATTCCCGTTGCTTGTCGGCGGCGCTGCCTGTCTTGGCGTCCGGCGGTGCCCCCGCGCGCATCGCTGCCTCGATGTCGCTCTCGCTGACGGGGTTGGCGCAAACGCACGAAGGACCGGTGCCCTTGAATTTCAGACGCCGTTTCCTTTCCGGAGCGGCGCCCTTCGTGGTTTCCTCGCTCGCCACAGGCGCATCCCCGGCAGCGGGCGCGACCTGGGCGTAGGCCGCAGGGGCCATGATCGCCACGATGAGCAGCCAGTTGCCGAGCTTCATTTCGTCACCGAATGCAGGAACGGGATGGCGACCTATCAGCACGTTGCATGCCAGTCGCACGACCGGTTTAGAAACAGGGAGTTAAGACGACGCTCGTCGATAGGGGCATTGCATTACCCCCCCGATCTTTTGGGGCCTTTCAATTTGCAACCGAGCGAGTCTCGGCTCCCGGCGCGGCTGGCGCCATCGCTTCGAGTTCCTCCAGGAAGTAGCGGGCGTTCACGGCGCGCGCAAGCGCCTCGTCGAGCATCCGGCGCGTGATCTCGTCGAGGCCCGGATTGCGCGTGCGCATGTCGGCGAACATGCGCTCGTAGTGCTCGCCCGGCGCCACCTCGATCCGGACCTTCACGCGCCACTCGCCCGGCGCCACGCGCACGTCGAAACTCATCTCGTGGCGCCCGTCAGGCGCGAGGCGGGTGTCGGAGACTTCCTGGTCAAGCGCAACGTTGACGGTTCGGCCGATGCGGTGCTGGCCGACCAGAACCTGCCCCCCCGGGCCGCGCACGTAGACATTCACGAAGATCTTGGGCACGACGTACGTGGGGAGGTAGTGTCCTGCATCGCGGTTGGCCAGGACGACGGTGACCCCGATGCGCTGCGCATCGATGCGCTTGACCCTGACTTCGCGATGCAGCGCGCGCCGAACCATTTCCTGGTCGTGGATGCCGCGCCACAGATGGCGTCGGTCGGGCATGTGGCACGACTGGCACTGGCGCCCCTGCCTGGCCTGGCGGCTGCCGAGCCACTCCTCGTAGGTGTTCTCGAGGAGCTTGCCGTTGATGCTGCGGCCGTCCGGCGGAAATTGGTGGCACGGGGCGCAGAAGCGGCTGTCGGAGAATGCGGCTTGCGCGACATATCCGCCATGTGGCCTGCGCGTGCCGGCAGGAAGAACCGGCGCGTCCACGCGGGGCAGCGGGCCGAACCGCTCGTGGCGGCGCACGTGGCAGGCCGCGCAGACCAGCCCGCGCAGGTGCAGGTCGCCGGGCATCCACGCGGGCGGCAAGGTGGCGGGCGCGTTGGGCCAGCCGCGCTCGAGGGCCATCAGCGCCTTCTGCTCGGCCAGCGGCGCGTGGCAGCGAAGGCAATCATTGCCGTTGGGCTGGTCCATCGTGCGCAACTGCCACAGGATGCCGGGCCCCATGGCGCGGCTGTGCAGGCTGGATTTCCAGTCAGCCAGTTGCGTGGAGTGGCAGGTACCGCAGGCCTCGGGGGAAAGTGCTGCCTCCTCGGGCGTGTACGTCGCGGGAGGCTCCCCTTGCGGAGCGAGGGGAGCAGCCCAGTGGCGTGCGAGGAACTTGTCGATCGCCTCGCTGGCCCTGCTTTCCGAAACCGCGCGGTACGCGGCCCATCCGGCGATGCCGGCAAGGATCGCGAGCGCGATCCCGCCGGCGCGTTGCGCGCTCAGCCGCAGGGGTTGCCTCCGCCGGAACCGGAACTGCCGGCTGTGCCGCCGCCGGGCTCGCCGCGCTTGTACGCCTGGTCCTCGAGGATGATCTTGTTGGCGTGCGTCGCGTACGGGTTGACGATGTTGCGCGTGGCAACAGCCGTGGCGGGTGTCGCGGGCCGGAAGAAGGACTTCGCGTCCGTGCGCCAGGGCGAATCGGCCGGCATCATGATCGCGCCTGTCCGATCCTGCAGGTTGGACAGCGAATTCCACTCGACCATGGCGCCGTCGTAGAAGCGCACCGGGAGGCCGAGGATTCCGGCGGAGGCGAAGCCGGTGATCATGGCGCGGAAGGTGGTTTCGCAGTAGGCGTAGATCACGTCGCCGGACTGGTAGGCGCTGCCCTGGCCCACGGCGCCGTACGTGGCATCGATGAAGCGGTAGCCGGCGGCGTCGGCCCCGCCGGCGAGGTAATTGGCGAGCTCGGACTTCGGCTTGTAGGAGTAGCCTTTCGTGCCATCGAGCAGGTTCGTGTACTGCAGCTGCAGCGTCCCCCGGGGGTGCCCCTGCCGCGAGCCGCTGTTCTGGAAGGTGCGCATGTAGTCGTAACCCGCCGGCGACGGGCAGATCGTCGATCCGCAGGCCACGAAGCCGCTGTCGCTCACGGCCTCCAGGCGCTCGCCGGCGCTGAACTGGCCTACGCTGCGCGCGTCCCAGATCATCACGCCGTCGTCCTTCTGGTTGGTGTCGGACGCCGGCAAGACGGCCATGAGGTCCTCGAATGTGGCCTGGAGCGCCGTGTTGTCCACGGGGATGTCCCTCACGCTTGTCCCGCCGGCACCGGGCGCCGTGCTCGCCGTGGCCACGAAGTCGGCGGCGACCATGCCGTTGCCATTGAGCCACTGGTTGCCGCCGTTGAGCACGGACACGTTGGTCCTGTCCACGCCCCAGTAGCGCAGCGCGTACCAGCAGCGGCCCTGGGACATGGCGTTGCCGGTGCTGCCCGTGCCCTGCGCGCAGACGATCATGTCCGTCTGCGGGTTGACGTTGTACTTCTTGAGCAGCGCGTCCATCGTCGGTCCGTCCGGCACCATGCTCTGCGTCTCGATGACGCCGTTGATGCGGGTCTGGACCCACTCCGATGACGGCGAGAGATAGGTGTACACGAGTGTGTTGTTCGGCTTGATGTACTCGGCACCCGCCGGCCCGGCGGTCGCCTGGAAGATGACGAGCTTGCCGGTGATCCCGGCCGGGCGGTTCGCCGTCCAGTTGGAGATCCAGCTCTTGAGCGTGGCGGCGGTGATGAGGCCGTTCACGTTCTGGTCGTAGTTGTCCGCCGAACTCTGCGCGATCATCTGCGGCGTGTTGACCGTGATCTTGACGACGTTGCCGTAGGACGTATCCTCGCCACCGCCGCCGCAGGCGGCCAGGACAAAGCACGCCGAGGTCGCCAGCATCGTCCTCAGGTTAAGGACTCCCCCCACTGCGCCGCCGAATTTTTGCCGGGACATTCTCACCCCTCCTTCGCTAGGCCGATCGGTTGCCCGGGTCGCTCCCGGTTCAGGCCACCCCGAAGCAGATTGCGTGCCGACGATAGGAGGCCAGCAAAAACAGACACTTGGAGTATCCGTCCCGGCCCGGCCCATTGCACAATCCATTCGACTTCGGCGCGCACTTTCAATTTGCAAATCGAGCGGCCGATCACCGCGTCGCCGGCGCCGAAATTGCATTATCCAATGTCAGCCGTGACCAGCGAGGCGGGATTGCGACATGCAGTTGCCCGTGGCATCGCCGATTGCTCGCAAATCAAGGCGCTCCTTGCCCGGCACGCATGTTGCTTTGTATCCGCCGATATTTGATCCGCAATTTGGTCGAGGGCGCACGTGTACCGGTTGATCGACACCATCGGCTGGTTTTTCCCGGGCATTCGCCGGCGTGAAGCGGCTTGGAATGGAACGGTGGCGGCGAGGGTCGTGCAGATTCCGGGGCACGGCATGATGGTCGCCGATGCCTGCGTCGATCTCTCGGGCGAATCGTGCCTGCGGACCAATCTCGTCACGAAGCGGGTGCTCGACGCAGCGCAAACGGGCACGGTGGTCGAGATCGCCTCGGACAACCTGAGTGCGGTCGAGACGATCCCGTTCATGCTCGCCGGGCACGGCTGCGTCCATCTGGGTACGGTTCACATCGAAGGCGGCTGGAAGATCTACGCGCGCAAGGCCGGAGAATGAACCGCGACCTGCGTGGAACGTGCGGGACAACGAAGGAGGAAGGAAGCGATGGCTGAAGGCGTGATCAATACAACGGAGCAGGTCGGCGTGGCGACGAGCCGAGCGAATTCGCTGCGGGCCGCTGCGGTCGCGGGATTTTTCATCCTCGTCACCGCGGGCACGCTGGCGATCGACACGCGCTACCTCTACTTCTGCGCCTACCTGTGGTTCGGCCTCATCTACGGAGGGGCGCTGCAATACGGCCGCTTCTGCATGGCTTCCGCCATCCGGGACCTGTTCGCGGTGGGAGTGCCGCGCATGGCCGTGGGGATCATGATCGCGGTGGTCCTCTTCAGCCTCGTATCGGCCGGCGTCTCGCTCATCGGCCACAGTACCTTCCACGCTTCCCCGATCGGTTTCTACTCCGTGGTCGGCGGCGCCATATTCGGCTTCGGCATGGTGTTCACCGGCGGTTGCGCCACCGGCTCGCTCTACAAGACGGGCGAAGGCAGCATGTCCGCGCTGCTCGTCGTGCTCTCCCTCAGCTTCGCGCAGGCGCTCTTCGTCGATGTCGGCGGCCTGCTCGACCTGCTCGTGCCCGCTTCCTGGACAGCCTCGGCGGCCGCGAAGTCGATGCCGGCGCAACTCACCGCCACCCAGGGCTGGTACGACCAGTTCCTCGCCGGTTACATCTGGGACCTCAAGGCGATCACCGTGGGCGATGCCCTCGGCTTCTCCAGCCCGGCGGCGAAGGCTTTCATCGGCAATTCGCTCATCAATGCGATCCTGCCCGCCATCGTGCTGCTTGTCGTGATCTACGCCGTCTGGTACCGCAAGGGTTACCTGCGCAAGCACAAGGAAGCCGCGCCGGGGATCGCCACGGAGGCCGCGGGGTGGTGGAGCATGGTCACGGCCTCGAAGCGCACCGCCATCGCGGGCCTGGTGCTGGGAGTCGCCGCGGGCCTGCAGATGTGGGTCATGCAGGCACTGCAGCAGAAATTCGGAATCTCGAATGCGGGCGAGCTCCTCCTGGCGATGGGCCACACCGATGGGCTGAGCCTGCAGGAGACGGTGTTCGATCCCGGCTACTTCTATGTCACCACGCAAGAGGCACAGGGGGCAGCCTGGCTGCTTTCCAGGCTCGGCCTGGACATCACCGACAACATCTTCTTCGGGATGGAAAACGGCATCCCCAGCCCGCTCTGGAACCCGGTGCTCTGGATGAGCTTCGCGGTGATCGGGGGATCGATGGTGATGGCGCTTCTCGCCAACGAGTTCAAGCTGAAGATGCCCACGCGCGAGATCGCCATCTGGGCCATCGGCGGCGGCATCCTCATGGGCATCGGTTCGCGCATCGGCCTGGGCTGCAACATCGGCGCGTTCTTCGCGACCGTGACCAATGGCGACCCGTCCGGCTGGCTGTTCGCCGCCGGAATGACGGCCGGGGGCTACGTCGGCGTCAAGTTCTTCAATTGGTGGATCGAACGCAAGATGGCGCAGGAAGCGCCGCTCGGGTTCTGAATCACCGTTCCGCATTCCCCAAGCAGGCAACGGAGGCACGAAGCAAATGGCAGCGAAATTCGAGAAGTTGGGCGAAGGCTCCTACCAGCTGGACGTACAGGGCTATGTCTGCCCCCACCCGCAGATCTACACGAAGAAGGCGCTGGAGAAGCTCCAGTCGGGCGAGACCCTGCAGCTCGTGTTCGACAACCCGTCCTCGGGCGAGTCGATCAGCGCGATGTGCCAGACGGAAGGCAACGACATCGTCGCGCAGGCACAGGACGCCGGCAAGGCGATGCGCTGGACGATCCGCAAGCACTGACAGCGCCTGGAGCCATTGCATGCGACTCGGGATCGTTGCGACCCATGAATCCTCCGGGGCACACCTCGTGGGCCTCGCCGCCGCCGCCGCCGCGCGCGGCTGGCCGTGCCGTTGCTTCCTCACGGACTCCGGCGTGAAGCTCGTCGCGGATGACCGGCTTCTCGCGCTCGCGAAGGCCGGCGTGATCCGGCTCGATGTGTGCGAGCACAGCTGGCATCACTTCAACGACGGTCCCGCGCCCGAAGGCGCCACGCTGGGCAGCCAGTTCCAGAACGCGGAGCTGGTGCGCGAATGCGACCGTGTGGTGGTGCTTCCGGGGGCTGCATGAAGAACATCCTGGTGATTGCGAAGCACAACCAGGCCGAGGCGCTTCGCGTCGCGGCGGGGCTCACGCTCCTGAGCGATCCCGTGCAGGTGGCGGTGCTCGGCAGGCTCGGGGACACGCCCGCGGTCAACGAGCAGCGCGAACTGCTCGAGTTCGCGGAAGTGCCCTGCGAGGAGCTTGCCGACGCAACGGCCTCGCGCGGCAAGCTCGCCGCGGCGCTGGTCGAGGCAGACACGGTGTACATCATCTGACCATGACGAAGAAGATCCTGCTGTTGCACGAAACGGGCGAGGCCCCGGCCGATCTCGCGGAGCTTGCGGGCGATATGCGCGCGCTCGGGGCGGAGGTCGTCGTCCGCGCTTGCGCCGAGCCCTATGCGGCCGTGCTCGACGCGGTGGAAGCCGCCGATTCGATCGTCTTCTGGCGCTAGGCCCGGCACCCGTCCGCTTTCTTGAACCGGGTCAAGGCTCCATGCGCCGGCAACGGCGATAGTGGCGGGATGGTCATTCCCATCGCGCGCGCCGCGGCCGAACCCACCGGTCCGCGGTCGACCTGGTCCGTATGGACTTCGGCGCCGCACCGCATGCTGTTCCTGCCGGGCGCGCTGCAGCTCGTGGTCACCCTCCTGCTCGTGGCCTGGGAGGTCGGCGGCCGAAGCCTCGGCTACTGGCCCACCCCCGCCTGGGCCGTGCCGCCCGCCTGGTCCCACGCCTACCTGATGCTCTTCGGGCTCTTCCCGTGGTTCGTGTTCGGCTTCGCGATGACCGCGGTGCCCAACTGGATCAACGTGCGATTGCGGCGCGAGGCGTGGCTTGCGTGCGCCCTGCCCATGATCGCCGGGATCGTCCTGTTCTATTCCGGACTCCTCACCTCGCGCGGCCTCGTGGTGGCCGGCGGCTTCCTGCAGCTCGCCGGCTGGATCGCGGGCGCGGCCGCGCTCGCGCGGATCGTGTTCTCCGGCAGCGGCCGCGACCCGCAGGCGAACGCCATCGTCGTCCTGCTTTTCGTGGGTGCGATTTGCGCGGCCGTCTTCCTGGGCGCCATTGCGTGCGAGGAGGCCGGCTTCGTCGCTGTCGCCGGCCAGGCGGGAGTCTGGCTCTTCCTGCTCCCGATCTTCCTCGTCGTGAGCCACCGGATGGTGCCCTTCTTCTCGAGCCGCGTGCTCTCCGGCTATGCGATGTACCGGCCCGCCTTCTCGCTGCCCTTCCTCGGGGCCGCGTGCGCGACGCATTTCCTCCTCGAAAGCGCATCGCTGCCCGGCTGGACCTGGGTCGCCGATGCGCCCATGGCGGCGTGGGTCGGCTGGCTCGCCTGGAAGTGGGGCATCACGCAGAGCTTTCGCGCGCGGCTGCTGGCGATGCTGCACATCGCACTGGGTGTGCTCGCCGCCTCGCTGGCACTTTCGGCCGTCGCGAGCCTGGCCGTGCTGGCCGGCCACCCCGGCCTTTTCGGGCGCGGCCCGCTGCACCTGCTCGGCGTGGGCTACTTCGCGGCGATGACGATGGCCATGGTCTCGCGCGTGTCGCTCGGGCACTCGGGTCGCGCGCTCAAGGCCGACCGCGCGACCTGGTACGGATTCCTCGCGATCATCGCGGTGGGCGTGGTCCGGGCCGCCGCGGATTTTGCGCCGCTGGCCGGCACGCCGCGAGCGGTGCTGCTGGGGCTCTCCGCGCTCGCCTGGATCACCATCGCGGCGAGCTGGGCCGTGCGGTTCGTGCCTGTTTACCTCAAGCCGCGGTCCGACGGCCGTCCCGGATGACAGACTCGGGAAAGGTTGACCAGGGTCAAGGGGCTGGACAACGTCCCGAGGAAGATCGCCCGATGCCGAATTGCGTATCCACCGACCTGCCGCTGCTGCGCATCCGCGACCGCGAGGCGCTGCCCGTCGTCCAGGGCGGCATGGGCGTGGGCGTCTCGGCCCACCGGCTCGCGGGCAGCGTCGCGCGCGAAGGCGCCGTCGGGACGCTGTCCTCGGTGGACTTGCGCCGCCACCATCCCGACCTGATGGAGCTCACGGGAAAGTCGCGCGACAAGGACCTCATCAATCGCGCCAACCTCGAGGCCCTGGACCGGGAAGTGAAGGGCGCGCTGCGGCTCGCGGACGGCAAGGGGATCGTCGCCGTGAATATCATGCGCGCGGTCTCCGAGTACGCAGCCTGCGTGCGCCAGGCCTGCGAGAGCGGCGTGCACGCCATCGTGGTGGGGGCGGGCCTGCCGCTGGACCTGCCGGACCTCACGGCGAACCATCCGGACGTGGCGCTCATCCCGATCCTCTCGGACGCGCGCGGCATCGGCGTGGTCCTCAAGAAGTGGATGCGCAAGAACCGCCTGCCGGACGCCATCGTGATCGAGCATCCCAGGCACGCCGGCGGGCACCTGGGCGCCGCGAAGATCGAGGACCTGGGCGATGCGCGCTTCGAGTTCCCGACCGTGCTGGAGGGCGCATTCAGGATCTTCGCCGAGCTGGGCATCGCCTGCCGGCAGATACCGCTCATCGTCGCAGGCGGAATCAACACCCCTCAGCGCGTACGCGAGCTGCTCGGCCTGGGCGCCTGCGCGGTGCAGGTCGGCACGGCCTTCGCGGTGACGGAGGAAGGCGACGCTCACCCGACCTTCAAGAAGGTGCTCGCGCAGGCGAAGCGCGAGGACATCGTCGAGTTCATGAGCGTGGCGGGCCTGCCGGCGCGCGCCGTGAGGACGCCCTGGCTCGTGAAATACCTCGAGAAGCTGCCTGCACTCGAGCGGCGCACGAAGCCGCGCGCCGCCTGCACGCTTGCCTTCGACTGCCTGCAGTCCTGCGGGCTGCGCGACGGGCTCGCCCGCGCCGGCCAGTTCTGCATCGACTTGCAGCTCGCCGCGGCGCTCAAGGGCGACCTGGAGCACGGGCTCTTCTTCCGTGGTGCGGGGAGCCTGCCGTTCGGGGACCGGATCCGCCCGGTGCGCGAACTCCTCGACTACCTGCTCGCGACCCCGCAGCCGCAGCCGGCCTGAGCTGCCCTCACCACCGACCCCGGTTCCCGAGGAAGGGCGGAGTGACCGGCATCAGGCGGGAAATGCGACGCCGCGCCGCGCCGCCATCGAGCGGCCCATGGCGTCGAGGTCGCGATCCGACAGGTAGCGCTTCGCAAGATCCGGGATCGCGCCATCTTCAGCCGGGATGTGTGCTGCATAGATCGTGCGGAAGGACTCGATGTCGCCTGCATCGAGCGGTTTCGCGATGCCGTCGGCGATGCCCTGCAGGGGCTTCCGAAGTCTCGCCCAGCACGCCTCCATGCGGCGGTGGTCGTCCTCGAGCCGCGCGCGCAACTCGCGAAACTTCTCGAGGTCTTCGTCGTTCGTGATGCGCTTCTCGAGGAGCGGGAAGAGGTCGCGGTCCTCGTCCTCGTGGTGGTGCGGGCCGGACTTCTCGAAGTAACGAAGGATCGATTGCGCGGCGTTGCTCGCCTCGGCGTCGGTGCCTTTGCTCGCGAGGTGCGCGGGCAGCTTCGCGAGGGTCCTCAGCTGCTTCTCGATGCGCCGGTGGCAGCCCATCCACATGCCGATCGGATCGTCGAATCCAGCGGGGCTGTCGAAGAGGTTCATGGCGGCGAGTTTACCCGCCGCAGGCGACGGCGGCATTGCTGCGGTGCAGTACGCGGCGTTCGCAATCCGCGGTGCCAGGCTCCATTTTCAGGTGCCCCCGTCGATGCGGCGGATGCGTCCTTCGGGCGGCCCGGCAACGCGCGGCGCGGCGGCGATGTAGGCCTGGAAGGCGGCCAGGTCTCCGGGCCCGCCGGTGGCGTCCCGCCCTTCGGTGAACACGGTGAATCCGTCGCCGCCCCCGAAGAGAAAACTGTTCATCGTCACGCGGTAGCCGGCGCGCTCGTCCAGGCGGGCGCCTTCGACGCTCACGCTGCCCGGGACGATACGGTGCCCGAGCGGGCGCGATCCGTCCCATGAATAGGCGATCCCCGCCACCTGCAGGATGCGAGTGCGGTCCGGGGGCGCGCGGAACTGCTGCTCCAGCACGCGCAGGATCTGCGTTCCCGTGAGCGTCACGGCCACCAGCGTGTTGCCAAAGGGCTGCACCGAGAAGAGATCGCCGTAGGTCACCATTGCGTCTGGCCGGCGCGAGGCGAGCGGGGCGCGGATGCCGCCCGGGTTCATGAAGGCCACTTGCGCCCCAGCGGCGTTCTTCATCGCCGCCAGTTGCGCCCGCGCGATGAGGCCGCCGAGGTTGCTCTCGCCCGCGCTGCTGGCCAGCGGCGTGAACTCCCCCCGCACGGTTCCCACGACGTGTCCGGCGCGCTCGGCGGCGCGCTGCGCGAATTTCTCCACGTAGCCCGCGATCGCCGGGTCGGCAGCGAAGCGCGTGGTTTCGACGATCACGTTCTGCGCCTCGGCGCCGATCACGTCCCTCGTGGCGCGGTCGATCGCGAGATCGATCGTGGTGACGATCCGCCCGTAGGAGCCGGCGCTGGTGACCAGGCGCCCGTCGATGCGACAGCGATACGCCTGGTGCGTGTGGCCGCTCACCACGACATCCACGGCCGGGTCGAGACGCTTCACGATGCCGACGATGTCGCCCTCGAAGCCGGGGCAGGCGGGGTCGTTGAATTCGCCCGTCGAGCGGCCGCCCTCGTGGATGAGGAGCACGATGGCCTCCACCCCTTGTCGCCGCAGTTCCGGCACCAGGGCGTTCACTGCGTCGGCCTCGTCCCTGAATTCGAGCCCGCGCACCCCGCGCGGATCGACTATGGTCGGCGTGGACTTGAGCACCGCGCCCACGAACGCCACGGGCACGCCTTCGTAGCGCTTGATCTCGTAGGCCGGCCACGCCGGGCGACCGGTCGAGGTATCGATCACGTTGGCGGCAAGGTAGCGGAAGCTCGCCCCCGCATACGGCTCCCCGAAGCAGCCTTCCTTCGGATGGCACCCCCCCTTCACCAGCCGCTCGAATTCTTCACGCCCGCGATCGAACTCGTGGTTGCCGACCGAGGAGACTTCCAGCCCCGCCTGGCCCAGCGCCGTGATCGAGGGCTCGTCGAGGAACAGGCCCGAGACGAGGGGGCTCGCGCTCACGAGGTCGCCCGCGCCGACGACGGCGGAGTGCGGCCTGGCGCCTCGCAACTCGCGGATCGCGGTGGCGAGGTTCGCGACGCCGCCCGCACCAACGCGAGTCTTCCCGCCCGGCGCGCCGGCATCCGCCACGATCCAGCCGAACGGAGGCGACTCGAGGTGGCCGTGGAAATCGTTGAAGGCGACGAGTCGAAGCTCGAGGGGCGGCGCCGGCGGGGGCGCGAGAGCGCATGCGCCTGCGAAAAGAGCGACGCCCAGTGATATGGCGGTTCGGATCACGGGGACAGGTTAATGGGGTCGGATTACTTTGCACAAGAATCATGCAAAGCAATCCGACCCCATTGACTTCCCTTTAGCTTCGAGCCGCGCGGTCGGCGATCACGACATAGCGTTGCGGGGAGCCGGGCTGCACGGCATCGAAGGGCCAGCAGGTGATGAGCGTGAGCTGCGGGGAATCGGCCGGGTCGAGCAGGCTCGTGTCGTGCTTGTCCACGATCGCCACCTCGCGAACGCGATAGCGCGTCACGCGCCCGCGCACATCCTCGATCGCGATCTCGTCGTCCTCGTGCAGGTCGCGAAGGAAGGCGAAATGCGTATCGCGATGCGCGACGATCACACTGTTGCCGGCTGAGCCGGGTAGCGCCGTGCCATCGACGTGCCCCGGTCCGAACGCGAGCGAGCGTCCGCTGGTGCCCGCGAGGACGTACAGGTCGATTCCGCGCGAGCCGACGGTGAGACGCGCCACCGGCCGGGTGTCGGCCCATGGCCACGGACGTTTCGAGCCGCCCGCCTTCGTGTCTTCCCACGCCGAGGCGATGAGGTGCTGGGCGAGGGCGGCCTTGGCATGGATCCACGCGGCTGCGCCCAGTTGCCACCCCGCCAGCGCGAGCAGGAGGAGCACGGCTGCCGTGAGCGGCCACCGCCGGACGCTGCGCGCCGCGGGGGTCACCGGGTCCGCGGCCTGCGGCCCGTACGAGCGCCCGCGCACCGCGAAGCTCGAGGGTCCGTTCACGAAAAAAGTGCTCATTGCGCAGGTACCCCGGCGCGAACACCTCCTGCCGGGACGAATCGCCCGACGAGGGCGATCGTCCCGGCGGCTGCCAGCGCAAGGAGTCCCAGCACGATCTGCAGCGTGGATTCTGTGTCGGTCTGCGGAAGCTCGCCGGCGGCCGTGGCGCGCGGCATCGATGCCTTCACGAGAGCGGTCCTCTTCTCGCCGCCGGGCGCCGTGGGCGTGACATCCACCGCGATGAGGCTGGTGTACCGGGAGACCAGGTGATGCTCGAGCGCGACCTTCACCACGGCCGGGCGGATCAATGCCTCGTCCGCGCCCATGCGCAATTCGTCCATCAGGCTCGCGATCCTTGCCCTGGCCCAGAGGGCGCCCACGCCGGTCGGCTCGCTGCCCGGCAAAGGCGTGAGCGCCACGCTCCAGGGTAGGTTTGCGCGCATGCCGGAGACGACGATCGTCCCCTTGAGCGCGGGATGGGCGGCGGCGACAACGATCGGCTCGCCCAGATAGAGGTCGGGGATGCGCGCCGGAAAGGTCTCCACGGGCGTACCGTCGGGCCAGCGGATGGAGACGTCCTTCAGGACCGGCGACTCGATCTTCGCGAAGAGCTTCGTCATCTTCTCCTGCACCTCGCGCAGGTCGCCGATGTAGGTGAAGGTGCCGCGGCCGAATTGCGCGGCCTTGGCCATGAAGTGGCTGTTGGGGGCGGCGCCGATGCCCACGGTGAACAGACGCGTGGAGCCCAGGCGCTGTGCGATCAGCTTGAAGAGCTGGTCCTCGTTGCCGACCGCGCCATCCGTCATGAACACCACCTGGCGCAGGTAGCCGGGGTTGTCGCGGCCGTTCAGGGCGAAGGTGAGGGCGCCGGCCATCTCCGTGCCGCCGTCGGCGCGAAGCTTCGACACCCAGGCGCGCGCGTACTTCACGTTGTCCTGCGTCGCGGGCAACGCGTCGGGCCACATGGGGCGCGTCACCGAATTGAATTCCGCGACGTTGAAGCGGTCGCGCGGCGTGAGCGTGGCGAGGCCGGTGAGGAGCGCCTCCTTCGCCTGCTGCATCGAAAGCCCCTGCATGGAGCCGGAGGTGTCGATGATGAAGATGGTCTCGCGCGGCATCGGGGCGATGGCGGCCTTTTCCGCGGCCGTCGGCTGCGGGGGCATCACCATGAGGAGGGTGTAGTCCACGCCGTTCCTCGACTCGGTGAACACCGCGGCCTCGGGAGCGGAACCGACTTGCGGCGCCCACACCAGCTCGAAATCGCGATCGGCTTCCTCCTGCTCCTTCTGCAGGTACACGACGGTGCGCGTGCCCGATTCCTTTTCGACCCACGCGTCGTGGTAGGAACTGGTCACCTTGGCGAGCGCTACGCCGGAATCGATCACGACGCCTATGGCCACGGGGTTCACGCCGCCGCAGCCGGCGGGCGCGTAGTCGGGGTGCAGGACCGGATCGATCTCGGCGTCGCTGGGGATTGCGCCCGCGGCGGCGACCGTGAGCGGCTCGACCGTCCTGGGCTCGTCGGGAATCGCGGCGCCGGCGGGTTCGTAGCGGGGCGTAATCGCCAGCGGGAAGCGCAGGCGGTATTCGCCGTTTTCGAAGGCGAGCGTCTGCTGATACTCGATGAGCACGCGCACGTACTCGCCGGGGCCGATGTTGGCGACGGCATTCGTGAACAGGTTCGGTCGCTGCTGCTCGACCAGCGCCGCCTTCCTCCCCTCGCGCCTGGCCTCGGCGTACGCGCGCCGCGCCTCTTCCTTTTCCTTCACCTGGCCCTCGATCACGCGCTCGCCGATGCGTAGCCAAAGGCGATCGACAGCGGCGTCCTCGGGCAGCGGGAAGACGTACACGCCCTCGACCCAGTCGGTGCCTGGGTTGTGGAAGGTCTGGGCCACGCGGGTGCGGGCGACGATGCCCGTCACGTGGATCGTGACGTCCGTCTCGACCTTCGGGGCCGGGACGAAGGCGCCCTCGGTGCCGGCACGGAAGAGGAGCGTGCCTGTCTTCGCGTCGTTGGGCTTCGCCTGCGCGCTTGCCGTCGTCGCAAGCCCCAGGGCCAGCAGCGCGAGGACACAGCTCGCGACGATCCCGAAGAGGATCGCCTTGGCCAGCAACTCGATGAAATCGGCCAGCGCCGCCTCGCCGCCCCGGTGCCCGCCTGCCCTGTTCGTCATGTTCCTTCCCCTTTGTGCGCCGACCCATTCGGCAGGGCCATTACGCGCGGGCGCGGGGGCGGGTTCCTTCGGGAGTGCGGGAAGAGTGGCGACCAATTCAGGCAGAAAAATGACAATTGGAAAAAAGGGACAGACCCCTCTTCCGGAAAAGGGGTCTGTCCCCTTTTTTCCGCGATAATCCGGGGCATGCCGCGCAGAATTGCACTCGTCGAGGACGACGCCACCATTCGCCAGAACTACACGGACGCCCTCGAGCGCGCGGGCTATGAGGTGCAGGCGTTCGCAGACCGGCCGCAGGCGATGCGCTCGCTCGCGACCCGGTTGCCGGACCTCGCCATCATCGACATCGGGCTGGGCGCGGAGATCGACGGCGGATTCACGCTGTGCCGGGAGTTGCGGGCGATGTCGTCGGCGCTGCCCATCATCTTCCTGTCGGCGCGCGATTCGGACTTCGACATCGTCTCGGGCCTGAGGCTGGGAGCCGACGACTACCTCACCAAGGACGCGAGCCTGCCGCACCTGCTTGCCCGCATCGCAGCCCTCTTCCGCCGCGTCGAGGCGGCAAGGGAGCCCCCGAGGGACGAAGAGCGGCTCGTGCGCGGGCCCCTCGAGCTCGATGCCGCGCGAATGACGGTGCTTTGGCGCGGTCAGGCCGTGGATCTCACCGTGACCGAGTTCTGGATGGTGCGCTCGCTCGCGCGCCACCTCGGCCACGTGAAGGATCGCGACACCCTCATGCGCGACGCCGAGATGGTGGTGGACGACGGCACCATCACCTCGCACGTGAAGCGCATCCGCAGGAAGTTCCTCGTGGTGGATCCGGCGTTCGACGCGATCGAGACCATCTACGGCATGGGCTACCGCTGGACGGAAAGGACGTGAGGCGGCCCGCGTTCGTGCACGGCATCCGCTTCCGGTTGTTCCTCGCCTCCCTCGTTCTCCTCGCGATCCCGGCGCTCGCCGCGCAGTTCATCAACCGGATGGAAGTGTTTCTGCGCGGCGCGCAGGAGCATGACATCGCGGTGACCGCGCGTGCTGTCGCCTCCGCCCTCTCCGACCGCCCGGCGCTCTTTCCGCCGGGCGGCGCCAGGCCGGGTGACCCCGAGGACGAGGAGCGCCGGCGCATTGTCGGGCTCTTCGCGGCCGCCGATACGATCGCGGCGGCGAGCCTGGGGTCTGCCTACGCCCCGTCGGAGGAGATCGAGCGCTTCCTCGACATCATGGGGCGCCGGGCCTCGCGCCTCTGGGTGATCGACACGCGTTCGCGCGTGCGGGGGCTTTCCGGAACGCTGCGCGAGCCGCCGCCAGCGCGCGCCGACTCGCCCCGCACCACGATCGCGTCGTGGCTCAAGCCCGTCGTGTCCCTGGTCGTGTCCTCGCCGGAAATCCCCGCGGGCGACGAGTCGAAGCCGGTGCGCGCGCAGATAGACCGCGCCTTGATCGGCGTTTCCTCCACGAACTGGCGCGGCACCCGCGACCGCGAGGTGGCCATCCTCTCCGCCGCGCAGCCCGTGTTCGTGGGCGACGATATCGTGGGCGCCGTGGTCGTCGAGGAGACGACCGCCTCCATCCTCCTGCTCAGGCAGTCTGCGCTCGAGAACCTCATCGAGTTGACTCTCGCGGTGTGCCTGGCCGCCTTCGCGATCCTGCTCTTCTTCGCGAGCCGGCTGGCCACGCGCATCCGCCGCCTGCATGCCGAGGCCGAAGCCGCCATCGATGCGCAAGGGAGAATCCGCGGCGGGATCACCCTCACCGGGGCGAAGGACGAGATCGGCGACCTCGAGCGAACGATGGCCGCCGTGCTCGAGCGCCTTCGCAACTACAACACCTACCTCGAGCAGATGGCCGGCCGCCTTTCGCACGAGCTGCGAACGCCCGTGGCCGTGGTGCGCTCCTCGCTCGACAACCTGCGCAGCCAGTGGCCGCAAGGCGAGGCGCGCGTTTACCTCGACCGCGCGGGAGAAGGCGTGGAAAGGCTCTCGAGCCTCATCTCGCGCCTGTCGGAAGGCACGCGCCTGGAAAAGATGCTGGAAAGCCAGGAGCGCGAGCCATTCGACCTCGCCGCGGTGGTGCGAGGCTGTGTCGAGGGCTACCGCACCGCCTATCCGGGGCGCGCTTTCGACTGCAAGGCACCCTCCGGCCCCGTCACGATGAACGGGGTTCCCGACGCCATCGCGCAGCTGCTCGACAAGCTGGTCGAAAACGCGCTCGATTTCGCGCCTGCCGGCACCGCCATCCGGATCACGCTTTCCTGCGACGGTCCGCACGCCCGCCTCGGCGTGACCAACGATGGCCCGCCCATCCCGACGGCGGTGCTTCCGCGCCTCTTCGATGCCATGGTCTCGGGGCGCGAAGGCGCCCAGGGGCGCGGCGGGCACCTCGGGCTGGGCCTGGCGATCGTGCGCCTGGTCGCCGCGTTCCACGGCGGAACGGTGCGGGCGGCCAACCTGCCGGACCGCCCGGGCGTGCTGTTTGAAGCGGAGTTGCCCGTCGAGGGGTCGCGGCACCTCGCCTGAGCTAAACTTGGGGCACGGAAATCCGACTGGAAGCTCCACCGTGGCCCGAATCCTTCTCCTGCTGGCGATCGGCTTCTTCATCTGGCTGCTGTTCCGCGGCTTCTTCAAGGCGCAGGTGTCGGATGCGCCCCCGACCGAGCCGACGGAGGCCGAGAACATGGTCGCCTGCGCGCGCTGCGGCGTGAACATGCCGAGGAGCGAGGCGAAACAAGAGGGCGGCAAGTTCACCTGCCTGGACCCCTCCACCTGCAAGCACGCGCCATGACGCCTGCCGCGTTCGTCTCCGGGGCCATCGCGGATTCCCTGCGTGCCGGCGAGCGCGCCCCCATGGCCGCGACCGGAGACGACACCGCCTGGCGCATGCTGGTCATCTTCTCGGCCTATCGCGTCGTGCTGGCGCTGGGGCTTTCGGGCGCCTATGCCTTCCTGAATTCGCTGTTCCAGCTCGGCATCCAGCAGCCGGGGCTCGCGGTGACGGCGCTGGTGGCCTATGCGGTGGCCTCGGTCCTCCTGGTCATACCGGCGCTCCTCCGGGAGCCGCGCATCTCCCTCCAGGTGACCGCCGCCGTCTTCGTGGACGTGCTGGCGATCTGCGTGCTCATGCACACGAGCGGCGGCATCCGGTCCGGGATCGGCGTCTCACTGCTCATTTCGCTGGCGGCGGCGGGCCTCATCACCCGCGGCCGCCTCGCGTTCTTCCACGCGGCCGTGGCCGCCCTTGCCGTGCTGGCGGAGCAGGCCTTGCAGGTCTGGCGCTACGACGCGCCGGCGAGCGACTTCATCCAGTCGGGGCTCACCAGCATGGCGCTCTTCGCGACGGCTGGGCTGGGGTGGACCCTCGCCCGCTACGCCCGCACCAGCGAGACGATCGCCCAGCAACGAACCATCGACCTGGCCAACCTTTCGCAGATCAACGAGCTCGTCATCCGCGACATGCAGGACGGGATGCTCGTGGTCGATCCCGAGGGAACCATCCGCCAGAGCAACCCGCGCGCGATGCAGTTGCTGGGGCCGCTGCCCGCCGGGCGGCGGCCGCTGCTCGCGGAGTACTCGCCCGAGATCGCCGGCCTGCTGCAATCCTGGCGGCGCATGCCGGAGACCCCCTACCACCCGTTCCGCGCGCCGCGGTCAGCCACGGAACTCGCCGTGCACTTTGTCGCCATCGGCTCCGGCGACCCCCCGCCGACCGTGGTGTTCGTGGAGGACGTGGGCAGGCTACGCGCGCAGGCGCAGCAACTGAAGCTGGTGGCGCTCGGGCGGCTCACCGCATCCATCGCCCACGAGATCCGCAACCCCCTTTCCTCGATCAACCATGCCGCCGAGCTGCTGGCCGAGAGCGAGCACGCGCAGGCGGGCGACGACCGGTTGGTGGCCATCATCCGGGACAACGTGCACCGCCTAGACCGCATCGTGCAGGAAGTCCTCTACCTCAACCGGCGTGACCGCGCGCAGCCCGAGTCGATCGAATCGCGGGCGTTTCTCGAGCAGTTCGCGGCCGACTTCTGCGCCAGCGAGAGAGTGTCCGCCGACGGCGTGGAGGTGGAGGTGCGAACGCTGCAGCGCATGACCTTCGATCGGCAGCACCTGCACCAGATCCTGTGGAACCTGCTTCGCAACGCCTGGCGCCATGGCCTCAAGCTGCGCGGGTCGGTGCATGTGACGCTCGCGCCCGCGCAGGCCCCCGGCATGCTCGCGCTCGAAGTGGCCGACGACGGGCCCGGCGTGGCGCAGCAGCTGCAGCCGCACCTCTTCGAGCCTTTCTTCACGACCGAGGCGCAGGGCACGGGCCTGGGCCTCTACATCGCGCGCGAGCTCTGCGAGGGCAACAACGCACGCATCGAATACTGCGAAGGCGGCACCGGCTGCCATTTCCGCATCACCCTGAAAGGCGACTGATGAGCGAGAAGGCCGTCCTGATAGTCGACGACGAGGCCGACATCCGCGAATTGCTGGTGGTCACCCTTTCGCGCATGGGCCTGGACGTCGAAGCCGCGGCGAACGTGGCCGAGGCCAAGGCGGCGCTCGAGCGGCGCGCCTTCGACCTGGCGCTCACCGACATGCGCCTTCCCGATGGCGAGGGGCTGGACGTCCTTCGCCACATCGCCGAGCACTATGGCAACACGCCGGTGGCGGTCATCACCGCTTACGGCTCCACGGAAAACGCGGTGGCGGCGCTGAAGGCCGGCGCCTTCGACTACCTTGCCAAACCCATCAAGCTCGACCAATTGCGCCCGCTCGTGATGAGCGCGCTCAAGCTTCCCAGGCATCCGCACGCCAGGCGTGCGGCAACGGGGGAGGCGACCGTGCCCGGCGTGCCGCGGCTGATCGGCGAATCGGCGCCCATGCAGAAGTCGCGCGAGATGATCGCCCGGCTGGCCCGCTCGCAGGCGCCGGTGTACATCACGGGCGAATCGGGCTCGGGCAAGGAAGTGGCCGCGCGCCTCATCCACGCGGGGTCGGCGCGCGCCGACGCGCCGTTCATCGCCGTGAACTGCGGCGCGATTCCCGAGAACCTCATGGAAAGCGAGTTCTTCGGCTACCGCAAGGGCGCGTTCACCGGCGCGGACAGCGACCGGGCGGGATACATGCACGCCGCGCAGAAGGGCACGCTCTTCCTGGACGAAGTCGGGGACCTGCCGCTCGCGGTGCAGGTGAAGCTGCTGCGCGTGATCCAGGAGAAGAAGTTCCGCCGGCTGGGGGACACCGAGGAGGAGACGATCGACCTGCGCATCATCTCCGCCACGCACCGCTCGCTTTCCGAGCAGGTGGAGGCGGGGGAATTCCGCCAGGACCTCTTCTACCGCCTCAACGTGATCGAGATGAGGATGCCCAGCCTGCGCGAGATCCCCGAGGACGTGCCGCTCCTGGTGGCGCAGGTCGTCGGGCGCCTGGCGCGGCAGAACGGCGTTGTGCCGCCAACGGTCTCGGAGGAGGCGCTGCTTGCGCTGCGGCGCTACGATTTCCCGGGCAACGTGCGCGAACTGGAGAACATCCTCGAGCGCGCGATGGCCCTGTGCAGCGATGCCACGATCCGCGAAAGCGACCTGTACCTCACGCAGGCCACGACGCGGGAAAAGAGCGCCGCGCTGGACGGCGCGCTGGGCACACGGGGGCTGCCACTGCACGATTTCCTCGACCAGGTGGAGCGCGAGGCCATCCAGAAGGCGCTGGAGGCCACGCGCTACAACAAGACCGCGGCGGCCAAGCTGCTGGGCATCACCTTCCGCAGCCTTCGCTACCGCCTCGACCGGCTCGGAATCGACTGAGGACACCGCGATGACCGCGCGTATCCGCACGATCAACCTCGACCGCTTCGCCGAGTGCCTGCCCGGGCTAGCCGGGCTGCTCATGGATGCCGTGGATTCCGGCGGTTCGCTCGGCTACTGGGCGCCGCTCGGGCAGCCGGAGGCCCTGCTTTACTGGCGCGAGGTGATGCAGGGCATGGTGGAGGAGAGCCTCGCGCTCCTCGTCGCCGAGGATGCGGGCGAAGTCGTGGGAACCGTGCAACTCGTGCTCTCGAACCGCCAGAACGGCAGCCATCGCGCCGAAGTGCGAAAGCTCATGGTGCGCACCTCCCACCGCGGCCACGGCCTGGGCCGCGCGCTCCTGTCCGCCGCCCATGTGGAAGCCGGCTATCGCGGCCGGACCCTGCTCATCCTCGACACGCGCACCGGCGACGTGGGCGAGAAGCTCTACGAATCCATGGGCTACACGCGCGCCGCCCAGATCCCCGGCTACACCATCGAGCGCGACGGCACGCCGCACGGCACGACGTTTTTCTACCACGTGCTGCCGTGAGGTCGAACCAGCCAGGATCGTGTTGGGAGCACCCGTTCACGGCGCCGGATCCACGCAGGGGAAGTCGGTGACTCCAGTTCGCGATGCTGGGTCCACGCAGGGGAAGTCGGTGATTCCAGTTCGCGACGCTGGGGCCGTGAGGTCAGATCCGACCGATGCCACCATGGGTTCAGATGGGTTGAATTTCGTTTTTTATTTTTGTGGCCAGGTTAAATTGCCTCGGGCGTCGCGGGCGGAACTGGCGTCGCGGCTTCCCCGAAGTCGAAGCAGGCAGCACCTTCATCTGGCCACAAAAATAAAAAAAAATTCAACCCATCTGAACCCTTGTCGACCAGGGTCACGGCTCGTTGCGCCACGACTGGAAGCATTCCTCGAGTCGATCCGAGATGGATTCTGAAGTCGACGTCGTCCCGCCGCGCTTCCGGGTGGATATCGCGGGCATGTGCTCGGGCGCCCGGTGGATGCCATCGCCGAATCACGACCAGCGGCCGGACGATGCGCACGTGGAACTGCTGGTAGTCCACAACATCTCGCTGCCGCCGGGGGAGTTCGGCGGGGAGTGGATCACGGATCTCTTCCTCGACCGGCTGCATCCGGGCGCGCATCCGTACTTCGCGGGGTTGGCGGGCCTCAGGGTGTCGTCGCACTTCCTCGTCCGTCGCGAGGGCGAGGTGATCCAGTACGTGCCGTGCGAGCGGCGTGCCTGGCACGCGGGCGCATCGAGCTGGAAGGGGCGCGATCGCTGCAACGACTTCTCCGTCGGCATCGAACTGGAGGGCACGGACTACCTGCCGTTCACGGACGCGCAGTACGCCTCGCTGGGCGAACTCTCGCAGGCGCTCTTCGCCCGCTACGGCGCGCTCGGGATCGCGGGACATTCCGACATCGCGCCGGGGCGCAAGACCGACCCGGGGCCGCATTTCGACTGGGCACGCTATCGCGCCGCAATCGGCGCCTGACCTCACCGGGACAACGATCATGGATTTCGCACCCTCCTCCAAGGCCGCCGACTTCATGGCCCGCATGGAAGCGTTCATGCGCGAGCACGTGCTGCCGGCCGAACCCGGCTACGTCGATGAACTCGTCGGCGGCTCCGATTGGCGCCGCTGGAAGCAGCCGGCCATCATGGAGTCGCTCAAGGAGCGCGCGCGGCGCGAGGGGCTGTGGAACCTCTTTCTTCCGCATCCCGGGGTGGGCGCCGGATTGTCGAACACCGATTACGCGCCGCTTGCGGAGCTCACGGGCCACTCGCTCATCGCGCCCGAGGTGTTCAACTGCAACGCCCCGGACACCGGCAACATGGAGGTGCTGGCGCTCTACGGTTCGCTCGAGCAGCAGGAGCGGTGGCTCAAGCCCCTGCTGGCGGGCGAGATCCGCTCCGCGTTCTGCATGACGGAGCCGGAGGTGGCCTCGAGCGATGCGACCAACATGCGCGCGACGGCCATGCCCGAGGGCGGCGAGGTGGTGCTGAACGGCCGCAAATGGTGGAGTTCCGGACTCGGCCACCCGAATTGCCGCGTGGCGATCTTCATGGGAATTTCCGACCCGGACGCGGGCAAGCACCACCGGCACTCGATGGTGCTGGTTCCGCTGGACGCGCCCGGCGTCACGATCGAGCGCATGGTGCCGTCCTTCGGCGTGTACGACGAGCCATTCGGGCATGGCGAGGTGACGTTCACGAACGTGCGCGTACCGAAGGAAAACGTGATCGCCGGACTCGGCCGCGGCTTCGAGATCGCGCAGGGGCGCCTGGGACCGGGGCGCATCCACCACTGCATGCGCGTCATCGGCGCGGCGGAGCGCGCGCTGGAGCTCATGTGTGCGCGCGCGGAGAGCCGGGTTGCCTTCGGCAAGCCCCTGGCGCTCCTGGGCGGCAATGCGGACGTGGTGGCCAATGCGCGCATGGCCATCGAGCAGGCGCGGCTGCTCACCCTCAAGGCCGCGTGGATGATGGATGCCGTCGGCGCCAAGGGCGCCATGAGCGAGATCTCGCAGATCAAGGTGGTCGCGCCCACCATGGCGCAGCACGTGATCGACGCGGCGATCCAGATGCACGGCGGCGCGGGGGTCTCCGACGACTTTCCGCTCACCGCGCTCATGGGGTATGCGCGCATCCTGCGCATCGCGGACGGCCCGGACGAGGTGCATCGCGCTCTCGTGGCGAAGCTGGAGTTGCGCAAGCAGCGCGCGAAGCGCGAAGGCAACGGCGCCGTGCCATGACGCAGGCCGCCGGTCTCGTCGATCGCGCGGGCGGCGTCCGAGCAGGCGAGGAGCTCGATGCGGGCCGGGTCGATGCGTTCCTCAAGTCGCGCCTGGCCGGCCTCGAGGGCGCGCCCGAGATCCAGCAGTTTTCGCGCGGCGCCTCCAACCTCACGTACCTGGTTCGTTATCCGGGGCGGGACCTGGTGCTGCGCCGCCCCCCGTTCGGCCACAAGGCGAAGGGCGCGCACGACATGGCCCGCGAGGCGCGCGTGATGCGGCTGCTCAAGCCCGCGTACCCGGTGGTGCCGGAGGTGCTTGCCGTCGGCGACGACACTTCCGTGATGGGCTGCGAGTTCTACGTGATGGAGCGGATCGCTGGCATCATCCCGCGCCAGGACCTGCCCGCGGAGCTGGGGTTCGGTGAAGCCGAGAGCCGCAGGCTCTGCCTCAACGTCATCGACAAGCTGGTGGAGCTGCACACGATTCCCCTCTCGCCCGGGAGTGGGGTGGGTGATGGGGCTGGGGGAAATGCAGAGACCCTGCTTTCGCTCGGCAAGGGCGAGGGCTACGTGCAGCGCCAGGTGGAGGGATGGAGCAGGCGCTTGCGCGACGCCCGAACCGACGACGTGAGCGACTTCGAGTCCGTCATGGCGTGGCTCGCCGCGAACCGCCCGGCGCGCGAAGTGGCCATCCGCGTGATCCATGGCGATTTCCGCTTCGACAACGTGGTGCTCGATCCCGCGGACCCGTTCAAGGTCATCGGCGTACTCGACTGGGAAATGGCCACCCTCGGCGACCCGCTCATGGACCTGGGCAACTCGCTCGGCTACTGGGTGGAGGCCGGCGATGACGAATACTTCCGCATGACGCGCCGCCAGCCCACCAATGCGCCCGGCATGCTTACGCGCGCGCAGGTGATCGAGCACTATGCGGCGCGTACCGGCTTCCCGGTCGGGAATTTCGGCTTTTACACCGTCTTCGGGCTCTTTCGCGTGGCGGTCATCGTCCAGCAGATCTGGCGCCGCTTCCGTGATGGCCACACGAAGGACCCGCAGTTCGCCGGCTTCGGGCCGCTCGTCACCTACCTCGACGGGCGCTGCCGTCGGTTGATCGACCGGCTCTGATCCGGTGCCAGGCACCACGGGAGGATCCATGAAGGAATTCGAGGGCAAGATTGCGGTGATCACCGGCGCAGCCGAAGGCATCGGAAAGGCCATTGCCGAGGAGGCCGCCGTGCGCGGCATGAAGCTCGTGCTCGCGGACATCGACGAGGCTAGGCTCGACTCCGCGATCGCGGAGCTGCGCGCGAAAGGTGCCGATGCCGACGGCTTGCGGGTCGACGTCGCGAAGGCGGGCCAGGTCGATGATCTCGCGGATCTCGCCTTCGCCCGCTTCGGCTGCGTGCACCTGTTGGTCGCCAACGCCGGCGTTGCCTGCGCAAAGCCCGTGTGGGACACCACGCCCGGCGACTGGGAGTGGGTGATGGGCGTGAACCTTTACGGCGTCACGAACGCACTGCGCGCCTTCGTGCCGCGCATGATGGCGCACGGCGAGGAGGGCCACGTGGTGGCGACTGCATCGATGGCAGGCCTGCTCTCGCTGCCCGGCATGGCCGCCTACAACGCGAGCAAGCACGCCGTCGTGACGGTGATGGAGGGGCTGCATCACGACCTCGCGATCCGCGGCTGCCGCATCGGCGCTTCCGTCCTCTGCCCGAGCTGGGTGAAGACGCGCATCTCGCTGTCCGAGCGCAATCGCACCTCGGGCGAGGTGACGCAGAGGGATGCCCTGGACGCGGTGGCCGCGAAACTCGCCGCCGGCGTCCATCAGGCGGTGGGCCAGGGCATCGAGCCGAACGAGGCCGCGCGCGCGGTCTTCGCGGCCATCGCCCGGGGGCGCTTCTACATCCTGACCCACGCCGATTCGAAGTCGGGCGTGAAGGCGCGGCTCGAGGACATCCTGCAGGACCGGGTTCCCACCCTCGTCCGACTGTAGCGAAAACGAAAAAGGGGACAAACCCCTTTTCCCTGATTTTCCGCGCAAAAAATAAGTCTTTCGGGGTGCTTGCGCCCATCGGCTTCCTTTACTAGACTTTGTGGCTGCGCCCTTCCGTAGCCACTAGATCTTGTGGGTAAGGCGATGAACAAGCTGTGGGTAACCTGGGGATTTCTTCGGGTTATTCACAAAGAAACATGGCCTTGGGTTTTTACCTGGGCTTTCCGGCTGCACCGAAAAAAAATCGCCGTCGGCGTCTCAAGCGGCCCACCGGCCTCAAAACAGCTTCAACCAAGGAGAGGAATCCCATGCGCCTGGCTTCCGATATCAATCCCGCAGCCCCCCTTCCCAACCCGGTCCTGAGCCAGGAGGGCGGCAGTTCGCCGGAGAGATACGCGGATTTCAAGATCATTCGCCGCAACGGCGCCGTCGTGGGATTCGAGCCGGACAAGATTGCCGTGGCCGTCACCAAGGCCTTCCTCGCCGTCTCGGGCGGCGCGGCGGCCGCGAGCGCCGGCGTGCGCGACAAAGTGCATGGCGTCACGCAGGCGGTCGTGGGCGCCCTCGTGCGCCGCCACCCTTCGGGAGGCACCTTCCACATCGAGGACATCCAGGACCAGGTGGAACTCGCGCTCATGCGCGCCGGCGAGCACCAGGTCGCTCGCTCCTACGTGCTCTACCGCGAGGAGCGAGCGCGCGAACGCGCCGCCCGCATGCTGGAGGCAGCCGAAGCCCGCCAGCCGAAGCTGCACGTGATGGTGAACGGCGCCAAGGTGCCGCTCGAAATCGCCACGCTCGAGGCGCTCATCACCTCGGCCTGCCAGAACCTGGGCGACGCGGTGGAGCCGAAGAAGATCCTCGACGCGACGCTGCGCGACCTCTACGACGGCGTTCCGATCGAGGAAGTGCACAAGTGCGCCATCCTCGCCGCGCGCATGCTGATCGAGCAGGACCCGGCCTACACCTACGCGTCCGCCCGCCTGCTGCTGCACACGATTCGCCGCGAGGTGCTGTGCGAGGAAGTCGTCCACGAGCAGATGGCCGCCCGCTATGCGGAGTACTTCCCCACCTTCATCCAGCAGGGCATCAAGGCTCAGCTCCTCGACGAGCGCCTGGGCACCTTCGACCTCGCGCGGCTGGGCCAGGCGCTGGATGCCTCGCGCGACCTGCGCTGCGACTACCTGGGCCTGCAGACCCTGTACGACCGCTACTTCCTGCACATCCACGACCAGCGCATCGAGCTGCCGCAGGCCTTCTTCATGCGCGTGGCGATGGGGCTTTCCATCAACGAGGTGAACCGCGAGGAGCGCGCGATCGATTTCTACAACGTGCTCTCGACGTTCGACTTCATGTCGTCCACGCCCACGCTCTTCAATTCCGGCACGCAGCGCTCGCAGCTTTCCTCGTGCTACCTGACGACGGTCGCCGACGACCTGGACGGCATCTACGAGGCGATCAAGGAGAACGCGCTGCTGTCGAAGTTCGCGGGCGGGCTGGGCAACGACTGGACGCCGGTGCGCGCTCTCGGTTCGTACATCAAGGGGACCAACGGGAAGTCACAAGGCGTGGTGCCGTTCCTTAAGGTCGTTTCCGATACCGCAGTCGCAGTGAACCAGTGCTTCGCGCCGGATACCGGCGTTTACACCGCCTATGGCCTGAAATCCATCAAGGACGTGAAGCCCGGCGACCTCGTGCTCGGGAAATCCGGCCAGTACCGTGAAGTGGAGCGGCGTTACGCCTACAACCAGACGGATGCGATGGTCGCGGTGAAGGTGAAGCACGCGATGGCCCCGTTGCTGGTCACCGCCGGCCACCCGTTCTATGCGATCCGCGGCGTGCCGATGGAGCAGGCCAACAACCGCACGCTGGCCTGGCTCGCCAAGGGCAAGGTGAGGGCGGATTGGGTGGAGGCCGGGCAGTTGAATCGCGGCGACTTCGTCGCGCAGGTGGTGCCGACGGAAGTCGTGAACGCGGCCGGCCTCACGGAAGACGACGCGCGCTTCTACGGCGTCCTGCTGGGCGACGGGCATCTTTCGAGGAACGGCTTCGAGTGGGGCGTTTCAGGCAACCCGCGGAAAGACGACCACCTGGCATTCGCACGCGCCTATCTCAACGAGCGCGGCATTCATTTCCGGGAAACGAGCCGAGGCCAGAATTACGGCCAGGTTCGCTGGGCCTCGGACCGGGGCGTGGTCCGCGACGGCACCACGGGCCGCATCGTGGGCGCCGGCGCCCCCACCATGCCTTTCGGCTACGAGGATCTCTATGACGAAGCCGGCAACAAGCGCATCGCGCGCCGCTTCGCCCACCTGCCCAGACCGCACACGCGGGCGATGATCCGCGGCCTGCTGGAAACGGACGGCGGCGTCTCGCGCGGCAAGGAGATCTATTTCACCAACACGTCGAAGCCGCTCGTTGACGGGCTGCGTTACCAGCTCCTGCGCATGGGCGTGCCGACGGCAGGCCAGTATCGCGAGCGCGCGAACGGCCACACCGCCACCCGCTCCGATGGTTCCAAGGCGACTTTCAACGGTGTTACGAAGGCTTGCGACTTGCGCATTCCCGCCGTTCCGGAGATCGCGGTGCTCGTCGGCTGCAAGCCTATATTGAAGAGGAACTGGCTGGAGATCGAAGGCAAGCTCTTCTCACGCATCACGGACATCCAGGCCATCACGCCCAAGCCCTTCGTCTTCGACCTCAAGGTGGAAACCGACGAGTCGTACATGACGGAAGCCGGCCTCGCGCACAACGGCGGCAAGAGGAAGGGCGCCGTCTGCTGCTACCTCGAGACCTGGCACCTGGACATCGAGGAATTCCTGGAGCTGCGCAAGAACACCGGCGACGACCGCCGCCGCACGCACGACATGAACACCGCGAACTGGGTTCCGGACCTCTTCATGAAGCGCGTGATGGAGGGCGCCGAGTGGACGCTCTTCTCGCCCTCGGACTGCCCGGACCTGCACGACAAGGTCGGCAAGGCCTTCGAGGAGGCCTACACGCGCTACGAGGAGAAGGCCTCGCGCGGGGAGCTGAAGCACTTCCGCAGGATCCCGGCGCTCACCCTCTGGCGCAGGATGCTCTCGATGCTCTTCGAGACGGGGCATCCGTGGATCACGTTCAAGGACCCGTGCAACATCCGCAGCCCGCAGCAGCACGTGGGCGTGGTGCACTCATCCAATCTCTGTACAGAGATAACCCTGAATACCAACGCGCAGGAAATCGCGGTGTGCAACCTCGGCAGCGTGAACCTCCCCGCGCACCTGAAGGACGACGGGCAGGGCGGCAAGACGCTCGACCACGCCAAGCTCAAGCAGACGATCGCGACGGCGATGCGCATGCTCGACAACGTGATCGACATCAACTACTACGCGGTCAAGAAGGCGCGCGATTCCAACTATCGCCACCGCCCCGTGGGCTTGGGGCTGATGGGCTTCCAGGACGCGCTGCAGGACCTGCGCCTGCCCTACGCCTCGGATGCGGCCATCGAGTTCGCCGACCGCTCCATGGAGGCCGTCTGCTACTACGCCTACTGGGCCTCGACGGAACTCGCCGAGGAGCGCGGCCGCTACTCCTCCTACGCCGGGTCGCTCTGGGACAAGGGCATCCTGCCGCAGGACACGCTGAAGCTCCTGCTCGAGGAGCGCGGCGGCTACGTGGAAGTGGACATGTCCGAATCCATGGACTGGGCGAGCCTGCGCGCGCGCATCAGGGTGCACGGCATGAGGAACTCCAACTGCGTGGCCATCGCACCCACGGCGACCATCTCCAACATCATCGGCGTGTCGGCCTCCATCGAGCCCAACTACCAGAACCTCTACGTGAAGTCCAACCTCTCGGGGGAGTTCACGGTGGTGAACGAGCACCTGGTGCGCGACCTCAAGAAGCTGGGCCTGTGGGACACCGTGATGGTCGCCGACCTCAAGCACTTCGACGGCTCCATCGGCAGAATCGACCGCATCCCGGCCGAGGTGCGCGGCCTGTACGCCACCGCGTTCGAGGTTGAGCCCCAGTGGATCGTGGAAGCCGCGGCTCGTCGGCAGAAGTGGATCGACCAGGCGCAGTCGCTCAACATCTACATGCCCGGCGCCTCCGGCAAGAAGCTCGACGACACCTACAAGCTCGCCTGGCTGCGTGGCCTCAAGACCACCTACTACCTGCGCACCCTGGCGGCGACCTCCGCCGAGAAGTCCACGGGCAAGGGCGGCGAGCTCAACGCGGTTCCGGCGCACGGCGGCCTGGACGGCGGGCTGGGCGAGATGGGTGATGGCGCTGGCGGCGGGGCGGCGCAGGCGGCCGGGAAGTTCTGCTCCATCGACAACCCGGACTGCGAGGCATGCCAGTAATGCGTTGTCGGGAAGGTCGGTAAGGCTTCGGCGTTTGCCGGCTGCGCCTGCGCCGCAACGAGGGTTCACCATCCGTGGGCTCCCGATGATGGTGATAGATTGCGCATGCATGAAGCAGCCGGAAAAACAAGAAAGGGGAGTGCATTGAAAACACCGGCCCTACTCCACAACGATCAGCCAACGCGCCGTTCAGCCGGAGGGCAGCGCTGCCGCCGATGGCTGGCGGGCCTGTGTGCGGCCCTGCTGCTGTCAGGCGGCGCGAGCGCGCAGGTCGTGACCGAATTCAGCGCCGGCATCACCGCCGGTGCCCAACCTTATTTGATCACCGCCGGCCCGGACGGCAACCTGTGGTTCACGGAATCCAGCATTGACAGCATCGGGCGCATCACGCCGGCCGGGGTGGTCACCGAATTCAGTGCCGGGATCAGCGCCGGCGCCGGTCCGACCGGGATCACTGCCGGCCCGGATGGCAACCTGTGGTTCACGGAACCCGGCATTGACAGCATCGGGCGCATCACGCCGGCCGGGGTAGTCACCGAATTCAGTGCCGGGATCAGCGCCGGCGCCGGTCCGACCGGGATCACCGCCGGTCCGGATGGCAACCTGTGGTTCACGGAAGCCAACACGGACAGCATCGGGCGCATCACCCCGGCTGGCGTGGTCACCGAATTCAGCGCCGGGATCTCCGCCGGCGCCCTGCCTGTCGGGATCACCGCCGGCCCGGACGGCAACCTGTGGTTCACGGAGTATGGTGGTGGAGCCGACCGCATCGGGCGCATCACTCCGGCCGGGGTGGTCACCGAATTCAGCGCCGGGATCAGCGCCGGCGCCGACCCTTGGGGGATCACCGCCGGCCCGGATGGCAACCTGTGGTTCACGGAAGTCGGTGGCAACCGCATCGGGCGCATCACCCCGGCCGGAGTGGTCACCGAATTCAGCGCCGGGATCACCGCTGGTACCTCGCTTAGCGGCATCACCGCCGGCCCGGATGGCAACCTGTGGTTCACGGAACACATCGGCGATCGCATCGGGCGCATCACCCCGGCCGGGGTGGTCACCGAATTCAGCGCCGGGATCACCGCTTTCGCCTCGCTTGTCGGCATCACCGCCGGCCCGGATGGCAACCTGTGGTTCACGGAACAGATCGGCAACCGCATCGGGCGGATCACCACCGGGGTCGTTGCTGCCCTGACCGGCGTTCCCACCCTGTCGGAATGGGCGACGATCCTGCTCGTCTTTCTGATCGCCGGCTTCGGCGTTCGCCGACTGCGCCTTCGCCGCGGCGCGGTCCCGCTGAGCGCGTCGCCCGCCAGGTAGCGTTTGCCTTCGAGCGGCGCGTCCGCCATCGCCCAGAGTTCGGCATGTTTCTTTCTCGAAACCCCGATCTGCGCGGGGTTCCGCTTCCCGGGGGGGCGCAGGCGCCGTCCGCGCCTCGGTGGTAGGCTTTCCCTGCGATGGCCGAAGCCACTCCCCCGACGGACTGGATCGAGTGCCGCGTGGAGGACGACAGCGACGTCCTCTACCTGGCCGGTGCCTGGCGCCTTGCCAACGTCGCCGCGATCGCAGGGCGGCTGCGCGAGCTGGGGCTGAAGGCAGGAACGCACTGCGTTCTGGACGGCAGCCGGCTCGAGAGCCTCGACACCGCCGCCGGATTCATCCTGTTGAAGCACCTGGCGAATGCAGGCTGCACGCGCTCGATGGTGAGCGGGCGCGGTTTCGACCCGCGCTACGAGCGGCTGCTCGGGCTGGTCCACGAGCGGATGGCGACTCCGCCCTCGGCAGGCAATGCCGTGCGCCTGGGACTCGTGCAGCGTGTCGGCGTGGCTGTGCTCGACGTGGTGCGGATGCTGAAGATGCACGTCGACTTCATCGGTGTGGTGACGCTCGAGCTGGCGAGCCTCGTGCGAAGTCCCGGCCGCTTCAGGAGCAGGGAGACGGTGTCCCAGTTCGAGGCGGTGTGCATCGACGCGGTGCCGATCGTCGCGCTGGTGAACTTCCTCATCGGCGTCGTGATCGCCTATGTGCTGGGCGTCCAGGCGCAACGCTATGGCGCGACCCTGTTCGTCGCCGATGGCATCGCGCTGGGCATCTGCCGGGAGCTGTCGCCGATCCTGAGCTCGGTCCTCGTGGCAGGACGCTCAGGGGCGGCGTTCACGGCCCAGATCGGCACGATGAAGGTGGAAGAGGAGATCGACGCGATCAGCACCCTGGGGCTCTCCCCGATCCAGGTGCTGGTCATCCCGCGGCTCGTGGCGCTCATGGTCGCCGCTCCGCTGCTGGTCTTCGTGGGAGACGTCGCCGGCATCGCGGGCGGCCTGCTGGTGGGCACGTGGCAGCTGGACATCGCGCCCCAGGTCTTCCTGGACCGCGTGCACGCCGCGCTGGAAATGCGGCACTTCATGGTCGGCATCGGCAAGGCGCCGGTGTTTGCAGCCATCGTCGCCACGATCGCCTGCGGCATGGGCCTGCAGGTGAGCCGCGACGCGCGCAGCCTGGGACAGAACACCACCTCCACGGTGGTGCAATGCATCGTGTGGGTCATCATCCTGGACGCGGCCTTCGCCGTCGCCTTCCAGCGCATGGACATCTGAATGGAGCGCGTGCTCAGTGTCGAGTCGATCGTCACCCGGTTCGGGGCGCAGGTCGTGCACGATGGCGTCTCGTTCACCGTGCAGCGCGGCGAGGTCGTGGCGCTGATTGGCGGCAGCGGCAGCGGCAAGTCGGTGCTCCTGCGGGAAATCATCGGGCTGATCCGGCCCACCGGCGGCCGTATCGAGCTGCTCGGCACGGACGTGTGGCAATCCGACCCGCGCGCGGTGGATGAGCTGCGCGGGCACTTTGGCGTGCTCTTCCAGGACGGCGCGCTGTTCTCTTCGCTGACCGTCGCCGAGAACGTCGCGGTTCCCTTCGTCGAGCACACCGCCTTGCCGAAGGACCTCATCGCGCCGCTGGTCGGATTCAAGCTGGCCCTGGTGGGTCTGCCGCCGGATGCGGGAGCGAAATTCCCGGCGCAGCTTTCGGGGGGCATGCGCAAGCGCGCCGCCCTGGCCCGCGCGCTGTCCCTCGAGCCCGACCTGTTATTCCTTGACGAGCCGACCTCGGGCCTCGATCCTGTAGGTGCGCGGGAGTTCTACCGGCTCCTGCGCGCGTTGGCCGACAGCATGGGGCTCACCGTGTTCTTCCTGACGCACGACCTGGACATGCTCATTTCAATCGCCGACCGCGTCATCGCGCTCGCCGGCGGCCGGGTGATCGCCGACGGTTCCGTGAGCGCCGTGCGAAAGAGCGACGAGCCCTGGCTGCGGGAGTACTTCGCGAACCGACCCTGACCATGGAACCGGAAGCCAAGTACACCATCGTCGGAGCCGCAGCCCTCATCCTGGTCGCCCTGCTGGCCGCGGGCGTCATGTGGCTTCGAAGCAGCGGGGAGGGGGCGAACGCGAGCCGGTACAAGATCTACTTCGAGAGGCACTCGCTCGAAGGGCTCGAGCCCCGGAGCTACGTCACGATGCAGGGGATGCGGGTGGGGTCGGTGACCGGCTTCCGCTTCTCGTCGACTCGGAAGGGCGCGGTCGAGGTCTTCATTTCCCTCGACCCCGGGACCCCGGTACGGGAGAGCACGACCGCGACGACGGAACGGCATCTGGTGACGGGGCTTGCCACCGTGCGGCTCGCGAACGCCACGGAGGACAGCCCGCGTCTTGCCGAGGCGCAGGAGGGCGAGTCGTTCCCGGTGATCAAGGAGGGCGGATCGCCCATGCAGGACATGTCCGAGACGATCACGCAGCTGGCGCACCGCGCGGACGACACCATGCGGCGACTCAACGCCACCCTCACCCCGGAGAACATTGCCGCCTTCACCGAGATCCTGGACATCCTGCGCCAGGTCTCCCGCCGCGCCGATGCCATGCTCACGAAGGCCGATGCCACGTTTGTATCCGTGGGCGGTGCCGCGGACGAGCTGCGCACCCTCGCGGGCGCCATCAAGGCCGATGCCAGCACGCTCACGCATCGGTATGCGGCCCTGGGCGCCGACGCATCCGCCTCGGTGACTGAAATTCGCGGCGCCGTGAGCAAGATGAGCGCGGATGTCGATCGTCTTTCGCAACGGGCCGATGTGCTTCTCGCCGGCGGGGGCGAAGACCTGCGCGACACGGCGCGGGCGGTCCGCTCCGCGGCGGACGCCCTCGGCGCCGCCGCAGGCCGTCTGCGAGACCCGCGTCAGGTGATCTACGGGCCGCCCGAGGGCGCCCTCGGCCCCGGGGAGCAATCGCGATGAAGTCCGTCCTGGCGTTCCTGCTGGCAGCTTGCGTGGTGGCCTGCTCCGTGCCCGGTCCGCGCGAGCCGGATCGCTATTTCGTCCTCGATGCGGGAATGGCGGCGGATGCGAAGCCGCGATCGCGCGTTGCCCTGGACGTGGCGCCGACGACGGCGTCGAGCTTCTACGATACGCAGGACATGGTGTACAGCCGGGCGCCCGGCGTGCGTGCCTATTTCCAGTTCAACCGCTGGACCGAGCGGCCGCAACGGAGCATTCATGCGCAGCTTGCGTCGCGCTTCGAGGGCGGCGCTGCGAAAAGCGGGCTTCGCCTGAACACGCATCTCGACGAGATCTATCACGACGTCTCGGAGCAGCCGGGGATGGCGCGCATCACGGTCGCCGCCGAACTCGTGGATACCGCCAACCGGACCGTGCTCGCCCGCCGCACGTTCACCCGTGCCGCGCCCGCCGCCTCCTACGACGCGCCCGGTGCGGTCCGGGGGTTCAACCAGTCGCTTGCCGCACTGATCGGCGATATCGAAGCGTGGGTCGATGCCGAGGCACGATCGAAGTGACCTCGCGGCCATCACCCGCTTGACCCAAGTCAAGGGCGCATCGGGGCGCGGGGCTAGGGTGAAGTTGTGGCGGTATCCCGTAGTACTCCAACGTAACGGGAGGAAAGAAAGCCATGCAAACCGCACTTCAGATCACATTCCGCGACATGACCCCTTCCGAAGCGCTCGAAACGCGCATCCGGGACAAGGTGGCGAAGCTCGAGAAGTTCCATCCCCATATCACCAGCTGCCGCGTGACGGTCGAAGAGTCGCACCGGCACCAGAGCCAGGGAAGGCATTTCGGCGTGAAAGTCGAGGTCCATGTGCCCGGCGGAACGCCGGTGGTGGCCTCGCTGAAGCACGACGAGGACGTGTACGTGGCCCTTCGCGATGCCGTCGGCTCCGCCAGGCGTCGGCTCGAGGAGGACCGGCGCGAAAAGCGCGGCTCCGTGAAGGCCCACGAGACGCCGCGGCACGGCAAGGTGGCGCGCGTGTTCGCGGACGAGGGCTTCGGCTTCATCCAGACCGATGACGGCCGCGAGTTCTACTTCAGCCGCGACAACGTCGTGCATCCGCGTTTCGAGGACCTCGGGTCGGGCGCGGCGGTGCAGTTCATCGAGGAGGCCGCTGCCGAGGGCATCCAGGCCAAGCGGGTGAGCGGCGGCAAGCACCACTTCTAGCCGTGCAAGCGCCCCCCGTTGATGCGGGTCAAGCTCCCGGGGGGGCTCGGGGCGTAGGTTGAAGTGGTCAGGGGGTAACGGCCGTGACTGCAAAGCAAGTCGTCTTCAGGGATGAAGCCCGCGAGAAGATCGTCGCAGGCGTGATGCAGCTGGCAGGCGCCGTGCGTGGCACCCTGGGACCCAAGGCGAGGACGGTCATGCTGGCGCGACCCCATGGCCCGCCCGCGGTTATCAACTCGGGCGTCATCGTCGCCAGGGAGATCGAGTTGCAGGACGCGCTCGAGAACATGGGCGCGCAGTTGGTGCGCGAGGTGGCCAGCAAGACCTCGGACGTTGCCGGTGATGGCACCACCACCGCCATTCTTCTCGCGCAGGGCCTCGTGGTCGAGGGCATGAAGCACGTCGCGGCGGGCATGAACCCGATGGATCTCAAGCGCGGCATCGACCTCGCCGTCGTGGCGGTCGTGGCCGAGCTCAAGCGGCTCGCGAAGCCGTGCGCCACGCGCACCGAGATTGCCCAGGTGGCCACGATCTCCGCGAACAACGATCCGGTGATCGGGGAGATCGTCGCCAGCGCCATGGAGAAGGTCGGCAAGGAAGGCGTCATCACGGTGGAAGACGGCACCGGCCTCGCCACCGAGCTGGAAGTGGTCGAGGGCATGCAGTTCGACCGCGGATATCTCTCGCCCTACTTCATCAACACGGCCGAGAAGATGCGGGTGGTGCTCGAGGACGCACTCATCCTCTCCTGCGATCGCAAGGTCTCCACCATCAACGAGATGCTTCCGGTGCTGGAACTCGTGGCCAAGGCTGCAAAGCCGCTCCTCATCGTGGCCGAAGACGTCGAGGGCGAGGCCCTCGCCACCCTGGTGGTGAACACGCTGCGCGGCGTGCTCAAGTGCTGCGCGGTGAAGGCGCCCGGTTTCGGCGACCGCCGCAAGGCGATGCTCGAGGACCTCGTGATCCTCACCGGCGGGCATGTCATCTCCGGCGAGGCGGGGCTCAAGCTCGAGAACGCGGGCCTCGCAGACCTCGGGCACGCACGCCGCATCGAGATCGACAAGGACGTCACCACGATCATCGGCGGCGGCGGCGATCCGGCGAAGGTGAAGGCCCGCGTGGCCGAGATCAGGGTGCAGGTGGAGGACGCCAGGAGCGACTACGACAAGGAGAAGCTGCAGGAGCGCGCGGCCAAGCTCGCGGGCGGTGTCGCGGTCGTGAAGGTCGGAGCGGCGACCGAAATGGAAATGAAGGAGCGCAAGGCCCGCGTGGAGGACGCGCTGCATGCCACGCGCGCAGCCGTCGAGGAGGGCGTGCTGCCCGGGGGCGGTGTGGCCCTGCTGCGGGCAAGAGCCAAGCTCGGTGAAGTGCATGGCGGCAATGCCGACCAGCAAAGCGGCGTGGCCATCGTGCTACGCGCGCTCGAGGAGCCGTTGCGGCAGATCGTGGCCAACGCGGGCGGCGAGCCCTCCGTGGTGCTTGACCGTGTGCTGGCCGGGGAGCACAACTTCGGATTCAACGCGCTCACCGACCAGTACGGCGACATGGTCGGGATGGGGGTGCTCGATCCGTGCAAGGTCACGCGGTCGGCACTGCAGAACGCAGCCTCGATCGCCGGACTCATCCTGACTACCGACGTGATGGTCGCCGAAATCGCGCGGCCCGGATCCGTGAATTCGCCCCCGATGGAGGGAATGTGAACCGCAACAGCAGGCAACCCGAGCTTCACCGTCCGCAAGCCGTCCCCGGCTCCGCCGCCGAACTGGAGGGCGTGCGTGTCATCGAGCGCCCCGACGGGTTCTGGGTGCAGCGCGCCGCGGGCGACCGGGAGTCCGGCCCCTACGCCAGCCTCGTCGAAGCCATCGATGACCATCGCGCTGCGGACGTGGGAGAGCTCGAACCGGGCAACACGCTGGCCGAGGTCGAGTCCGAGCTGGGCGTCTCGGACTGGATCGACCCCGAGACTTCCGAACCGGCCGAAGACAGCGTGCCGCACATCGAGGAACACTAGGAGAGCGCGCGTGCCCGATGGCAGCGAACCGAAGAAGACCGCCGGCTTCATCGAGCAGTTGCAGCGGCCCGCCTGCTACCCGCATCCCGTGGGCCAGGTGGAGTTGCTCGAGACGCACATCTCCTGGGTTCTGCTGGCCGGCGACCTGGCGTACAAGATCAAGAAGCCCGTGAGCCTGGGCTTCGTCGATTTCTCCACCCTCGATTCCCGCCGCTACTATTGCGAGGAGGAACTTCGGCTCAACCGCCGCACCGCACCGGATCTCTACCTGGGAGTGGTGCCGATCACGGGGACTCCCGCGCTGCCCGTCATGGGCGGCACGGGCCAGGCCTTCGAATACGCCGTGAAGATGCGCCGCTTCCCGCAGGAAGCGCTGCTCGACCGCGTGGCGAAGGCGGGCGCGCTGACCCCGCGGCAGATCGACAGCTTCGCGCGATCGGTGGTCGCCTTCCATGGCTGCGTCGCCCGCGCCGGCGGCGAGGGGGCGTTCGGCGCGCCCGCGCAGATCCTGGCCGATGCCGTGGACAACTTCGCGCAGCTCGAGCTCCAGGACGATCAGGACGGCACGCGCAAGCTGCGGCAGGCGCTGTGCTCCTGGACGCTTCGCGAGTTCAACCTCCTCGAGCCGGTGCTCGCCCGTCGCAAGCACGGAGGCTTCGTGCGCGAGTGCCATGGCGACCTGCACCTGGGCAACGTGGCGCTCTTCAAGGGCGAGCCCGTGGCCTTCGACGCCATCGAGTTCAACGAGACCTTCCGCTGGATCGACGTGATGAACGACGTGGCTTTCCCCGTGATGGACCTCTTCCACTACGGGGTGCCGCGGCTTGCCCACCGCTTCATGGACGCGTACCTCGAGGCGACGGGCGACTTCGGTGGCCTGCGGCCGCTTCGGTTCTACCTCGCCTATCGCGCCATGGTGCGGGCCAAGGTGTCGTGCATCCGCGCGCACCAGGCGGGCATCGATGCGGCCGACCGCGATCGCTCGGCGCGAGCCTACCGTGACTACCTGGGCCTTGCACAGGAGTTCACCGCCCGCGGCCGTCCTGCGCTCATCGTGATGCACGGTCTTTCCGGCTCCGGCAAGACGACCGTGTCGCAGGCACTGGTTGAATTGCTGGGTGCCGTTCGGCTTCGCTCCGACGTCGAGCGCAAGCGCCTGGCGGGGCTCGAGGCCGGCGCCCGGACGAACTCCGCGCCCGGCGGCGGTCTCTACACGCCGGAAACCGACCGCCTGACCTATGCGAGGCTCGCCGCGCTGGCGGGCGAGGTCCTGGACGCGGGTTATCCGGCGATCGTCGATGCAGCCTTCCTCAAGAGCGCGTGGCGGGAGATGTTCCGCGAGTTCGCGCGCGAGCGTGGCGCACCTTTCGTGCTGGTTGCATGCGCGGCCCCGGAGGAGGCGCTTCGCGCGCGCATCGGGAAGCGAACCCGCGCAGGGACGGACGCATCGGAAGCCGGCATCGCCGTACTCGAACGCCAACTCGCCACGCTGGAGGCGTTATCTCCTGATGAACTCGATACCGCCGTGATCGTCGATACCATGGCGCCGGGAGGCGCGCCCGAGGACGTGGCGAGGAGCCTTGCCGCGCGCCTCGGCATTGCCTGCTGAGAGCGCGCCGGGCTGCAGTCAGTCGATCCGGTCGAACTCCGCGGCGAAGTCGGCGAAATCCTCGAGCCAGACGAACAAGGCGCCCTCGCGCTGCATCCAGGCCTGGGCGTCGTCACCCTCGCCGGGCTTCAGGTCCGCCGCGCGAATGGCGTCGGCGAGCACGAAGGTTTCGTAGCCCAATGCCCGAGCGCCGAGCACCGAATGCAGCACGCCATGGTCAGTGGCGAGCCCGCCCACGAACAGGCGCTTCGCGCCCAGCCTCTTCAGCCTGCGCGCCAGGTCGGTTCCGTCGAACGCGGAGCGGGATTCGCGTTCCGGGTGCGTTGATTTGGACACCAGCCAGTATCCGTCGGGGAGCTTCAGTCCGGGCACGAAGGCGGCGCCCTCGCTCATCGCGACTCCGTGCGCGGACCACGGACCCCCCTGGTCGATGAAGGACTTGTGATTCGCGGGGCGCCAGTCGCGCGTGGCGATGACGCGCAGCCCTTTGCGCGAAAACGCGCCGATGTAGCGATTGAGCGGGGCGATCACGGCGGCGCCTTCGGGCACCGCGAGGCTCCCGATGACGAAGTCGTTCTGGACGTCAACGACGACCAGCACGTCGCCTTTGCCGAGGATCAGCGAGGACATTCAGGCCCTTGGGGGACAGGGTCGAAGGCGAGCGCAGTCAACTTGCCGACCCCCACGTTCACGACCTGGCCGTCACGGGCTCGAGGTAGCGCGCGAACCATTCGGCCGCGTGGGAGGCGGCCACTTCCAGCGTGCCCGGCTCTTCGAAGAGGTGCGTGGCGCCGGGGACGATGAACAGCGCCTTGGGGCAGTGCAGGTGCGCATAGGCAGCCTCGTTCATGGCAAGCACTTGCGTATCGGCGCCGCCCACGACAAGGAGCGTGGGCGCCTTTACGCGCTCCAGCGAGACGATGCCGGCGAGATCCGGCCTGCCACCGCGCGAAACCACGGCTGCCACTTTCGATGGCACTACAGCCGCGAGCTGCAGCGCCGCCGCGGCCCCCGTGCTGGCCCCGAAGATCCCCACCGGCAGGCCTTGCGTGGCGGGCTCGGCTGCGAGCCACTGCACTGCGTCGTGCAGCCTCTCGACGAGGAGCGGGATGTCGAAGCGGCGCTCGCGGTCGTGGTCTTCCTCGGGCGTGAGCAGGTCGATGAGGAGTGTCGCGAGCCCCTCGTGCCGAAGCTGCGCGGCGACGAAGTTGTTGCGCGGGCTAAGGCGGCTGGATCCGCTGCCGTGGGCAAAGAGCACCACGCCGTGCGCGCCGGGCGGCACCGAGAGCATGCCTTCCAGCGTTACGGAGCCGGAGGCAATGCGCCCCAATCGTTCACTGGAGGCTTTCATGGATCTTCCTTCCAGCCAGGACGGCCACGACCTGGCTGTCTTCCACCTGTCCGAAGGTGCGATAGAACTGGCCAACCGCATGAAAGCCCGGGGGAGCCTCGAGGCACACGACCTCATCGGCGTGGGCGCGAACGTTCTCGAGGCTGCCGGGCGAAGCCACCGGCACTGCGCACACCAGGCGCGCGGGGTGGCGCGCACGCACCGAATGCAGGGCCGCGATCATGGTTGCGCCCGTGGCGAGCCCGTCGTCCACGACGATCACGATGCGCCCCTCCGGATCGATGGGGGATCGCGCCGGCGTGTAGAGCTCCCGCCGCGCGCGCATGGTGGCGAGCTGCGTGGCCGTCTCGTCGGCGAGGAAGGACGAGGAAGCGCCCACGTCGGCGGCGTAGTCGGCGACATAGGTCCACCCGGCTTCGTCCACCGCGCCCACGGCAAACTCCGGGTTGCCGGGCGCGCCGAGCTTCCTCACCAGCACGACATCGAGCTGGCCGCCCAGTTCGTCGGCCACCACTTGCGCCATGGGAACGGCGCCGCGCGGAATCGCCAGCACCAGCGGGTGCTTGCCGCGGTACCTGGCCAGGGCCAGCGCGAGTTTTCTTGCGGCGTCGATGCGATCCTCGAAGACCATGAATCCATCGTGGTCCCGCGAACCCCGCTCTGATTGACCCGTGTCAACGGAGGGCCAAAGAGCGGGCGCGCGATACGCGTTCCATCGTCGGCGTTCCGTGTTCGTGCGACCTGAAGGATGCCGCGTCCCTCACGCATAAGCGCCACGCCGGCCGAGAATCGCATCGCGGGATTCCTCTCCTCCGGGAGAGGGTCCGGGGGGGAGGACGGGAGTTATCCCCCCCTTATCCACAGGAAATGCACCGAATCCACTAGATGTCCGGGCTGCTTCCCGGGGCAGGCCCCAGATATAGTGTTTTCTGCTTGACGGCCGGCCGGCGAATGAGGCAATCTCTCGGCACGGTTCAGGCGCCTTTCCCCGGTGGGTGAAGCAAGGGGATTGGCTGGATAACGCAGCAAGATCAATGGGTTGAGGTAGAGATCCTGCCAGCGGCCCCATCCGGCCTGCAGCTTGGGTCTCAACCGGCGGCCAAGAGGAGGTGTGCCATGGCAATACATGAACACATGACCCTTCTGGAAGACCTGAAGCGTGCCGCCTGGTCGCGGACCTCACCGGTCGGAGGTCACGCCAATGCCTGGGAATTCCGCAAGGATCGCCTGGGCAACATGGTTCGCTACGCCGACTTCGGCAACCGCAAGTCGCCATTCGGGTGGGAGCTGGACCACATCGAACCGAAGGCGATCGGCGGCTCCAGCGATCCCGAGAACCTCCAGGCGCTGCACTGGCGCGCCACCGCGGCACGAAGCAGCAACGTGCCCGCCGCATTGGTTGCAAGCCCCGCCACGCCGAGGCTTGCGGCCTGAAGTGTTGTAGCTGAAGTGATCGCCACCCACCGCCCCCGGGGCCTACTCCCCCCGGGGCGCGGCTCGGGGGGTTCACGGCACAAATAAAAAGTGGCGCCCACGCGCCAGCGAACAGGGGAGCAGGACCGCAATGCTCAGTTTCGAAGACGACATGCCCGCCCTCACGCCGACGCTCGGCCTGCAGATGGTGAGGCCCACCCCCCAGCCGGCCGCCGCGCCGGCCCCGGTCAAGGAAATGGGAGTCAACGGCCTCTTCACGCGCGTGAAGGCCGAGGACAAGCGCGTCATCAACGCCAAGACGGACGTGAACCAGCTCGTGCCCTTCAAGTACAAGTGGGCGTGGGAGAAGTACATCGCCGGCTGCGCAAACCACTGGATGCCGCAGGAAGTGAACATGAACCGCGACATCGCCCTGTGGAAGAACCCGAACGGGCTCACGGACGACGAGCGGCTGATCGTGAAGCGCAATCTCGGCTTCTTCGTGACGGCCGATTCGCTCGCTGCCAACAACATCGTGCTGGGCACCTACCGCCACATCACGGCGCCGGAGTGCCGCCAGTACCTGCTGCGCCAGGCGTTCGAGGAGGCGATCCACACGCACGCCTACCAGTACATCGCGGAGTCGCTCGGCCTGGACGAGGGCGAGATCTTCGCAGCCTACAAGGAAGTGAAGTGCATCCGGGACAAGGACGACTTCCTCATCCCGTTCATCGAGACGCTCACCAACCCCGAGTTCAAGACCGGCACGGAGGAGAGCGACCGGGCGCTGCTCAAGAGCCTCATCGTCTTCGCCTGCATCATGGAGGGGCTGTTCTTCTACGTGGGCTTCGTGCAGATCCTCTCGCTGGGCCGGCAGAACAAGATGACGGGGGCGGCGGAGCAGTACCAGTACATCCTTCGGGATGAATCGATGCACTGCAACTTCGGCATCGACCTCATCAACACGATCAAGATGGAGAACCCCAATTTGTGGACGCAGGAGTTCCGTCGCGAGCTGACGGACCTGTTCCACAAGGCGGTGGAGCTGGAGTACGCCTATGCGGAGGACACGATGCCTCGGGGCGTTCTCGGCCTGAATGCTTCCATGTTCAAGGAGTACCTGCGGTTCATCGCGAACCGGCGGGCTCAGCAGATCGGGCTGGATCAGATGTTCCCGGGGGCTACCAACCCGTTCCCGTGGATGAGCGAACTCATCGATCTCAAGAAGGAGAAGAACTTCTTCGAGACGCGGGTGATCGAGTATCAGACGGGGGGGGCGCTAAGTTGGGATTAGAATAAACTTCTGAATTTAGTTCCCGTTTAGGGGTGGTCAACGTATCACCCCTTTTTTATTTCTCGAGAGAAACATGGCTTACCCAGGCGTTCACCCCGATGCAAATGGGAATCTCGCGCGCTTTCCAAGCGCAGAACTTCTTGTGGCTCAGGGTCTGGCCAAGATTTGGTATGTATCCTCCGCGAAGATTCAGTCTCGGGCTGACAGTAATTTTTACGCTCTTATCCTTGAGCCAACCGACGAGTTAAAGAGGCGATTCAACTTTACAGGTGACTTGGCATGCGTGCTATGTCCGTACGAACGATTTGATCAACGGACAATTGAGGTTGCCCAGACAATTCTCAGTCAAAAATCAGTGCGTGTGGACCAAAATCATGTGGTAATTGTGGCCCGTGACAATGAAGTGTTTAGGAAAGTTACTGAACAAAACAGAGCTCACTCGGCGCGCCAGATCCTAGTCGCATTTACATATGAGGAGCTGCTTGGCGAAAAGGAACAAGTCGTCCAACGCACGGTGGGGCGACTTTCAGAACTATTGTATGTTCGCCCGGTATTTGCGTATGACTCCCCACTTCGTCACGATGAAGACTTGTTTGGACGAGAGAGCGATATTCAGCTTCTTCACGGCAAATACTCCAACGGAGAAAATGGGTGCCTTTTTGGATTGCGACGCGTCGGAAAAACATCCGTACTTCTGGCACTCGAAAGGCGGGTCGAAAAAAATGGTGGTCTCGTCGCCTATCTCGACTGCAGCTCACCTTCCGCACATCTTGGTCGATGGAATCTGCTTCTCTATCAGATTAAGAAGGAGCTGTGTAAGAAGGCTGGGTTAAGCAGCAGCAAATTATCGTCGGAGGGTGTCTACGGCTCGCCCCAAAGGGCCGCCGCGGCATTTGAGGAAGATCTCTTAGCACTTTTCAATTCCAAGGGTAAGAAAAGAGTGCTTATCATTCTCGATGAAGTTGAGAGCATTTCTTTCGAACTTTCGCCGTCTGCACACTGGGCAGATGGAGGAGACTATTTGCTGTTTTGGCAAGCTCTCCGCTCGATCTACCAACGAAATGCGGAGCTGCTCTCAATCGTAGTTGCTGGTGTCAATCCGAGAATTGTCGAACAGGCGCAAGTAGGGACAGGCAAGGACAACCCGATATTCGGGTCGATCACACCGAACTATTTGTCGCTATTCGATGGCGACAGAGTCGCTGAAATGGTGAATGGAATCGGAAAACACATTGGACTAGCATTTGATGTCGAGGTGACTGGTGCGCTCGCACATGATTTTGGTGGGCATCCCTTTGTAATTCGTCAAGCATGTCACCAAATCCATCTATTGCTCCAAGAGGAAGGGTGTCAAAGGCCTTATAAGGTTCAGCGCTTCTTTTATGAACGGCACCACACGAGGATTTTGGCGAGTGTCACAACTTACTTGAAGAGTGTGATTGATGTACTTAAGAGCAAGTACAAAGAGGAATATGAACTACTTTGCCAACTTGCTGCTGGAAACGAGGTTACGTTTCGGGATTTCGCCCTTCAGTCCCGCCAGTGGACTGAACATCTTAAGGGCTATGGACTGGTGGTGGAGGATGGAGGTCATTACTACTTCAAGATTGCGTCGATTGCAGATCTTTTGAGCGAATCAGAATCCATTCAAAATACGGGCACACCCCTCACGGTGCGCTGGGAACAGATTTCCTCCCGTAGAAATAGCTTTGAGTCTTGGCTCAAAGGCCTGGCAATGACTATGTTAAAAGCGCGCCATGGCCAGAAAGCAAGTGACGTGGTCATTCCGGAGCTGCAGAAGGCGTCACAGAAAGAGAAGTTTGAAAAGCTTGGATTCGATAAAGCATGGAAAGTTGAATTGTACTTTCTGGACTTGATGCGAATAGTGTTGGCAAATTGGGATGATTTCCAGTCTGTGTTTAAAGGTGACAAGGTACGGTTTCAGCAATGCATGGGGACGGTGAACTCGTACCGAGCCGATGCTCATGCGAAGGAAATCAATGATGAAGAGTTTGCCGCGGTGTCTGCAGCATTGCTCTGGTTAGAAAACCGCCATAAGGAGTTCATTGGGGAGTAGTGGTCACGTATCGCAATGCCAGACTAGAGCCTGTCCGGAATTTTGTGTGTGAGGCATAACATGGCGAGCCAAAGGAGCCGTTATGCCGAAAAGGACGAAGAAGGAGTTGCCGGCGACGCCGGCTATTGCGGTCAGTCCCGAGTTGCTTGATCAGTTGGTGACCGGGCCGATGAACCCGCAGGAGTTCGAGTCGCTGTTCCGGGGCCTGAAGAAGGCGATTGTCGAGCGGGCGCTGGGCGCGGAGCTGACCCATCACCTGGGCTACCCGAAGGGTGAGACGCCGCCGGCTGAGCAGGCCAATTACCGCAACGGGAGCACGCCCAAGACGGTGCTGACCGACGACGGTCCGCTGGGCCTGGCTATTCCTCGTGACCGCAATGGGTCGTTCGAGCCGCAGCTCATCGCCAAGGGCGAGCGGCGCTTCGCTGGATTCGACGACAAGATCATCGCGATGTACGCGCGCGGCATGACGGTGCGCGAGATCCAGGGCTATCTGAACGAGATGTACGCGGTGGAGGTCTCGCCGGACTTCATCAGCCAGGTGACCGAGGCGGTGATGGCCGAGGTGCTCGAGTGGCAGAGCCGGCCGCTCGAGCGGCTCTACGCGGTGGTGTTCTTCGATGCGCTGCGGGTGAAGATCCGCGACGAAGGGGTGGTTCGCAACAAGGCGATCTACCTGGCGCTCGGGGTGCTGCCCGACGGCACGCGCGACGTGCTGGGGCTCTGGATCGAGCAAACCGAGGGGGCGAAGTTCTGGATGAAGGTCGTGAACGACCTCAAGAGCCGCGGCGTGGAGGACATCCTGATCGCCGTGGTCGACGGGCTGAAGGGCTTCCCGGAGGCCATTGGCGCGGTCTTCCCGGCCACCACGATCCAGACCTGCATCGTGCACCTGATCCGCAATTCGCTCGCCTATGCGAGCTGGAAGGACCGCAAGGCCGTGGCAGCGGCCTTGAAGGCGGTCTACCAGGCCCCGAGCGAGGCGGCAGCCAGGGCGGCACTGGACGATTTCGCGGCGGGTCCCTGGGGCGAGAAGTATCCGCCCATCGCCCCGCTCTGGCGCCGGGTCTGGGAGCAGGTGATTCCGTTCTTCGCCTTCCCGCCCGACGTTCGCCGCGTGATCTACACCACCAATGCGATCGAGAGCCTGCACATGCGGCTGCGCAAGATCATCAAGACGCGCGGGCATTTCCCATCGGACGAAGCGGCGCTGAAGCTCCTGTGGCTGGCGCTGCGGAACATCACCGCCGATTGGGGTCGCGCTGCAAAGGAATGGAAAGCGGCGATGAATCAATTCGCGATCCTGTACGCTGACCGCTTCACCGCAAGAGCTGCGTGAGATGAATACGGTGCCGCCGCGCGAATTCGCCATGCGTGCCGGCGCCCCAATCGCCTCACACACAGAAAATCGGACACGTCGTTTGTTTGTGGCAACAATCTTTGTCGCAGTCTGCTATGGCTGAGTACCGACCTAACTGTTCCATTGAGGGAACGTCCTCCAGCAGGCCTCGCCCGCCTCCGGCCGTCCCTCATGTCAAACGTAATGACCTCAATGTCGCGATGCCCGGCGCGGTGCCGACGATACGGGGTGAGCGAAGTCGAATGTCCCATCGTCGTTGCGTAAGAAAGGGAGGCGCAGAATGAATCTCGACAACGACGAGAAGAATGCGGCCGTCTGTAAGTTGCATCTAGACTTGTGGCTGCATCAAAACACTTTGATGTGGAGCAGATTACAGACACTTGGAATCGTGCAAGCCGGATTCTTGGCGCTGGCGTATTCACTATCGAAAGAATCACATCTCATGGGATATGCACTTTGGGCGTGCCTCCTTTGTGTCTTTACAACCTTTGGGTTAGGCATTGTTATGTGGACGGATCGCCAGCTTCGCAATATTCACCGCATATCCATTGAGTCATTTGGTCTCGACTTGTATCCGGCATCAACGACGAAGATTCCGTTCGAGCGCGATAGAGGTAGCTCCGTCTTTGAGCCCTGTTTTCATTTTTCCATTTTTGCCATTTTTATATCGATCGACCTGAAAGCTGCCGCTGTACTCGGATTGTCCGAGCCATGGATTACAGGTTTTTCAGTGGTGCTTTTTCTGGGGTACGTTGTCGCGCTTGCGCACTTCTATCGGCTGGAGAGGAGACTTCGAACGCAGGACGCTAGACGAGGTGCCTAATCCCCGGCGGCCACCCAAATTCCCCCACCTGTGGCCACCCCAAATTCCCCCACCTTGATCGGGCGTAATCGCGCCTGAGGAAGGCCCCCAACGACGGGACGTTACCCTCGGCCCTCACCAACGTGAGGGGAGAAGGAGTGAACGTCTTGAAATCGCATTTACGCATTGCCGTAGAGACGCTGCTTGCGGGCGGTGTGGGCCAGCGCGAGATCGCTCGCCATACCGGGGTGGACCGCAAGACCATTCGGCGTCTGGCGGCGGCCATCGCAAAATCCCCCGGGGTGGGGTGGCCACCGGCTCGGAGGGCCAAACTCCCCCACCCCGGCCACCGGCTTTGGCCGGCCGCGCCGGGGGGGGGGGGGGGGGGGGGGGGGGGGGGGTGGGGGGGGGGGGGGGGGGGGGGGGGGGGGGGGGGGGGGGGGGGGGGGGGGGGGGGGGGGGGGGGGGGGGGGGGGGGGGGGGGGGGGGGGGGGGGGGGGGGGGGGGGGGGGGGGGGGGGGGGGGGGGGGGGGGGGGGGGGGGGGGAGGGGGGGGGGGGGGGGGGGGGGGGGGGGGGGGGGGGGGGGGGGGGGGGGGGGGGGGGGGGGGGGGGGGGGGGGGGGGGGGGGGGGGGGGGGGGGGGGGGGGGGGGGGGGGGGGGGGGGGGGGGGGGGGGGGGGGGGGTTGGGGGGGGGGGGGGGGGGGGGGGGGGGGGGGGGGGGGGGGGGGGGGGGGGGGGGGGGGGGGGGGGGGGGGGGGGGGGGGGGGGGGGGGGGGGGGTGGGGGGGGGTGGGGGGGGGGGGGGGGGGGGGGGGGGCTGTGACGACAACCTCGGCCTGCAAGCCGCACCGGGTATGGATCGAGGCGCAGGTCGGGTTCGGTCGCAACGCGGTGGCGATCTACCCGGCACATGTTTTTGTGTTCAATATTCTGAGCATACGGTGCTTGACGGCACGATGCGACCCGCTCACAATATTGAGCATTACGCCTCCTACCGCTCAATATTATGGGCAAGGTCATCGCCGTCCCACAGCCCGTCCAAACGCGCACAAGCGAGTTGGGTCACCGCGTGCGCCGCGCGCGCCTGCGCCGCAGGATCGCCTCAGCAGAGCTCGCCGCTAAGGCCGGCATCAGCCGGAATACGCTGACCGCTCTCGAAGCCGGCAAGCCCGGCGTGACGCTCGCAACGTTCGCCACGGTGCTCTGGGCGCTGGGACTCGACGGAACCCTGGATTCGGTCGCGAATCCGGACCTCGATACCCACGGCAAGACGCTTGAGAGTTCACGCGCGCCCAAACGTGCCCGGAAGAAGGAGACCGGCAAGGATCGCTATGACTTCTGAAAGAAAGTGCTACGTCCACGTGCAGTTCCCGGGCACGCTTCAGACCGTGCCTGCGGCGCTGCTCGCCATCGAGAAACTCCCCGACGGCACCTACGTCGGCCGCTTCCGTTACGGCGATCGCTACCTGGAGCGCGCGAACACCGTGGCGCTCGACCCGTTCGAACTGCCGCTGGACAACCGGCTGCGCGAATTCACGACCTTCAAGGGCGTGCCCGGCGCCGTGCGCGACGCGTCGCCCGATTACTGGGGCCGCAAGGTCATTGAGCACCGCCTCCAACGCGCGGGTGGCGACTTGGAAGAGATCGACTACATGGTCCATGGGCCCGCCGACGGCGGCGGATACCTGAGCTTCAGCAGCGAACTGCCGCTCAAGCCTACTGCGCGCAAGTTCAATCGCCCGCACCAGCTAGCCGAGTTGATCCAGGCGGCAGAGGACATCGAGGAAGGCAAGGCCGTGCCCGAGTACCTGCTCGAGAAGATCGAGCCCGGCACCTCCATGGGCGGCATGCGGCCCAAGGCTACGATCGAGGACGGCGAGCGCCTCTGGATCGGGAAATTTCCCTCGAAGGAAGACCCGTTCAGCCTGCAGCGCGTGGAATGCGCAACGCTCGAACTTGCGCGCCGCGCAGGGATCGACGCTGCGCGCGCCAAGATCCAGGTGGTCGGGCCTCACGACGTGCTCATGATCGAGCGCTTCGATCGCGAATACTCGTCCAAGGGCTACTTCCGTCATGGGCTGGTGAGCGCCATGACCATGGTCGGCGCCGATGAGAGCATTTCGAGCCGGCCGAGGTGGTCGTACCTGCTGCTGGCCGACCAGCTGCGACGGTGGTCGACGAAGCCCGACGCCGATCGCGTGGAGCTCTTCCGGCGGATGGTCTTCAACGCTGCGGTCACCAACGACGACGATCACCCGCGAAACCACGCGGCGCTGCGCGCTCCCAAAGGCTGGCAGCTCTCGCCCGCCTACGACATCGTCCCGGCGCGCCGCTTGAGCCTTGAGCACCGCGATCTCGCCCTCACCGTGGGCGACCACGGCCGCACGGCGAGCATCTTCAACCTGGTCTCACAGTGCGTCCGCTTCGGCTTGAGCCCGGAGGAGGCCCGGAACGTGATCGACGCCGTCGTCGTCGTCGTGAAAACCTGGCGCGAGGTTTTCGAGGAGGAGGGAGTGACGGCGAAGGACATCGAGTACATCGCGCCGGCGTTCCTGCCCATGTGCTTCTTCCAGAACGAGCCGCCGCAGTCGATCCAGGTCTAGGCGCTCGGTCGCTCAACGACGCGGCAGCCAGTCGCTAAGCGACAGGTCCGCTTCAGGTCGGCAGCGTATCGGCCAGAATGGGGTGATCGTCGCCGGCATCATGGCGAAATAGCTCCCAGGAGACGGCAATGACCGCCCCGGACCAGAGTTCATGGCCCTTCGCGACCGCTGCGTGCAGCGGCTGAAGGCAGTGCTCAAGACGCAGAAGGGCTTCGCGATCACCTACGCAGCCACCGGCCACGGTGCCTGGGACGCGAACATCGCGAACCTCTTCTCCCCTGGCGACAAGGAGCTGGGCTGCACGACCAACTCGAGTCGACAGCGCGCTGGATGAATCAGAGCCTCCCGAACACTCAATGTAGACTGAATACCTGAACAAAACCGAGGAAGGCTTGGCGATGCTGGAGGTTTCTTTCCTGGGTGCCGCGCTGGCGGGGCTCATCGCCTTCGTGACTCCATGCATTCTGCCGATGGTGCCTTTCTATTTCAGTTACATGGCCGGGATATCCGTTGCCGAACTGAGCAGCGATGGTGGGATCTCGCCCGGTGCGCAGCGACGGTTGATCGTTTCAGCGGTCTTCTTCGCGATCGGGGTCACGACGATCTTCATGCTGATGGGGCTGGGAGCGACGGCCCTGGGGCAGGCATTTGCACAATGGAAACGGCCGCTATCCTACGTCGCGGCCATCGTCATATTCATCTTCGGGCTGCATTTCCTCGGAGTCATCCGAATTGGTTTTCTGATGCGAGAAGCCCGGATGGAGAGCAAGTCCGATCCTTCTACGGTGCTTGGCGCCTATCTGATGGGCCTGGCATTCGGCTTCGGCTGGACGGCCTGTGTCGGACCGGTCCTGGCCTCGATCCTGATGATTGCCAGCGGCATGGGTGATCTGCTTCAAGGCGCGCTTCTGCTGGCAGCCTTCGGCCTCGGGATGACCGCCCCCTTCGTCGTCGCAGCCTTCTTTGCAAAACCGTTCCTCGGACTCCTGCAACGTCATCGCGGCAAGATGGCTTATGTCGAGAGAGTCATGGGTGTGATGTTGATGCTGTTTGCCGTTCTGATTGCGACGAATTCCATAAACTACATCGGCCAATGGCTCCTGGAGATGTTTCCGGTCTTTGGCCGGATCGGATAGGAAGAAACTGATGAGATTTCTGACCACGCTGGTTGCGCTCCTCATTCTGGCAACGCCCCTGACGGCGGCCACGACAATGGGAGACGACGGTCTGCACAAGACGGAATGGATGCACCAAACGTTCAAGGACCTGCGCGAGGATCTGGCCGAAGCCAATGCAGCAGGCAAGCGTCTGGCCATCGTGATCGAACAGCAGGGCTGCGTCTATTGCACGAAGATGCATAAAGAAGTCTGGACGGACCCGGTAATCAATCAAATGCTGAACAAGGATTTCTTTTTCGTACAGATCAACATGTTCGGCGATGTAGATGTCACGGATTTCGACGGCCAAGTGCTCAGCGAGAAAAAGATGGTGATGAAGTGGGGAGTGATGTTCACCCCAACCGTCCTGTTTCTTCCCGAAGAGGTGCCAAAGGGTCTGTCAGCCCCCCGGGCCGCGGTCGGGCTGGTGCCCGGCGCACTTTCGAAAGGCATGACACTCGACATGCTGACCTGGGTGCGGGATCGTATTTACAAGAACGGGGAGAATTTCCAGAAATACCACGCGCGGATGTTGAATACGAGGAAGTCGAACTGAGTTGGCGGGCTCGGCGATCGGCGCCGGTATCATTCCGAAATTGCTCCCAGGAGACGGCGATGACCGCCCCACGAGGTTGGCAGTTCTTCATGCACCCCGGTCCCACCAACATCCCGCACCGGGTGCTGCAGGCGATGGCACGGCCGGCAGTGGACTTCATGGGACCGGAGTTCGTGGCCCTTCGCGACCGCTGTTTGAATCGGCTGAAGGGGGTGCTGAAAACGCAGAAGGGTTTCGCGATCACCTACGCAGCCACCGGCCACGGTGCGTGGGACGCGAGCATCGCGAACCTCTTTTCACCCGGCGACAAGGTGCTGGTGCCCCAGACGGGCTACTTCGCCGAGAATTGGGCGAAGACCGCCACCCAATACGGGCTGGAAGTCGAGATGGTGGCTACGCTAGAGCGGCGCGCGGTGGATCCCGAGACGATCGCCAGGCATCTCGCGGCCGACGCCAAGGGCGCCATCAAGGCCGTCATGTTCGTGCAGAACGAGACCGCGACCGGCATTCGCCACCCCGTGGCCGAGATGCGCGCGGCGATGAACCGCCTCGGTCATCCGGCGCTCTTCATGGTCGACACGATCTCGTCGCTCGCCTCGTTCGACTTCCGCATGGTTGAATGGGGCGTGGACCTGGTGATCGGCGGCTCGCAGAAGGGCCTCATGTTGCCGCCGGGGATGTCGTTCACGGCAATCAATGCGCGCGCGTGGGAGGCGGCCCAATCGGCACGCAACCCGCGCCGCTACTGGGACTGGCGCTCGATGGTGGAAGACGGCCGCCAGGTGCGCTTCTGCGGCACGGCGCCGATCGCGCATTTCTACGGCCTCGAGGCCGCTCTCGACATGATCGAGGAGGAGGGGCTGGAGAATGTGTTCGCCCGTCATCGACGCCTGGCGAATGCCACGCGAGCCTGCGTGCGCCATTGGGGGCAGGGCGGCGGCGTCGAGATCTGGTCGCTGGACGCCGAGGCCGCTTCCGAGTCACTCACCTCGGTGCTGATGCCCGCCGGCCACGACGCCGACCGCGTGCGCGCGATCGCCTCGGAACGCTACGGAGTGGCGCTGGGCCGCGGACTGGCTGCATTGCAGGGGCGCATCTTTCGCATCGGCCACATGGGTGACTTGAACGAACCCATGCTGCTGGGCGCCTTGGCCGCGATCGAACTGGCGCTCGCCGATGCCGGAGTGCCGCATGTCCGGGGCGGGATCGAGGCGGCGATGGATTCGCTGCGCGCGCCGGCTGCAACGCAAGGGGCGGGACTGACTGGGCAGGAAAACCGCAGCCGCTCAGTTGCTTCGGCCTAGCGGCTGGTCCAGCAGCGAAGCCTGTCGCAGAAAAGGAACGGGCCGGGGTCTTCCCCGGCCCGCTTTCCTTGTGCTGTCGAATCCGACCGGTCAGCCGTACACCCGCGGGCTGGCGATGGTGGTCGCGATGTCCGCGACGACTGCGACGAAGAGGACGGCGGTCGCGATGGTGAAGATGGCGGTGAACATGGTCGGCTCCTTGGGTTGGGTGCGTTGTCGATGGGCCCACTGTAGGCACCCGTTGCCCCAGCCGCGAGCCGAAAGCGACGAAATGCAGGAAAGGCGGGCTGAAACGCCCGAGAGCCCGACCCGGCACCGGCCCCGGCCCCCGAAATGGGAGCCAACGGCCTCTTCACGCGCGTGAAGGCAGCTATCGGCCGCTAGCCAGCATTCAGCGCTGCACCAGCAAGGAGTTGCGAACCTGGTGCCACACCGGCTCGATCGTGCGGCGCGATTCCACGGTCACTGCAATCTCAAGGGGCCGGCCTTTCCGCCACCGCCTTCAGGTTCGCGAGCCCCGCCTTGAAATCCGGCCCGACCATCTTGTCCATGCTCATGAAGGTGCACATCACCTTCGACATGAAGTTGGCCTTCCCGAACATCGCCCAGGTCACCGCCGTCGCGTCACCCTGCTGCTGCAGCGTGAGCTCGGCCATGTTCGTCGCCTTGAACGGCTTGAGGAACTCGAGCCGGATCACGACGCGCGTGGATTCCGTGCAATCCGTGATCGTCATGCGCCCCGTGCCCACGTCCTTGTTCCCTTCCCACCCATAGGCCGTGCCCGTGCCGGAGGCCGGGCCGCTGAAGTCGCGCTTCATCGCCGGGTCCTTCTTCTCCCACGGCGACCAGGCGGACCAAAGATGAAAGTCGGCGAGGTGAGGGTAGATCCGCTCCGGCGGCGCCTTGATGGTGCCGGTGCGCTCGATGCGGAAGTCGTCCGGCTGCATCGAGGCATAGACCAGGATTCCGGCGACGACAAGGGCCAGCAGTACAACGAGGGTCTGGAGCATCGCGTTTCCTCCTATTGCGCTACTTGCCGCATTCCAGCTTCGCTATCGCCGTATCGTCCTTGGCAAGAATCGCCGCAAGGCACGCCTCGTACTTCTTCTTCGCCATCTCCAGCTTGATCGATGCTGCCAGGGCATCCGCTTCCTTCGCGTCGCGGGTCTTGAAGCTGTCGAAGGTGGCGCCCATTGCCGCGAAGTAGGCGGTCAATACGGTCGCGGGCAGCTTGAGCAGCGCAATCAGCTCCCCTTCCGTGTCCTGGTTGTACTTGGTCGGCATGCCATCGGTAAAGCCGAAATCGGCTTCATTGTTGGAAAAGAACGTCCTCGAGACAGGCAGGAAGTATGTCGGGGAGTTGTTCGGGGAAAATACGATGGCAGAAGTGTTGATCGGGCCGGCCGCCTGGACAAGGTACGGCTCCGCCTGTCGATAGAATATTCCCGACAAGGGTTCACCGACTGGTCTTGGTGGCGGAGTCGATGAAGTGTCTTTCAGCTTGGTAATGGTTATTGCAAGTCCACAAGGCCGTGGAGCCTTCGCCTCTTCCGGCGATGCAAATATGAACGTATGGGTACCGATGGCACAGGTATCTACAGCCTTGGGAGCTGCCTGTGCAGATCGAAGACCCTGAAATGTTCCGAGTGTTGATCCGAGGTTGCTGAACGCGTCCGTAACGCCGCTCGTGGTCGTTGACTTCGACGACTTGAGCAGCCCGTTGACGTCAACGCCCACCAACAGCGTGTTCTTCCCGAACAGGTTGGCGCTGTGCCTGATCACGTATGACTTCGATACATCCGGGTAGGCGGCAGTGGTGCCCAGCGAGACGGAAGTGATCCCTTCCTTGGCCTTGACGATCGTGACCAGGAAATCCGTCCTTGGCATGTAGTAGACCAGGCCGTCATGGACGCCGGCGGCCGGTTCGCTGATCGATTCGACGCTGGAGCATCCCGCCAGGACCATGGACAGCGCGACTGGAAAGGTGGCGATCTTCATCGGGTCGTCTCCATGCTCGGGCCCCGGTCCCACGGGCGTCCATCTTGCGGAAGCGCTCCGCGAACAGGCCGGGTAACCCCGAAAATCGGCACTCTACTCCTACGACGAACGAAGGGGCTCCGAATCGACATCCGGAAAATGCGCTGGATTCGCAGGATACGAGAACCCCAGGCTCCCCATGAATACGACCCTCAACGCCCACCATGGCCAGCCGCTGCTGAATTGCCGGCGACGCCCCCAGCGCCGTCCAGTTCCCCTTAACGGTCATCCATCCCCAGGTTCCCTCGCTTTGTCGCATCGGGTTGGCTTCTCCCGGTGCCCGGGGGGTACCGTTCAAGCTGAGGCGATCCGCCATCACGGAGGGACGCCCGCGAAAGCACGATCCCGGCATTCCGCACGACCTTGGGGAGAAGAACATGTCGAAGGGCTTGATCCACCCGTTGTCCGCGTTCCTCGCCAGCGTCCTCGTCCTGGCCCAACCCGCGCTGGCCGTGGAGGTCGGCGGCCGGCCGCTCGTGAACGCCCAATGGCTCTCCCGGAACCTGAGCCGCGAGGACGTGCTCGTGATCGACGCCTCGCCCGCCAGGCTCCATGCGGCGGGCCACATTCCCGGCGCGGTGAACGTCGACATCTTCAGCTTCGGCGGCCGCGAAATTTCCCCCGCGGAGATGGAAAAGCGCTTCCAGTCCTGGGGCGTGAGCGCGGGAAAGAAGGTCATCTTCTACGACCAGGGCGGCACCTACCTCGCGACCAACCTCTTCCATGACCTCTACTACCACGGCTTCCCGGTCGAGAACCTCGGCGTCCTCGACGGAGGGCTCGCCAAGTGGAAGGCGGAAGGAGGCGCGGTCACGAAGGACCCGACATCGGCGCCCAAGGCGGGGGACTATCGCGTCACGAACCTCCGGCCGGAAGCGCGCGTGCAACTTGCGGAATTCCTCGTGGCCTCCGGCGACCCGGCGAACCACGCGCTCCTCGAGGCGCTCGATCCCGCCCAGCACTTCGGTGGCGCGAAGTTCTTCGACCGCGCCGGCCACGTTCCCAACGCCATCATGTCGCCCACGGCGGACTACTTCAACGCGGACAAGACCTTCAAGTCCCCGGGGAGATCCGGCGGATGCTGGCCTACCTGGGCATCCGCCCTGGCCAGCAGGTCCACGCGCACTGCGGCGGCGGCATCGCGGCGAGCGTGCCCTTCTTCGCGGCGAAGTTCCTGGCGGATTACCCCAGGGTGACGCTCTACAAGGGCTCCCAGCTCGAATGGCTGCGTGACGACCGCGGGTTGCCCTTCTGGACCTACGACGCGCCGAACCTCACGCGCGACAAGGGGTGGGTGAACGGCTGGGGCAGCCAGATGATGAGGAGCTTTGGCGTGGCGCGGCTCAGCATCGTCGACGTGCGCCAGGCAGCGTCGTTCAGGCAGTCGCACGTGCCGTTCTCCATCAGCGTCCCCGCGGAAACATTCCGGCGTTATCTTGGCTCGCCCGCGAAGCTCGCCGAAGCGCTGGGGGCGGCGGGCGTGGACGCCGCGCACGAGGCGGTGATTGTCTCCGACGGCGGGCTCAACCCCGATTCCGCGCTCGCCTTCCTGCTGCTGGAGCGGCTGGGGCAGGCGCGGGTGTCCGTCCTGTCCGAATCCGTGGACGACTGGGGATTCGCAGGCCTTCCGCTCACCACGGAGGCGGGAGCGGCGGATCCGAAGAAGACGCCGCCGGGCCTCATGCCCGTTCCCGGGACCTACCCCGTCAATCTCCGTCGAGGCATCGTGATCGACGGGGACGAGGGCGGGAAGGGGCTCTATCCCAGGGTCTATCTCGCCTCGGGCAAATCGCTACCCGCGAAGCTCCCCGAGGGGAAGCTCATCCACGTCCCCTACACGGATCTCGTGAACGCCAATGGAACGCCCAAGGCCGCGAAGGACATCTGGAACGCGCTCGCGAAGGCGGGGCTTGCGCGCCATGCCGAGATCGTCACCATCGCCGACGATCCGGGCGAGGCCGCGGCCAACTACTTCATCCTGAAGCTGATGGGCTTTCCGGACATCAAGGTGCAGGTGATGTGACGCCGCCCCGGACCGGGATCAGCCCTTGTGCGTCCGGAAATGCGGGTAGTAGTCGATGACTTTCGGCGCGCAGGCCGCTCACAGGATTCCTCGCTCACCATAAGGCCGCCCCTCGATCACCCTCCCATACCCCAGCCGGGAAAGATCGATCGACCGATCCTCCCCATGCAGGATCCGCTCCGCGATCGCCCGCCCCGCCGCCGGCGCATGCATCATCCCGTGCCCCGAGAATCCCGCGCAGACGTGAAAATTCTCGAGCACACCCGGCCAGTTCCCGATGATGGGGTTGCCGTCCAGCTCGCACTGTTCGTAGAGTCCCGCCCAGGTGCGGTGGCACTTTGGCGGCCTCGAAGGCGGAAAGCGGTGAGCGACCGCCGGCCAGACCGCCCGCTCGAAGTAGCCGTGATCGACCTCGAAGTTGAAGCCCCGAGGTTCGCCTCGAATCCACCACGCCGCCCGAGAAGCCCGCGCCCTCCGAGCGGAACGCCATGCGCTGCAGGTCCTTCACGTAGGGCAGGCGCTCGATGGGATTGCCGCAGGTGAAGTAGTGCTCGAAGCGCGCCGCAGCGGCGAGATCGGTAGCGGCATGCCTGCCATCGCCGCCACCTCGGCAGACCACGCGCCGGCCGCATTGACGACGTGCGACGCAGCGATCTTCCCTCCCGAGCGAAGTCCCGCGGAGCGCACCAGGGTGCCAGAGACTTCGAGTGAGACGACTTCGTCCGCCAGCACGAGGCAGCCCAGGTCGATCACCTTCCTGCGAAGGCCGTGCAGCATCTGGTACGGATCGCACCAGCCATCGTGGGGCGTGTGCACGCCGGCGCCGACGTCGTCCACGCGCATGGAGGGAAAGCGCGCCTCGAGGCCCGCGGAATCGAGGAGGTCGGCCACGCAGCCGTGGCGGATCTGCTCCGCGTGATTGGCCTCGAGCAGTCCCAGGTGCTCCGGCGGCACGATGAAGAGGTAACCGCCCTCCACCCAGTCGATCGGCGCCTCGCGCCCCTGCGTTGCCATGAGTTGCGGGAAGCGCCGGATGAAGTCGATCGAGAAGAGCGACATCTGGATGTTCTCCGGGCAGGAGAACTGCACCCGGCAACCCCCGGAGGCGCGAAGCGTCGAGCAGTGCTCGTAGCCGGGCTCGCGCTCGACCACCGCGACCTGGATGCCGGGGGAGAGCGTCCGCAGGAAGTAGGCGACGCTGACGCCGATCACGCCCCCACCCACGATCAGGACGTCGCAGCGTTGCGGTGCTTCCATTGCCGGGTCCCGGTTCGTTGTGATGTTATACAAAAGTGTATACATTATTCGCCATGGAGATTCCAACCGACAGCATCGCCGCGCAGTTGCGGGAGCGCATCTTCCGGGGGGAGCTCTCCGGCGGCTTTCCGCTCCGGCAGGGGCGGATCGCGGAGGAATTCGGCGTGAGCCGCATCCCCGTGCGCGAAGCCCTGAACCGCCTGGAGGCCGAGGGGCTCGTTGTCCGCTCGCACAACCGCGGCTGCGCGGTGGCCTCCCTCTCGATGGACGACCTGCTGGAATCCGTGGAGATCCGCAAGGCGCTGGAGGCCGCGGCGCTTCGTCACGCGGTCCCGAGGCTCACGGCCAGGACATCGCCCGTGCCGACAGGATTCTCTCCCGCTACGCACGCGCCACCCGCCCGGACGAGTGGACCGAGCTGAACCTCGAGTTCCACCTCACGCTCTACCGCCCGGCCGGGATGCCGCGCCTGCTTCGCATGGTGGAGGACATCACCCGCAGCACGGATCGGTACCTGCGCATCTACATCTCGTCGGTCGCGGGGCGCGACGTGCCGCTTGAGGAGCACCGGGAGATCCTCGAAGCCGCGAGGCAGGGCGATGTCCGGCGTGCCGTCCGCCTGCTCGAAGCCCACATCGAGCGCACGCGGCGGATGCTCGCCGAGAGTGCCGCTGCCGCCGGCGCACGGCGCACCATTCCGGGAAGCGGGAAACGCAATGCCGGCTGAAGCCGTCGACTTCGATGTTGCCGTCATCGGCGCCGGAAGCGTCGGCATCGCCGTCGCCTACTACCTGGTCAAGACCCACGGGCAGAAGAACGTGGTACTCCTCGATCCGCGCGATCCCATGAGCCTCACGTCGGCGCAGTCGGGCGAGAACTACCGCAACTGGTGGCCCCACCCCGTGATGACAGCCTTCACGGATCACTCCATCTCGCTCATGGAGGAAATCGACCGCGAATCGGGCGGGCGCCTGAACATGACGCGCGGGGGCTACGCGCTCGTGACGCGCCGCTCCCGGCCCGACGACCTGATCGAGGAACTCCACCGCGGCTATGGCGCGACGCCGGACAAGGTCCGGATCCGCGAGACCGGCGCGGGCAACTACCTGCCGCCACTGCGGGCACCTTGGAGCGAGGCGCCCGATGGCGTCGACGTGCTCCTCGATCGCGACCTCATCCAAAGGACCTTCCCGGCCTTCGCATCCGATGTCGCTACCGTGATCCACATCCGGCGCGCGGGCTCGATCAGCGCGCAGCAGCTCGGCCAGTACATGCTCGAGGCGATCCGCGCCTGTGGCGGGCGGCTGATCCGTGGCGAGGTCAAGGCGATCTCCACAGGCGCGCCCTTCGTGCTCGATGTCGCCGTGGAACGGGGTTCGAAGCGGATCCGGGCCGATCGTGTCGTCAACGCCGCGGGGCCGTTCCTGCGCGACGTGGGCGTCATGCTGGGCGAGGAAATCGGCGTCAAGTGCGTCTACCAGCAGAAGGTGGCGTTTCCGGATCACGAGGGCGCCGTGCCGCGCGACATGCCGTTTACCATCGACCTCGACGGGCAATCGCTGGCGTGGAGCGACGAGGATCGCCAGTTGCTCGCGGGCGATCCGGCGACGCGGCACCTGGTCGAACCCATGAACGGCGGCATCCACTGCCGGGCCCGACGGGCCCGTGAATGGCACCTGGATCTAGTTGGGTTGGGCCTTCAACGAGACGGCTTCCGACCCCCACGGCGAAAAGCCCATGGATGCGCAGTTTCCGGACACGGTGCTTCGCGGAGCCAGCCGCCTCAATCCCCGGCTCGCCTCCTACATCGGGCGCCTGCCGAGGGGCGCGCACCACTATGGCGGTTACTACACGATGACCGAGGAGAACTGGCCGCTCATCGGCAGGATGAAGACCGACGGGGCGTTCATCGCGGGCGCGCTTTCGGGATACGGGTCCATGGCCGCGTGTGCCGCGGGAGTGATATGCGCGGCCTGGGTGACCGGATCGCCGGTGCCGGAGTACGCGCGTTCGCTGTCCGGCGAACGCCATGCGGACCCGGCCTTGATGGCGCAGCTTGCCGGTCTCGGCAAGGGCAGCCTCTGAGATGGCCGCCACGAACATGAGCGGATCATCAGTGCACACCGTGACCTACGACGAGCTGCTGGCCCTCGTGGGGCGCGCGCTGGTCGCCAACGGCATTGCCGAGCCGGTGGCCTCGCCCATCGCACGCACGATCGCCCGGTGCGAGCGCGATGGCACGCACAGCCACGGGCTCTTGAGGTTGCCGGGATTCGTGGAGTCGGTCCGCACGGGCTGGGCGGACGGCACGGTGCTGCCTGCCGTGGTCTCGCGCAGCCCCGCGATGATGGTGGTCGATGCCCGAAACGGCTTCACGCATCTCGCCCTCGCGCAGTCCCGAAGCGAACTGGTGGCCATGGCGGCGGCCACGGGCAGCGCCATCCTCCTCATCCGGAACGCGCACCACTTCGCGGCGCTCTGGCCCGACATCGAGGATTTCGCCCGGGACGGATTCATCGCGATGTCCTGCGTCACTTCGCGCGCCCGGCTCCTGGGCTGGGGCGGCCGCGCCCCTGTGTTCGGCACCAACGCCTCGGCCTTCGCCTGTCCGCGCGCCCACGGACATCCGATCGTGTGGGACCAGGCCACGAGCGTCATGTCGCAGGGGGACCTTCTCCTCGCGGCGGGACAAGGGCGCCGGATCCCCGCCGGCGTCGGCGTGGATGCGAAAGGCGATCCCACCGAGGACCCGAAGGCCGTGCTCGAAGGCGGGGCCTTGCTGCCCTTCGGCGCGCACAAGGGGGCCTCGATCGCCTTCGCCGTCGAGATTCTCGCGGCTGCGCTCACCGGCGCGCCGTTCGGCTACGAGTCGCCCGCCAAGGGGAACCTGCCGTCCAAGTGCGGCCAGTTCCTCATGGTGATCGATCCGCGCCGGGCGGGCGCGGAAGTCGGCTCGCGCGTGGAAGGCCTCGTCGAGGCCGTGTACGCCGCGGGATCGTTGCACCTTCCCGGTTCCCGCCGATACGAGCGCCGGGAGAAGTCGCAGGTCGATGGCATTCGCCTGGACGACGAGGCTGTTGCCACCTTGAAGAAGCTGGGTGCCGGTCCAACTGCGCCAATCGCTTGACCCGAGTCGTGTCGAAACCAACGCGTCGAAAGGAGTGAACATGCATTCCCTATCCCGTTCGAAAATGCCGCGAGCCGTCGTGGCCTTCGTGGTCTTCGTAACCGGCCTTTGCCTGGGCACCGGAGCCGCCGCGCAGGCGTGGCCCAGCAAGCCCATCAAGATCATCATCCCGTTCGCCGCGGGAGGGGTGACGGACGTCGTCATCCGGACGATCTCGCCCAAGCTCGCCGAAGCGCTGGGGCAGCCGGTGGTGATCGAGAACAAGGGCGGCGCGGGCGGGACGATCGGCACCTCGATGGGCGCGAAGGCGGCGCCGGACGGCTACACGTTCATCGCGCCGGCGGCGAGCCACACGACCACGCCCAGCCTCTACTCGAAGCTCGACTTCGACCCCATCAAGGACTTCGCTCCCGTGACGCAGATCGTGACGGTGCCTTACCTGCTGGTCGTGCCCGCCTCGAGCCCGATCAACACGCTGGCGGAATTCATCGCGACCGCCAAGGCGAATCCGGGCGCGCTCACCTACGGCTCGGCGGGCAACGGCAGCTCCAATCACCTGGCGGGCGAGTTGCTCGCCGCGTCCATCGGGGCTCCGCTGCTGCATGCGCCCTACAAGGGTAGCGGCCCTGCGCTGGCGGCCGTGCTTGGTGGTCAACTCTCCTTCATGTTCGACACCATCAACACCTCGACGGGCCATGTCCGGGCGGGGAAGCTGCGCGTCCTGGGCGTGGGCACCCTCAAGCGGTCGAAGATCATGCCGGACGTGGCGCCCATCGCGGACACCATTCCCGGATTCGAGGCGGTGACGTGGATCGGCTTGCTCGCGCCCGCCGGCACGCCGAAGGAAATCATCAACCGGATGCAACACGAGATCGAGAGGATCGTCCACCTGCCGGAAGTGCAGGAGCGCCTGTTGGCCTCCGGCGCCGAGCCGATCGCGAGCACACCGGAGCAGTTCGGCGCCTATCTCAGTGCCGAGGTCGCGAAGTGGGCGCGGGTGGTCAAGCAGGCGAAGATTCCGCCCGTGCAATAGGGCTTCCGGATACGCTGGGGGCCTTCCGGGCATAGGCACGGTCTCCCGCTCAATCGCCAGGGGTAACGCCATGAAAAGCCTGTTCGTCTTTCTTGCACTCTGGGGCGCCGGTTTCGCTCCCCTGTGGTATGCGGCGCACAAGATGTTCCTGGAGCCGGGCGACTGGATCGGTGCCCTGCTGGTCTCCTTCTTCGCGGCTCTGGGCATCAACGGCCTTCGCAAGGGTCTGCTCGAACGTAGGGACGCCAACCTGCTGGCGAAACGCGAAGGGGTGCTTCGCGACGGGCAGCGAGTCGCCATTGTCGGAACGGTCGAAGCGCAGGCCGAGCCCCTGGCGGCGCCCCTCAGCGGACGTGCGTGCCTTGCCTACGACTACGAGATCGGGCACCTCGAGGAGCCTTCGAGGCTCGTCGACCCGATGAAGAACCAGACCCAGCGGCCGAGGGAGGTCGTCGACTTCGGCGGTTACGGCCTTGCGCCCACGGTCATCCGTTCGGGCGTGAAGTTGGTTCACCTGAAGGCCTTCCCGGGACTGGAGAGGTTTCCGAGAAGCTCCACGAAGGACCTGTCGATGGATCGCGCGCGCAGTTACGTGGGCGCCACGACGTTCAAGAAGCAGTCGCTCTGGTCCGGCGTCGCGGACATCGGCGAGTTGATCAATGATCGCAGTGGCGATTTCCGAATGGATTGGCGTATGACCTCGCACGAAGGCCTGGACGATTCCTTCATGCGCGAACAGATCCTTCCCGTGGGCGCCAAGGCTTGCGTGATCGGGTGCTATTCGGAGAAGGAGTCCGCGATCGTTCCCGAAGCCGACAAGGGGGGCGTGAGGGTGATCCGTGGCACGCGCGAGGAGGCTCTGGAGTTCCTGCGCGACACGGTCACGGGCTCGTGGATCGCCGCGGTGCTTTTCCTCATCGTTCCGGGGCCCGCCGCTTACGGCATCCTCTCCCACGTCGAGAAATACCAGGACGAGCACGGAAAGCCATCCCTGGTGTCGAGCCTCGAGAATCGCGCCGACGAATTCCGCCGGCAGGGCCAGTTCGCGTCGGCCGAGCCGCTCTACCGGCGCACCCTGGAGATCCGGGAAAGGCGATTCGGCCCCGATCACCTCCTGGTGGCCAGGAGTCTCGACGATCTCGCGGGAATGTACGACGCGCAGGGCGATTTCGCGAAGGCAGAACCCCTCCTGCTGCGCGCGCTGGCCATCCGGGGAAAGGCTCCCGGCGCCGATCAACGCGATCTCGCGACGAACCTGAGAACCCTTGCGGACCTCTACGACAGCAAAAAAATGGTCGAGAAGGCCGAGCCGCTCCATGACCGCTGGCTCGCGGCCCTGGACAAGACTCCCGAAAAGGACCGCGTGGAAGTGGCCCTCGGCATGACTCGCGTCGGGGATGGATACGCTTCGCGGGGTCGATTCGACAAGGCCGAAGCGGTCTACAAGCGCGAGCTGGCCATGCTGGAAAAGGCACTCGGATCGGAACATGTCAATGTGGCAGACATACTGGACAGGCTGGCCACCGTCTATCGGAAGACCGATCGCGCGCCGGCGGCGGCGGAGCTTGAAGCGCGGGCCAAGGCGATCCGCAAGTAGCTTCCATCGAACGTCCGCTTCCGTTGCGATGCCGGAGATGGTGCCCGGGAGTGCGCCGGGGAACATCGGCGTCAGCGAAAGCCGGCGCGCCCGGGCGTGCGACTGGAGAAATGCGTTAGATTGGCGGGATCCCGAAACTCCAGGCGCCCCATGAACTCCGAATCCCAACACCCGCCCCTGCCCGACCACCTCGCCGTGAATCCGCGCAGCCCCTTCCATGTGGCCGCTGTGCTCGAGCACGACATCGGCATCCGCCTGAACGGCAACGAGCGCCATGACGTGGAGGAGTACTGCGTGAGCGAAGGCTGGGTGAAGGTGGCGGTCGGCAAGAAGGTGGACCGCTACGGCCAGCCGTTGCTCATCAAGCTCAAGGGCACTGTCGAGGCGTTCTACAAGTAGGCGCGCTGGGCGCCCCCGGTCAGGTTCCGCAGAACGTCTGGTAGCAGGCGGTCACGGCAGCCGGCGCCGGTTCGGCATAGGGAGACAGCTCGCCCGCGTCGTCGAATGGCCGCCGAAGCGCATCGAGCAGCCGTTCGAACGGAACAAGATCACCGCCATCGGAAGCTGCCGCCAACGCCTCCTCCACGCGATGGTTGCGGGGAATCACCCACGGATTGACGCGGCGCATGCCATCGGCCCGCGCGATCCCGGCCAACGCAGCGTCGTTCCCCTCGACGCGATCCTCGCCCGCGCAACGTTCCCGCCACCGCGCAAGCCACTCGTCCAGCGCGCGCCCATCGGCAAACAGTGCCCGCAGGGGCGCCTCGTCCCCTGCAGCTGTATCAGCGAGCCGCCGCCATCCGAGCGTGAAATCCACCCGCCCGACTTGCAGCAACGCGAGCCAGATCTCGGCCAAGGCTTGGTCGGCAACATCGTCCTCGGGCTCGCTCCGACGCAGCCCGAGCTTCGCGCGCTGCCCGCGAAGCAAGTGCCCTTGGTACCGCGCCGGGAATGCGTCCAGGACCTCCATGGCGAGCGACGCCGCCCGCTCCATGTCATCCGAGATCAGGGGCAGCAGCGATTCGGCCAATCGCGCCAGGTTCCACTGCGCGATGGCGGGCTGGTTGCCGTAGGCATAGCGCCCGTGCTGGTCGATGGAGCTGAACACCGTCGCGGGGTCGTAGGCCTCCATGAAAGCGCAGGGCCCATAGTCGATCGTCTCGCCGGAGATCGCCATGTTGTCCGTGTTCATCACGCCGTGGATGAAGCCCACGTTCATCCACTGGGCCACGAGCGCGGCCTGGCGCGCGGCCACGGCCTCGAGCAGGGCGAGGAAGGGCTGCGGCTTGCCGGCAATCTCCGGGTCGTGCCGCGCGATCGTGTATTCGGCGAGCTTGCGTACCTGTTCCGTCTCGCCACGGGAAGCAAAGAACTCGAAGGTGCCCACGCGGATGTGGCTCGCTGCCACACGCGTGAGCACGGCGCCGGGCAGCGTGCCTTCGCGCTGGACCGGCTCGCCCGTGGCCGCGACCGCCAGCGCCCGCGTGGTGGGAATGCCCAGTGCGTGCATCGCCTCGCCGATCAGCACCTCGCGAAGCATGGGACCTACGGCGGCCTTGCCGTCGCCATTGCGGGCGAACGGCGTGCGCCCCGAGCCCTTGAGGGCGATGTCACGGCGGCGCCTGTTGCGGTCGATCACCTCGCCGAGCAGCACCGCGCGCCCGTCACCAAGCTTCGGCGAGAACCCCCCGAACTGGTGGCCGGCATAGGCCTGCGCGATGGGCTCGGCGCCCTCGGGCAGCGCATTGCCCGCGAACACGGCCGCACCCTGCGGACCGTCGAGCGACGCGACGTCGAGCCCCAGCTCCTCCGCCAACGCATGATTGAGGAACAGGAGCCGGGGTGCGGGCACGGCCACTGGCTTCCAGGGCACGTAGAACCCCTGGAGGTCGCGGGCGTACGAATTGTCGAAAGGGAACGCAGCGTTTGCGGACACGGAAAGGCAGGTCGGATCGGTCGGGCCGTCATTCTAGCGGGTCGCTTCCGCTTCGCTACACCGCTCGCGTTGTCGCCGTTACGGCGAACGGGCTTTTCCGGAATCGACACGGTCCCGGGATTTTTGTAACGGCGCGCACGCGGAGTGCTATCGTCCACCCGGACAAGGCGTGCATTCGGCCCGGCCGGAGGCGACGCCGGCGTTGGCCCAGGGAGCGTTGAATCCACCATGGCGAATCTGAACGCACGGCTGTCCCGGTTCTCGCTGTACCTGGCATCGTGGGCATTGCTGCTTGCGAGCGTGTTCATCCCGGCCCCGTCCCGTCTCTTCCCGGTGGACGCCACGGGCTTTACCGGCGTCAAGGTTCTTGGCCGGGACCTCCTGGAAGGGGGGGGCGGATCGTCCTGGCGATGGCTCGTCGGCACGGTGGTCCATTGGAGCCGGCCGCTGCCCGGCGCCGAGTTCACCCTCACGTTCGGGCAGGAAGCGATACTGACGCTGGCCTTCTTCGCCAATGTCGCGTTCCTGTTCTGCGGACTGCTGCTCGGTTCACGGCGGGTCTCGCTCGCTTGCAGGATCTTCCTGGTCGCGGCAGTCGTGGTCAGCGCGAGCGTCGCGGTGGTTTTCCCGGTCTTCGCCGGCTTGCCCGCCTACTGGCTTTGGTTCGCGTCGCTTGCCGTGCTGGCATGGGCCTTCATCGCGTTCGAGGGCGTCGGGACGTCACCGAAAGCCGCCGCCGCGAAGCGGGCGGAATCGGACACCGGCGACATGCCGCTGGTGGTGTGGATGTGGCTGGGATTCGTCTGCTTCTGGCTGGCGATCACCTCCCTGGGCGCAACGCGCGTCGGCGAGAAGATGAGTTCGGGCGCGAAGACGGAAATCGCGACCGCAAAGCCGCTTGCGAGCTATGTCACCGATTCGGCCAACCTGGTCTCGCCGGATCAGGCCGCGAAGTGGAGCGCGACGCTCGCCGCATTCGAGAAGGACACGTCCAATCAGATCGCAGTCGCGATCCTTCCGCGCTCGCCGACCGGGTCCATCGAGGATTTCACGATCGACCTCGCGGAGCGGTCGCGGCTGGGCCGCAAGGGCCTGGACAACGGCGCGATCCTCTTCGTGTTCATGCAGGAGCACAGCGCGCGCCTGGAAGTCGGCTACGGGCTCGAGGGCGTGCTGACGGACGCTGCCGCGCACCGCATCCTCGAGCAACGCCTGAAGCCGGCGTTCGCGCGTGGCGAATACGCGGAAGGAATCGATGCGACGCTCGCCGCCGTGCTCGTAACCGTGCAGGACGCCTACAAGCAGGGCCTCGTACCGAGCGAGTTCGCGGTCATGTGGCAGCAGGTTCGCGTGGCCTCGCCCAAGCTCCTGAAGCAGGCTATTCCGGCCTTGACCGGGCTCGGATTCCTGCCACGGCTGTTGAGCGCTTTTTTCGGCGGCGTTTTCGCGACGATTGCCTGCTACGTCCTGCGCGAGGTCGTGCGGACGCTCGTCTACTTCGGGCGCCTCGCGCGCAACACCGTCGCGCCGGCTCCGGGTGGCGCGAAAATAGAGCGCAAGAGCTTCAATGCGATCCTGGAGGACCTCAAGCTGCTGGGGTTCTCATTGGAGGTGGTCGTCGGCGGCGCGGGATTCGCCCTGGCTGCGATCGCCAGTGTTGCGGGCATCATCATCATCGCCGCGGGCGGGGGGTTCGGCGGGGCCGGTGCGATGGTGCGCTGGTAGAGCGCGACCGCTCAGCTCAACTTCACCGCGAACCCGCGCTGCACCCCGGGCCGGGCCATCATCGTTTCATACCAGCGCTTCACGTTCGGGAAATCGGCGAGGTCGACCTTGTGCCGCTCGTGCCGCCACGCCCAGCCCACGATGGCGAAGTCGGCAATCGAAATCGCATCGGCGAAGAACTCTCGCGCGGCGAGTCTCCGGTCCATCACGCCGTAGAGCCGCCGGGTTTCCTTGGAGTAGCGTTCCAGCCCGTAGCGGCGGTCCGCTTCGTTCTGGACGGTGAGAAAATGGTGCACCTGCCCCGGGATCGGCCCGAAGCCCCCGTGCTGGAACATGAGCCACTCGAGAACCGGGATGCGCGCGGCCAGATTCTTCGGCCAGAACTTTCCCGACTTCTCGCCCAGGTAGATGAGGATCGCGCCCGACTCGAAGACGCTCACCGGCTTGCCCTCGGGCCCGTCGGGGTCGACGATGGCGGGGATCTTGCCGTTTGGGCTGATCGCGAGGAAGGCGGGGGCGTGTTGGTCGCCCTTGCGGATGTCGACGATCTTCACCGTGTAGGGAAGCGCCATCTCTTCCAGCGCGACGCTGATCTTGCGGCCGTTCGGCGTGTCGAAGGCGTGCAGTTCGATGGGCATGCGGCGTTCCTGTGTGGTTGTCGATCAGAGGGTCCCGCGCCATGGGGCAGGCGATGGTGCGGGGAGCGTTCGGCAATGTAGCATCCCATTCGAGTTTCCCCGCCGCACAGCGCTTTGTACCGCAGATCGGAGGCCATCATGGAAATGCCCGTCTACAGGTCCGCACTGATCGTCGGCGCCGGCCAGGGGCTGAGTGCATCCCTTGCCCGGCTGTTCGCGAAGGAGGGTCTCGCCGTCTCGGTCGCTGCCCGAAACACCGCCAAGCTCGCGCCGCTGTGCGCCGAAACGGGCGCGCGTCCCTTCGCTTGCGACGCCCAGGACGAGGCGCAGGTCGCGCGCCTGTTCGCCGAGGTCGACCGCGAGCAGGGCGCGCCGGACGTGGTCGTCTACAACGCCAGCGCGCGCAGTCGCGGTCCGTTCGTCGAGCTCGTTCCGGCCGACGTCCAGCGCGCATTGCAGGTCACCGCGTTCGGTGCTTTCCTGGTCGCGCAGCAGGCCGTGGCGCGGATGCTGCCGAAGGGGCGCGGCGCGATCCTCTTCACGGGCGCTTCGGCCAGCATCAAGGGCTACGCGCAGTCGGCGCCGTTTGCGATGGGCAAGTTCGCTCTTCGCGGGCTTGCCCAGAGCCTGGCCCGCGAACTCTCGCCGCAGGGCATTCACGTCGCGCACTTCGTGATCGACGGCGGGATTCGCGGCCCCTCGCACAGCGCCGACCCGGCGAAGCCCGACGCGCTGCTCGATCCGGACGCGATCGCGCTCAACTATCTGAACATCCTTCGCCAGCCGCGCAGCGCCTGGACCTGGGAGGTCGAGCTGCGGCCCTGGGTGGAGCGCTTCTGACATGCCAAGGGCGATGGCGATCCGTCGCCGCCACGCGGTTTCCTGTCGGCCCCCGTCGCGCTAGACTCCTGCGTTCCGCAACCAGATCAGCGACCGGTGAACTCCATGACCCAGACAACCCTGACAGGCGGCTGCCTTTGCGGCGCCGTGAAGTACGAAGTCACCGGGGAGCCCGTGCGCTTCCTGCATTGCCATTGCTCGCGCTGCCGCAAGGCGACGGGAACGGGCCACGCCTCGAACCTCTTCCTCCAGCCCGGCACGCTCAAGTGGCTCGCGGGCGAGGAGCAGGTGCGATCGTTCAAGGTGCCCGAGGCCACGCGGTTCACCAACAGCTTCTGCGCCACGTGCGGCAGCCGTCTGCCGCGCCAGGCGGGCCCCGATATGGTGTTGATCCCGGCCGGCTCCCTCGACGTCGAGCCGCCGATCAAGCCGCAGGCGCGCATCTTCACCGGTTCGCGTGCGAACTGGTCCTGCGAGGGCGACGGGTTGACCGCGTTTCCGGAAATGCCGACGAAATAGGCCTCTACCGGCACGAATTCGTCGGCACCCGCGCAGTTGCGGAAATGAAACAGCCCGGTTCCCCGGGCTGTTTTCCTTTCCGGTTCCCGGAACGCAACGCAGGGCTACGAAACCGGCGCCCTGCCTGCAGCCTTGAGGCCTTTTTCGAGCCCCGCGAAGGAAAGGGTCGGCAAGGTCATCAGCCAGCGGTATCCCTTGGCCACCAGCTCGTCGACATTCTTTGCGTTGGCGTGAGGATGGCCGCAGACCACGTTGTGCGCCTTGCAGATGGCGAGAATCTCGTCGATCGCCGCTGCCACGGTCGGGTGCTCGTACTGCCGCGGAAAGCCGAGATCCTGCGACAGGTCGCCTTCCCCGATCAGGACGTAGCCAATTCCGGGCACCTGTTCGAGTATCTTCGGCAGGTTCTTGATCGCCTTGGCTTCCTCGCACTGGATGCCGACCAGGATTTCGCCCTTGGGATTCAGCGGCCAGACATCGGCGCGGGCGTAATACTCCTGCGCAGTAAGGCCCCAGTACGGCGCCGCATTCTTCGGCGCGTCGCCGCGCTGGCCCGCCGGCTCATACAGCGGCGCCGACGGGGGACGCGGATAGCGGCATGCGGCGACGGCGTTGCGGGCCTCTTCCACGGTGCTGACATGCGGCCAGATGACGCCGTAGACGCCGATATCGAGCACCTGCTTGGCGAGGAACTGGTTCATTTCGCCGCCGTTCGCGGGTATGCGCACCATCGGCGTCACTGCCGGCGCGATGCTGCCCGAGTTCGCGATCTGCCTGCGGTCGAGCATGTACTGCATGCAGTCGCGCAGCAACTGGATGTCGTACGGGTTGTGCTCCATCTCGAACACCACGGCATCGTACGGCGCTGCATTGATCGCCTGCGCCATGCCGACCTCGGGCGGCGAGAAAGTGACAAAAGTGGGCTTGCCCTGCTCGAGCGCCCTGATCGCGCCATTGAGGCGAGGTATTTCAGCCATTGCTTTGCTTCCTTTCCTTCGAGAGTGGCGCTTTCGCGCCGCTGGGAATGCGCGTGAAGAAAGTGATCATCGGGATTGTGCGAGCCAAAGGGACGCGATTGCAATGCCGAAGGTCATTCATGATCGAATCCGCGCCGGGCTCCCGCATCGCGTGACGGGACAATGGCTTGCCCGCAACTCTTGCGGGTCCTATGATGATCCGGATCCGCCGAAGCCACAGAGTGCGGATGGGTTGTTCCGCCGATCGCCGATCGCCGACGGCCGCAGGGCGCCAGACCAGACCCACAGGGAGAAAGCTCCACCATGACTATCAACGGCTTTTACAAGGGCTCGCGTAAGTGCGGCATCGCCTTGCTTTCGGCCCTGCTGGCATTCGCCGTCATCGCGAACGCCCCGGCTTCGGCCCAGGACAAGTACCCGAGCAAGCGCCTCGACTGGACGATCGCCTTCGGGCCGGGCGGAGGCAACGACATCATGTCTCGAACCCTCATCTCCATCATCGAGAAGTACAAGTACTATCCCGACAACATCGTCCCCGAGAACCGTGCCGGGGGAAGCGGGGCGAAGGGCTGGGGCTATGTCTTCAGCCAGACGGGCAACCCGTACCACATCACCTCGACCAGCGGCAGTTTCATCACCACGCCGCTCCAGGCCAATACGCCGTGGCACGCGGCCAGCTTCACGCCGATCGCGCTGCTCGCCTCCGACGACGGGGTGATCCTGGTGAACGGCAAGTCGAAGATCAGGACGTTGCGCGAGTTCATCGACCAATCCAAGGCGAAATCGCCGTCGATCGGCGGCATCGGCACGGTCAATGTCGAGTTCATCGTGCCGAAGCTGCTCTCCGAACGGGCCGGATTCAAGTTCGAGTACGTGGCGTTCAACAAGCAGGGCGAGCTGATCACCGCGCTGCTGTCCGGCGCGATCGAAGCGGCGATGTCGAACCCGGGCGAGGTGCTCGGCCTGCTGCAGTCGGGTGACCTGAGAGCGATCGCCTTCACCGGCAAGAAGACGCCCAAGGTGCTCGGCAACGTTCCGACTTTGGCGGAAGAGGGCTACGACCTGGGCATTTCGATGCCGCGCGGGCTGGTCCTGCCGCCCGGCGTGCCGAAGGAGGCGCAGGCCTGGTGGATCGAAACGGTCAGGAAGATTGTCCAGACGCCGGAATGGAAGGAATACATCGACAAGCAGCTGCTCACCGAGAATGTCCTCTATGGCGAGGACTTCCGCGCCTTCCTGCAGCGGACGCAGGGCACGTTCGCCGATATCCTGAAGAAGTCGGGTGCGATCAAGTAGAGGCTGATTCGAAGTGCAGACCACGAACGGACCCGGCGGCGATTCCGCCGCACCGGCGCAGGGCACGGCGGGCGCGCGTGCGCTGCGCGCGGGATTCCTCCTGGCGGTCCTGTTCCTGGCCGCCTTCTACACGTACATCGCGTTCACCGAACTGAGCTACCTGTCCTCGACCGGGCGGCTCGGGCCGGGATTCCTGCCGCGCATCATCGGCGTGTCGCTCGTCGCGATGTGCGCGCTCAGCCTGTACGCGGACATGAGGCACCTGCCCGACGAGCAGGCCGTGTCGCCCGCCTGGCGCGGCGCCGCCGTGCTTGCGCTGCTCTCCGGCGTGCTCGTCGCGTTGCTCGACCTTCTCGGGGGCCTCGTGTCCATGATGGTCTTCATGGCTGCCGCGCTGTGGATCCTCAACCGCGGGCGCCCCCTGCAGAACGCGCTCATCTCCGTTCTCCTGCCGCTCGGCATCTACGTGGTGTTCGACGTGTGGCTCAGGGCCTCGATGCCGCGCGGCATGCTGCCGCTCCCGTTCTGATGGATATTTTCGCCAACCTGCTGCTCGGGCTGTCGGTCGCCATAACACCGATCAACCTCGCCTTCCTCTTCGCCGGCGTCATGCTCGGCATGATCGTGGGCATCATCCCGGGATTCGGCCCCGCCGCGGGGATCGCGATCCTCCTGCCCATCACCTACGGCATGAATCCGACGGGCGCCGTGATCATGCTCTCGGCGATCTACTACGGGTCGATGTACGGCGGGACGATCACCTCGATCCTGATCAACACGCCGGGGGATTCCGCCACCGTCGCGAGCACCTTCGACGGCTATCCCCTCGCGCAGCAGGGCCGCGCCGGGCCGGCGCTGGTGATGCAGGCGGTCGCGTCGTTCATCGGCGGCACGTTCGGCGTCATCCTGATCACGGTGCTGGCGCCGCTGTTCGCGCTGGTGACGCGCAGCTTCGGCCCGCCGGAGTTCTTTCTCCTCGTCATGATGGGGCTGATGACGCTCATCGTGATGATCGACGGCAACTGGCGCTATGGCGTGATCTCGGCGTTGATCGGCTTTGCGCTCGGCACGGTCGGGGTCGACCTCGAGACGGGCCAGACGCGCTTCACGTTCCGGTCCGCGGAGATGATCGGCGGCATCGACTTCATCCCGATCGCCATCGGCCTGTTCGGCCTCGGCGAACTCTACTACGCCTTCTACCAGGGGCTGCATCTCTCGGGGGCCGGGGGCATCGTCCAGTACCAGAAGGAGAAGCGCTTCTGGCCGGAGTGGCGCGATTACGCCGAGACCAAGTTCACCGTGATCCGCGGCTCGGTACTGGGCTTCGTCATCGGCGTCATCCCGGGCGCAGGCGCCACCATCGCCTCGCTCATGTCGTACTCGCTCGAGAAGGCCGTCTCCCGGACGCCGGAGAAATTCGGCAAGGGCGCGATGGCGGGTCTGGTGGGCCCGGAGGCGGCCAACAACGCGGCCTCGTCGGGCGCGATGGTGCCTCTGCTCTCCCTCGGCCTGCCCGGTTCGGCCTCGACGGCCGTGCTGCTCGCCGCCTTCCTCATGTGGGGGCTCACGCCGGGGCCGCTGCTCATGACGCAGAAGCCCGAATTCGCCTGGGGCCTCATCGCCAGCATGTACCTCGGCAACATGGCGCTGCTCGCGCTCAACATCTTCGCCATCCCGCTGTTCGTGCAGATGATCAAGGTCCCCTACCGGATCCTCGCGCCCGCCGTGATTCTCATCTGCACCCTCGGCACCTACAGCGTGAACGGCAGCATGATCGAGACGTGGCTGATGTTCGCCGCCGGCCTCTTCGGGTTCTTCATGAAGCTCTATGGCTACTCGCCCGCGGCGCTCGTTCTCGCGCTCGTCCTCGGGCCGCTGGCGGAGCAGTCACTGCGCCAGACGCTCACCATCTCGCGCGGGTCGTTCGGAATCTTCCTCGATCGGCCGATGTCGCTGGGGATCCTGTGCGTTACCGTCACCATCCTGGTCGGGGGGCTGCTGCTGCACCGCAGGCGGCAGGAGGAAGAATAGGAACGAGGCGCGGCCGCCCTCGGCATTCCGGCCGGTCACTTCCGCCTGGCCCCGAAGAAAGCGAACCCGATCCCGACCGGCAACATCGCCAGCGCGGAGATCGTGAGCGTCCAGTCGGTGCCGATTCCTTCCGCGAGCCGGCCTGCCAGCGCGACGCCCACCGACTGCCCGAGGAAGAAGAGCGACGCGAAGAGCGCCACGGCCGCGCCCCGCCGCGTGGACGCCATCTGGGTGGCGTTGGTCTGCAGCGTGTTGTGCAGCATGTAGAAGCCGAGCCCCGTACCGAAGCATGTCACCGGCGCCGCGGAAAGCGAGGGAGCCCACGCGATGCCGAGAACCGAGACGGCGATGACGACGGTGCCCAGCGCAGCCAGGCGCGCTTCGCCGAGAACCGGGACGATGTGGCGCGCGAAGTACGCGAAGACCACGCCGCCCGCGCTCACGGCGAAGAACATGGCGCCGGCCACGGGCATGGAGGCACCGCGCGCCTGGTGAAGGTGGGTGGCCACGAAGGCGAGCCCGCCCATCAGCACGACTCCTTCGAGGAAGACGGTGATCACGATCCGCGCAACACCCGGCGTGCGCAGCACTTCCAGGAGGTTCGCGACCAGGTTGCCGGGCGCCTCGTGCGCGCCCGACGGTTGCCGCCACGCCGCGCGGCCGAGGATCGCGCCCACGACGAGGAACCACGCCGCCAGCGCCGCGAAGGGCCACTGCCAGTAGCCGCTTTCCGCGGCGAAGCCCCCGAGGGCCGCGCCGGCCGAGAGCCCGATGATCTGTCCGAGGAGGAAGCGCGCCAGCACGCCCTGGCGCGTCTCGTAGGGCGTGGTATCGCCAACCCAGGCCATCGAGAGCGGAATGACGCACGCGCAGCTCGCCCCCGTCGCGGCGCGCGCGAGGAGGAGGGTGGCGTAGGTGGGCGCGGCCGCGCAGGCGAGGCTCGCGACCGCCGCCGCGCCGCAAGCCGCCGCGATGACGCGCAGCTTTCCGTGCCGGTCGCCCAGCGGCCCCATCACGAGTTGCAGCAGCCCGTACAGGATGGCAAACACCGTGACTGCGTTCGAGGCCGAGGCGAGACCGATGCCGTACTCGGTGGATACGCGCACGAGCAAGGCGTCCATCACGCGCATCGAGGCCGCGCTCGCGAAGGCGGCGAGGGAGAGAAGGACGATGGTCCTGTTCGGGGAGGCGGGCGGGGACATGAGGCGGCGGACTGGTTCCGCCGCCATCATAGCGGCCCTCGTCACGGCGCAGTTCGCGGCGCCGTCCCGTGCCGCGACCAGCCGACCTTCCACCGACCGGCGCCGAACTCGGGGTCCCGGCGGATGGCGGCTCGTCGGACAGGGGCTTGTTCCCGGACGGGCGATGGGCGAATCTGCGTTCATGCCTCGAAAGCCGCCTCCCGCGCCGATCCCGCAGTCCCGCCTCGAGCGCATGGCCCGGATCGGCTTGGCGGCGGGGGAACTCGCCATGGGCGCCGCTGCCGAGGGAATTCGCCGTCTCGCCCGCGGGGAGGCGGCCGAGTTCGGCGCCGCGCTCCTGTCCGCTCCCAACGCAAAGCGTCTGGCCGCGCGCCTCGCGCGCCTGCGTGGCGCGGCCATGAAAATCGGCCAGCTCGTTTCCCTGCAGGGCGAGGACGTCCTGCCGCCCGAGTTTGCCCGGGCGCTCTCGGTTCTGCGGTCCCAAGCCGTGCCCATGCCGCCGCAGCAAGTGCGCCGCGTGCTCGGACGCGAGTACGGCAAGGGCTGGGAGAAGCGGTTCGCGCAATTCGACTGGGAGCCCATCGCCGCCGCTTCGATCGGGCAGGTGCATCGCGCAATCGCGTCGAACGGCCGCGACCTCGCCCTCAAGATCCAGTACCCGGGGGTGGCCCGCTCGATCGCGAGCGACGTGGACAACGTCGCGGTGCTGCTGCGGCTCTTCAACCTGCTGCCGCTGGGCATCGACGTGGCGGGCATGGCGGCCGAGGCCAAACGCCAGCTCGCGCAGGAGGCCGACTACGAGAGCGAGGGCCGCTTCCTCGAGCGCTATGCGAAGCTCGTCGCCGACGAGCCGGGATTGCTGGTGCCGTGCGTGCACTGGGACCTCACCACGCCGCGCGTCATGGCCATGGATTTCATGGAGGGCGAGCCGCTCGAGTCATTGGCCACAGCCTCCCAGTTGAAACGCGACGCGGTGGGCACGCTGCTCGAGCGCCTGCTCTTCCGCGAGCTCTTCGAGTTCCGGGTCATGCAGACGGACCCCAATTTTGCCAACTACCTGTGGCAGCCGGAGAGCGGACGGATCGTTTTGCTCGACTTCGGCGCCACGATGCGCTTTCCCGGGGAGTTCGTGACGAAGTACGCGCGTATGACGCGGGCGGTGATAGCGGGCGAGCGCGAGGCCGTGGCGCAGGGGGCCATCAGTATCGGCTACGCGGCTCCCGGGGATTCTCCCGAGCGGCTCAAGGCCGTGACGGACGTGATCTTCCTCGTCTGCGAGCCCCTTCGGCACCGCGGCCGCTATGATTTTCCGGCCTCGGGCCTGCCCGCGAGAGTCCGGGATCTCGGCTACGACCTCGCCTTCCGGCAGGGCCTCGTACGCGCGCCGCCGCCGGAGACGATTTTCCTGCACCGCAAGCTGGTGGGGAGTTTCCTGCTGCTGGCACGCATCGGTGCACGTGTGGATGCGCGGTCGCTCGTGCTGGAAGTCCTCGGGGAGCGCTAGCGTCGGCCGTTCCCGGAAATCGCCGCCGACGAGGGCGGCGTGCCTCCGCATGGCTTTCGGCCGGTGCCGCCTTTGCCTCGACGGCCACGGCCGGCTCCTCCCGGTGACTCAGCCGCCGCTCAGCGCCTGGAAGATGATCAACTCGTCCGATTCCACGAGCGACGCCTCGAGCGTTCGGGCCTCGTCCTTGTTCACCCAGATGCGGATGTGGCGCCGGATCGCGTCCTGTTCGTCGATCATGCGGAAGCGGATGCCCGGGAAGCGCGCGTCGAGATCCCGGAGCGCCTCGGCAACCGTGGCGCCCGTGGCCTCGACTTCGCCGCGATCACCCGTGTAGGAGCGAAGCGGGGTGGGGATGAAGACTCTCACCGGAGCACTTCGGCCGCCTCGACGGCGTAGATTTCGGGCAAGTGGCGGGCGACGCACGTCCACTTTTCACCTTCGTTGCGTGTCGCCCACAGTTCGCCGCCGGTCGTGCCGAAATAGACGCCGACCGGTTCGTGGGCATCGGCGCTCATCGCCTGGCGCTTCACCGTGAACCAGCCCTGACTCTTCGGCAGCCCCGCATCCTGGCGCTTCCAGCGCCTGCCCGCATCGCGTGACATGTAGGCTGCCGGCTTGCCCCCGGGGCTGGTCCGCGGCCACACGGTGCCGCCGTCCATCGGAAACACCCACAGCGTCGCCGGATCGCGCGGATGCAGCACCAGGGGAAATCCGATGTCGCCGATCCTCTTCGGCATGTTGTCGCCGATGCGTTGCCACTCCACACCGGGCCGCTCGATGCGGTAGATTCCGCAGTGGTTCTGCTGGTAGAGCACGTCGGGGGCCGCGGGATGCAGGCGCACGCAATGCGCGTCCTGGCCGTACTCGGGGTACTTGTCCGGCATGAAATCGGCAAGGACGCCCGCGTTCAACGGCCGCCAGCTTCCGCCGCGGTCCCTGCTCTCGAACACGCCGCCGCTCGACATCGCGATGTAGAGGTGCCGCGGGTCGCGCGGATCGACGTTGATCGAGTGCAGCTTCGGGCCGTCGGGCGTGCCGTCCTTCTCGCCACCGGTCCAGCGCTCGATCATCGGATGGTCGTTGAACCCCGTCACGGGTGACCAGCTCTCGCCGTCGTCCTCGGTTCGGAAGAGGCCCTGCGGTGAGGTTCCCGCGTACCAGACGCCGGGCTCGCCAGCGTACCCGGGAGTGAGCCAGAACGTGTGACCGACGGTGCGGGCCGTCTGCCCCGTGGCGGCCTTGGGAAACGCCGGAGGCCGGGTCGCCTCGTTCCAGCTCCTGCCGAGATCCGTGGAGCGAAAAATGGTCGGCCCCAGGTGCCCGGTGCTCGTGGCGGCGAGCAGCGTGCGCCTGCCCCTCGCGTTCGGCCGGGTATCGAGCACCATGTGATGGACGATGTGTCCGAAGAACATCGGCCCTGCGACGCGCCAGGCTCGCCGCGCCTTGTCCGATCGAAAGATGAAGGCCCCCTTGCGTGTCGCGACCAGCAGGGCGACGCAGCCGGTGGCCGGCCCGAGTGAACGGGACGGCGGGGTCCTGTCGACATTCATGGACTCATTCCTCGAAATCCGAAGCTGGTGATGTTACGCCTGCCGTTACGTCCCTGGCGGAAGGGCGGCAGGCGTGGCGTTGCCCGGTCATGCAGCGTGAATATTCGGCATTGCGAAGGCCGCATACGCCTCGGACGGCCGTGTTGCCGATCGGTAGTCTTGGTTCCGTACCGTCGCGTGATCGAGTGCTTCCACCCGGCGGTTCAAGCCCGAATACAACGCAACCATAACGAGGAGGCATCATGTCCAGGAATGATCACAGGTCGGTCGTTCAGGCTCAAGGCGAGATTTCCGATGAGCAGCTCGATTCCGTGTCCGGCGGACAACAAGTGGTGAAGCTCGAGAAGATAACGGTCACCGCCAAGCGCGAGCCGCCGACGCAGGTGGTCAAGCTGGACAAGGTGGTCGTCACCGCGAAGCGCGAACCGCCACTCGACGGAACGCAGATCGCCTCGACCAACGGCAAGTCGAAGACGAACTAGGGTTCCCCGTCCCGTCCCGTCCCGTCCCGCCCCGCCCCGTCGGGGCGGCGCGCATTCTCATGCGCGCACGCGCCGGGTGCTTCTGCATGGGCGAGCGCGGCGATCCTCGCCGCGGCCTGAAGCAGGCTGGTGAAAGTGCTATCGTGAATGACCTGCCCGGCCGGCAGTTCGACGCCGTCATGATGATGGACTGCAGCCAGTGCCCGATCCTCTTCATGTCGTGGGCGACACCTGCACTGCGGGTCTGGATCCCGAGCTCGCCGCGTGTCTTCGAGGCGTTGCCTGGGAGACAGTGCAGGAGTACTACGGCAAGTAGGCGTTTCGCATCATCCGACAGGAGAGATCCATGAGTGCCGCCAACGCTTCCCCCTTTGTCCGCATCGGCGCCTGCGCGGCCCTGGCCGTGGCCATGGCCGCCATCCCCTCGTACGCGCGGCAGGCCGCGGTGCCCGCGCAGACCGTTCGCGTCCCCGGCCTGACGGCGCCCGCTGAGATCCGGATCGACCGGTGGGGCGTGCCGCACATCTACGCGAAGAGCGAGGCGGACGCCTTCTTCGCGCAGGGCTTCAACGCGGCGCGCGACCGGCTCTTCCAGATCGACCTGTGGCGGCGCCGCGGCCTGGGGCAGCTCTCGGAGGTCTTCGGCCCCGATTTCGTGGAGCAGGACCGGGCCGCGCGCCTCTTCCTCTACCGTTCCGACATGGATCGCGAGTGGCGGATCTACAGCTCGAACAACTCCCTCGATGCGCAGCCGCCCACGCAGCGCTTCGTCGAGGGCATCAACGCCTACATCGACTGGCTGAAGGCCAATCCGGCGGGCCTGCCGTGGGAGATGAAGTTCCTGGGCTACCTGCCCGCGAAGTGGGCGGCCGAGGACGTGATCCGCATCCGCTCCCACGGACTCACGCGCAACCTCCGGTCGGAGGTCGCGCGGGCGAACACGCTCTGCAAGGCGAAGGACGTGGATGCGGACCAGGTGCGATTCGGTCTCACCAACGACTGGAAGGCGCAGGTTCCGGAAGGGCTCGATCCGTGCCTGCCCGCCGACATCCTCAAGGTGTTCCAGCTTGCCACGCAGGGCGTGCGCGTGACGAAGCCCGCGGCGAAGACCGGGGTGGCTTCCGTGGTGCCCGAGCCGATCCGGCTCGCCGCGCTCGAGGAGGAGCCTCCCGAAGGCAGCAACAGCTGGGTGGTCGCACCCTCGAAGTCCGCGACCGGGCGCGCCATCATGGCCAATGACCCGCACCGCGCCTATTCCGCTCCCAGCCTGCGCTACCTCGTGCACGTGTCCGCGCCCGGCCTCGACGTGATCGGCGCGGGAGAGCCATCGCTTCCCGGCATCTCGCTCGGCCACAACGGGACCATCGCCTTCGGGCTCACCATCTTCAACATCGACCAGGAAGACCTGTACGTCTACGAGCTCAATCCCGCCGACGCAAGGCAGTACAAATACAACGGCAGCTGGGAATCCTTCAAGGCGCTGAAGGAATCCATCGCGGTGAAGGGCGGCGCGGCGAGGGAGGTCGAGCTCCTCTTCACCCCCCACGGGCCGGTGATCTACGTGGATGCCGCCCGGAATCGCGCGTACGCGGTTCGTTCCGCGTGGCTCCAGCCGGGCATGAGCCCCTATTTCGGCTCCCTCGAGTACATGCGCGCCAGGGACTTCAAGGCATTCGAGAAGGCGCTCGTGAACTGGGGCGCGCCGACCGAGAACCAGGTGTACGCCGACGTGAAGGGCAACATCGGGTGGAAGCCCGCCGGCCTCGCGCTGATTCGCCCCAACTGGGACGGGCTGCTGCCGGTGCCCGGCGACGGCCGATACGAGTGGGCCGGCGCCTTGCGCGGCAATGACCTTCCCGTGACGTACAACCCGCCGCAGGGCTTCATCGCCACGGCCAACGCCTACAACATTCCCGAGGGCTATCCGGCGAAGGAGCGCAAGCTCGGCTTCGAATGGACCAACCCGTCACGCTACCAGCGCGTGAATGAAGTGCTGGGAGCTCTCCCGAAGGTCTCGATCGAGGACTCGGAGAGGCTCCAGAACGACATCCTCTCGATCCCGGCGCGGCGCCTCGTGGCGCTCCTCGCACCGCTTTCTTCGACCGACGAGAAGACCGGTCGGGCGCTCGCCTTCCTCAAGGGGTGGGACGCAAGGCAGGCCGCGGATTCCCCCCAGGCCGCTCTCGAGGAAGTCTGGCAGCTTCGCCACCTGCGCAAGGGATTCCGCGATGCGGTGCTCAAGCCCGAGGCCGCGGCCGCGATACCCACCACGGACATGAACGTGATGCTCCTTGCCCTCGAGAAGCCGGATGCCTGGTTTGGCGAGAACGCGGCGGCGAAGCGCGACAGGCTGCTGCTCGACACGCTCAAGCCGGCCTGGGAGGAGATGGTAAAGCTGCAGGGGCCGGAACCGTCTCTGTGGCAGTGGGGCAAGTTCCACTTCAACCTGAACGAGCATCCCTTCGCCCCGGCGGTGGACGACGCGATGCGCGTGCGCATCAACGTGGGCCCGTTCGCCAAGGGCGGAAGCGAGTTCACGCCAAGCCAGTCCCTGCCGCGCGTGACGGACTTCCGGCAGATGAACGGTCCATCCGTGCGTCTTGTTGTCGACGTGGGCAATTGGGACAACTCGCGCGCGGTGAACCATCCCGGCCAGTCGGGCGACCCCGATAGTCCGCACTACCGCGACCTTGCCCCGCTGTGGCGCGAAGGCCGCTATTTCCCCCTGGTCTACACGCGCAAGGCCGTGGAGGCGGCGACGGAGAAGGTGATCCTCCTCGTGCCGGCGAAATAGCGTGCCCGGCCGGAGTGACTTCCGGCAAGGGCGAGCGGCTCGTATTACGGCTGAAATCCGGGGGATGGGCGGTTTGTGCCGTAGCACACAGCCCCATTTCGGCCCGCGTGAGGAAATGGCCTCGCAGATTCACCACGAGAGGCCGACATGAACAACGCACGCATCGAACGGATGATCCGGGAAGTGAAAGCCGAACCGGCCGAGCAGTTCTTCTTCGACTTCTTCAGCCTGGTCGAGAACCTCTGGGCCAAGGCCCAGGCAGCCCGTCCCGAGGTGAAGCTCTCCCTGCAGTAACCGCGGGACCCGCACGACGCTCTGCCCGATCGACGGCTGCAGGGCTCCCCGACGGACACTTCGTTTACCATTGCCTGCAGCGCTCGGCGCTGGCCATCGGTAAAGGAGTCAAGCCGTGAAAACCGTCTCCCGACGTGAAGCACTGGGCGTCCTCGGCGCCGCTGCCCTTGGCGTCGCCTTCCCGTTTCCCGCCGGCGCGCAGTCCTCGCGCCTTCGGTCCTGGCCCCTCAAGACTCCCCGCCGCACCGGCATCCACGACCTGGCGCCCGCCCCTGACGGAGGCGTCTGGTTCACAGCCCAGTCGAGCGGCCATCTGGGCCACTTCGATCCCGCGAAGGGCACGACCGAACTCATCGACCTCGCGGGCAATTCCTCCCCGCACGGCGTCATCCAGGGCCCCGACAAGGCGGCCTGGATCACCGACGGCGGCCAGCAGGCCATCGTGCGCGTCGGCTGGCCCGATCGCGAGATCCGCCGGTTTGCGCTACCCGAAGGCACTCCCTACGCCAACCTGAACACCTGCGCCTTCGATGGCGGCGGCGATCTCTGGTTCACGGGGCAGAGCGGCGTGTACGGCAAGGTCGCGGTCAAGTCCGGGAGGGTCGACGTGTGGAGCGCGCCCAGGGGCCGTGGTCCCTACGGCATCTGCAGCACACCGTCGGGCGAAGTCTGGTACTGCTCGCTGGCCGGCTCGTACATCGCGCGCATCGACCGGAAGACGGGCGACTCGATCGTGGTCGAGCCTCCCACGAAGGACCAGGGCGCGCGCCGCGTCTGGAGCGACAGCAGGGGCCGCATCTGGGTGAGCGAATGGGTCAGTGGCAATCTCTCGATGCACGACCCGGCCACGAAGCTCTGGCGCACCTGGAAGGTCCCCGGCGACAACCCGCACAACTATGCCGTGTACGTGGACGGGCGCGACATCGTGTGGATGGCGGAGTGGACGAACAATGCCGTCTTCAGCTTCGACTCCGCCACGGAGAAGTTCGAGCGCTACGCCATGCCGCGTCCCGGCGCCAACATCCGCCAGATCCTCGGCCGCAAGGGGGAAGTGTGGTTGCCGGAGAGCGGCACCGAATTCATCTCGGTCATCCGTACGGCGTGAGCCCGGGCACGGCCTCGTGAACCTGCGCCAGATCGAGGCTTTCAAGGCGGTGATCGAAACGGGCACGGTCACGAAGGCCGCGGCCCGCCTGAGCATCTCGCAGCCCGCGGTGAGCAAGCTCCTGCAGCTTTTCGAGCGCGGCGCGGGGATGGTCCTTTTCGCCCGCGACCGGGGGCGGCTTTCCCCGACGCCCGAGGCGCGCCTCCTGTACGAGGAGGTCGAGCGGGTGTTCCAGGGTGCCGAGCGCATACGCGTGGCTGCCGAGGAGATCCGCTCGCTGCAACGCGGCTCCCTCGCCATCGGTGCCATGCCGGCCCTCTCGGTGGGATTCATCCAGGAAGTGCTGGCGAAATTGCGCGTGAAGCAGCCGGGAGTCTCCGTGATGCTCCACGCGCGTGAGACGCCGAAACTTGTCGAGCAGCTCGTCACGCACCAGATCGAGCTGCTCTGCTCCGTGCTGCCCATGGAACACCCCGAGATCCGCACCGAATTGCTGTGTCACGTGCCGCTCGTTTGCATCCTGCCGTTGGGGCACCGGCTGGCGTCGCGCCGCGTGATCCGCTGCCGGGACCTGGCAGGCGAGCGATTCGCCTCCTTCCGCCACGATTCCCTGATCAGGCGCCGAATCGACCAGGCCTTCGACGACGCGAAGGTGGCCCGCACCATTGCGCTCGAGGCGCCGATGGCCCCGAGCATCTGTGCCTATGTGGCGCGCGGGCTGGGCGTGTCCATCGTCAACCCGCTCTATGTCGGGGCCTTCGCGCCCGCGCTGCTGGTGCGGCCTTTCCTGCCGCGCGTCGAGTCCGGGGTCTTCATGGCCATGCCTCGCGGTCGCCGTCTTTCCGCTCTCGGGGAGGCATTCGCCGACATCGCGCGGGCCGTCGCGAAAGAGATGATGGCCCGCGACGGAACCATAACCTTCCGTTATGGTTAGAGAAATAATTGACCTTTGACGCGTAGGACTTAGGTCCATATCCTTCTTTGGAATAACCACCCGAGGAGGGCATAAGCAATGATGCGTCTATTCACGCGATTCGCTTCCGTGGCGTTCGTCCTGGCCGCCGCCGCCGTTGCCGGCCTGGTCCTGCCGGCTGCAGCCCAGGAGAAGGTCCTGCGCGTCGGCGCCCAGGCCACCGACATCAGCACCCTCGATCCGCACCGCACCTCGGCGACCCACGAGAAGGGCCCCATCGGGTGGATGTTCGGCGGCCTCGTGCGCTTCCCTCCCGGCAGCGCGAACCCCGCAAGTATCGAAGGTGACCTCGCGGAGAGCTGGCAGCATTCTGCCGACGGGCTCACCTGGACCTTCAAGCTGAGGAAGGGCGTGCAGTTCCACCGCGGCTATGGCGAGGCCAATGCGGAGGACGTCGTCTACAGCCTCACGCGCGCCGCGGACCCGAAGCGTTCCTCCTTCTCCTCGACCTTCCAGCAATTCCAGAAGGTGGAGGCGCTCGATCCGTACACCGTGCGCATCACGCTAAAGACGCCGGTGCCCAGCCTGCTGGGACTCGTATCCAACTACCACGGCGGCATGATCGTGAGCCGCAAGGCGGACCAGGAGCTGGGTGACGGTTTCAAGCTGAAACCCGTCGGCTTCGGACCCTTCGAGTTCGTGGAGCACCAGACGCAGCGCGAACTGGTCCTCAGGGCCTACGAAAAGTACTACCGCGGCAAGCCGAAGATAGCGCGCATCGTCTACAAGTTCATCAACTCGGACGCGAGCCGTGACCTCGCCTTCACGTCCGGCGAGCTCGACGTGATCCAGGGCAAGCGCGAGCAGCGCTGGGTGGAGCGCACGCGCCAGCAGCCGGGCGTGAAGGTCGACGTGTTCGGGCCGGGGGAGTTCCGCACGCTCTTCATCAACCAGCACATCAAGCCGCTCGACGACAAGCGCGTGCGGGAGGCGGTGGCGCGCGCCGTGGACGTGCCGCAACTCATCAAGTTCGTGGGCGCGGACGTGATCACGCCCGGTCGTTCCGTCGTGCCGCCGGGCTACCTGGGCGAGGCTGACGTGGGCCCGAAGTTCCCCTACGACGTCGCGAAAGCCAAGGCGCTGCTGGCCGAGGCGGGCTACGCGCAGGGCATCACGCTCAAGGCCGTCGTGTCCAGCAACACCGCGCAGCTGCCGGTGATGGAAGTGGTGCAGGGACAGCTCAAGCGTGCCGGCATCAATCTCGTCATGGACGTGGTCGATCACACCACGTACCACGCCCAGATCCGCAAGGACGCGAGTGCCATCGTGTTCTACGGCGCGGCCCGCTTCCCGGTGGCGGACAGCTACCTCACGGAGTTCTACCACTCGCGCGCCGAAATCGGGTCGCCCACGCAGGTGACCAATTTTTCGCATTGCAAGGTCGCCGATGCCGAGATCGACGCGGCTCGCAGCGAAGCCGATCCCGCCAGGCGCATCGCGCTGTGGCGCACGGCCCAGGAGAAGATCAACGCCGAGATCTGCGGCATCCCGCTCTTCGACCTGCAGCAGGTGTGGGCGCGTCGCGACACGGTCGACTACGGCGTGCCGCTCGAGGGGGCCTTGAACCTCGCGCCGCCCATCAACGAGAAGACGACGCTGAAATGAAATCGGGGGGCGATCGGGCGTCGCCCGCCGCGGGCGGCTACGACGCGGTCGTGGTCGGCGGCGGTATCGTGGGATCGTCCATCGCCTTCGGGCTTGCGGAGCGCGGCCTGCGAGTCGCCGTGCTCGACGAGGGCGACCGGGCGCTGCGCGCGGCACGCACGAATTTCGGCCTGATCTGGGTCCAGTCCAAGGGCGACGGCTTGCCCGCCTACATGCGCTGGACCCGCCGCTCGGCGGACCAATGGCCGGCGTTCGCGCAGCGCCTCGAGGCCATGTCGGGCGTGAGGACGGAATATCGCAAAGACGGGGGCCTCGTGTACTGCCTGGGCGAGGCGGATTTCGAGGCGCGCCGACTCAAGGTGGCCCAGCTGCGCGCGCAGGCCGACATCTATGGCACCGAGATGCTCGAGCGGCTTGCACTCGAGCGCGTGCTGCCCGGCGTGCGCCTGGGCGAGTCCGTCAGCGGCGCCTCGTTCTGCCCGCACGACGGCCACTGCAATCCGCTCCAGCTCCTGCGGGCGCTGCACGCGGCGCTCAAGCTGGCCGGCGTCCATTACCGGGCGGACGCGCCGGCCCGGTCCATCGTCCATCGCGGAAGCCGCTTCCTGGTCCATACCCCGCAGGGGATCGTCGAGGCCGGCAAGGTCGTGCTGGCAGCCGGGCACGGAATTCCGGCGCTGGCCGGGCAGATCGGCCTGCCGGCGCCCATCCGCGCCGAGCGGGGCCAGATCCTCGTCACCGAGAGGTTCCGGCCATTCCTGCGGCTGCCGGGAAGCGGCATCCGGCAGACGGACGACGGAACCCTGCTCATCGGGTCGTCGAAGGAGAAGACCGGGCTCGACGACCGCACCACCGTTGCCGTGGGCGGGCGCATGGCCGCCCGTGCCATCCGCATCCTGCCAGAGCTGGCCAGCGCCCGTCTGAACCGCACGTGGGGCGGCATCCGCATCCTCACGCCGGACAACCATCCCGTCTACGCCGAGTCGGAGCGCTGCCCGGGCGCCTTCGTCGCCATCTGCCATTCGGGCGTCACGCTGGCGGCTGCGCATGCCACGGATTTCGCCAACGCAATCGCCGACGGACAGCTCGGCGACTTCCTCAACGCTTTCCATCCGAGACGATTCGATGTTCCGAAAGCCGCCTGACACCGCCGACGCGGTGGTCGTTGAAGTCGAGGGCCGCGCCGTCAGCGTGCCGTGCGGCGCGAGTGCCGCCGCTGCGGCCCTGATCGCGGGCCTCGCCAGCACGCGCACCTCGCCGGCCACCGGAGAGCCGCGCGCGCCCTATTGCATGATGGGCGTCTGCTTCGAATGCCTGCTTGTCATCGACGACGAGCCGTCGCAGCAGGGATGCATGGTCGTCGTGCGCCCGGGCATGCGCATCCGCCGGCAGGAAGGAGCGCGCGAGCTGTGAGCACCCCATTCGATTTCGTGGTCATCGGCGGCGGCCCGGCAGGCCTGGCGGCCGCTGTGCAGGCGCGCCAACTCGGTCTCACCGTGACGCTCATCGACGAGCAACCCGAGCCGGGTGGCCAGATCTACCGGGCCGTCGAGCGCGCGGAAGCGGAAGGCCGCGCCGCCGCGCTGGGCGAGGAGTACCGCCACGGCCTGGCGCTCGCGCGCGCGTTCCGCGATTGCGGCGCCACGTACCTCGCCTCGCACCAGGCCTGGCAGGTCGAGCGCGACGGGCGCGTGTTCGCCACCGACGGAACGGCGAGCCGCCTCATCGAAGGACACCGCGTCCTCGTGGCCGTGGGCGCGATCGAGCGCCCCGTGCCCATTCCCGGCTGGACGCTGCCGGGAGTGATGACGGTGGGCGCGGCCCAGATCCTGCACAAGTCGATCGGGCTGCTGCCGGACGCGGGCGTGTGGATCGCGGGCAGTGGCCCCCTCACCCTGCATTTCGCCGCCGAGATCGTCGCGGCGGGCGGCCGCGTCGCCGGCATTCTCGACACGGCCCGTGCGTCGATCCCGGGCACGGCGCTGGCGCATCTCGGCGGCGTCCTGCGCGGCTGGCGATACCTTGCCAAGGGCCTGGGTTACCTCGCGCAGCTGCGCATGGCGGACATCCGGCGCGTGACCGGCGTCGAGGCCGTGGAGGCTGCGGGCGATTCGCGCCTGGAGCGTGTGCGCTGGCGCGTGGGGTCGCAGTGGAACGAGGCGCCGGCCAGCGGGCTGCTGCTGCACGAGGGCGTGATTCCCAACACGCAGGTGACGCTTGCCCTCGGCTGCGCGCACGACTGGGACCCGGTGCAACAGTGCTTCCGGCCCCGCGCGGACGCATTCGGCGCAACAGACGTGGAGGCGATCATCGTCGCGGGCGATTGCGGCGGGATCGGCGGCGCGCGCGTGGCGGAATGCCGTGGCCGCCTGGCAGCGCTGGGTGCGGCGGCGGCGTTGGGCCGCATTACGCCCGAAGATCGCGACCGGCGTGCGGAGCCGGTGCGCCGCGAGCTGGAAGGACACGATGCGATCCGCGGCTTCCTCGACGCGCTCTACTCGCCAGCGCCCGAGCTCCTTGCGCCCTCGGATGACGTCGTTGCGTGCCGGTGCGAAGGCGTGACGGCCGGCCGCATCCGCGAGGCGGTGTCGCTGGGCTGCCTCGGACCCAACCAGGTGAAATCGTTCACGCGCTGCGGGATGGGGCCGTGCCAGGGGCGGATGTGCGGCCCGACGGTCACCGGGGTCATCGCGGCCGCCCTTGGCGTGCTGCCGCAGGAGGTAGGCACCTTCCGCATCCGCCCGCCGCTCAAGCCACTGCGCCTGGGCGAACTCGCCGCGCTCGCCGACGAGGAGCGCGCCGCTTGATTCGCGAAGCGGACGCGATCGTGGTGGGCGGCGGGCTGCATGGCTGCTCCGCGGCCCTGCAGCTGGCGCTTCGCGGGCGCCGCGTCATCGTGCTCGAACGCCGTCATGTGGGCCGCCATGCCTCCGGCATCAACGCCGGCGGCGTGCGCCGGCTCGGGCGCGACCTCGCCGAGGTGCCGCTCTCCGTGCAGGGCATGCCCTACTGGCATCGCATCCGCGAGCTGGTCGGCGACGATTGCGGCTTCACCGCCTGCGGCCACGTGAAGGTGGCCGAGTCGGCGCAGGAACTGGAGACGCTCGAGAAGCGGGCACGGACCGTGCGCGGCCTGGGCTTCGATCACGAGGAAGTCATCGATGCGGCCGAGGTGCGCCGGCTGGTGCCCGCCCTCGCGCCCCACTGCGTCGGCGCGATGGTCGTTCGCGACGACGGCGCGGCCGATCCGTTCCGCACGACCCTTGCATTCGGCACGCGGGCCCGGGAGGCGGGGGCCGCGATCGAGGAAGGCGAGGCGGTCGTGGGCATCGAGAGGCAGGCCGGGTCGTGGCTGGTCATCGGCACGCGCGGGCGCTATCGCGCGCCGGTGGTCGTGAACGCCGCGGGCGCATGGGCGGGGCGGCTCGCGGCGCTCGTCGGGGACGTGTTTCCGATGCGCACGCGCGCCTCGATGATGATCGTCACCGAGCGCATGCCGCCCTTCGTTCTTCCCGTGATCGGCGCGGTGGGACGCGCGCTTTCGTTCAAGCAATCGCCATCGGGAACCGTGATCATCGGCGGCGGGCAGCAGGGTCGTGCCGACCTCGACCAGGAGCAGGGCTGGGTCGACGTCACGAACCTGGCCAAGTCCGCCGGGGCGGCCGCCGCGCTCTTCCCGCGCATGCGCCGGGCGCGCATCGTGCGCTCCTGGTGCGGCATCGAGGCGGAAATGCCCGATCGCCTGCCGGTGATCGACTTCTCGCCCGGGGCGCCCGGATTCATCCATGTGTTCGGCTTCTCGGGTCACGGCTTCCAGCTCGGGCCCATCTGCGGTGTCGCGGTGGCCGACCTGGCTACGCGCGGCACGACCGACCTGCCGATCGCTTCCTTCGCGGCGCGGCGGTTCGCGGTCGCCGAGGCTGCCTGAGGCGACCATGGGCGAGTACCTGCTTCGTCGGCTTGCGCTCGCGGTGCCGACGCTGCTCCTCGCGATGACGGCGGTGTTCCTGCTCGCGCGCGTGGTGCCGGGCGATCCGGCGCTCGTGATCCTGGGCGACCAGGCGTCCCTCGAGGCGCTGGCGGCGCTACGCGCCAAGCTGGGCCTCGACCGGTCCCTCCCCGTTCAGTACTTCGAGTTCCTGGGCGGCATCCTGCGCGGGGACCTCGGCCGCTCGCTCGTCACGGGCAAATCGGTGTGGTCCGAGGTGCTGGCTGTGATCCCCTACACGATCGAACTCACGGCCGCGGCGATCCTCCTGGGTGTGCTGTGCGGCGTGCCGCTGGGCGTCTATGCGGCCGTGAACCGCAACCGGCTGCCCGACATGCTCACGCGCCTGTTCTCGCTCGCCGGCCTTTCCTTCCCGGCGTTCGTTTCCGCCATCCTGCTGCTGCTCGTCTTTGCGATTCAGTTACGCTGGTTCCCGGTGATCTCCGCGCCCAAGGTGGACGACCCGATCGACCGCCTGCGCCACCTGGCGCTGCCGGCCCTGAACCTGGGGCTCATCATGACGGCCTACGTGACGCGCGTGACGCGCTCCTCGATGCTAAACGTACTCGGCGAGGACTACGTGCGCACCGCGCGCGCCAAGGGCATTGGCGCGAACAACGTGGTCTGGCGGCACGCGGTGCGCAATGCCCTGATCCCCGTGGCCACCGTGGTGGGCCTCTACCTGGGCACCATGATCGGCAACTCCGTGCTCACCGAAATCGTCTTCAACCGGCCGGGGCTGGGCAAGCTCATCCTCGGCGCCCTCAACCAGCGCGACTACACGCTGCTGCAGGGGCTGATGGTCTTCTTCGCGGGCTTCATCGTGCTCGCGAATGCGGCCACGGACATCGCCTACGGGATCATCGACCCGCGCGTGAGGTACCGGTGAGCACGCCGGCCGTTGTCCTCGAACCTGCGCGCGGCTGGACGCACCGCTTCCGCGCCAACCCGACCTCGTGGCTGGGGCTGGCGCTCATCGCCGCGGTCGTCCTGGCCGCGGTCTTCGCTTCCAGCATCTGGCCGGTCGATCCGCTGGAGCAGAACATCGCCGACCGCCTCATGGCGCCGTCGGCGCAGTACCTCCTGGGCACGGACTCCTACGGGCGCGACGTGCTTGCGCGCCTGCTGCACGCCGCGCGCATCTCGCTCACCATCAGCGTGCTGGCGATCACGCTCGCGATGGTCGTGGGTTCCGCCATCGGCATCACGGCGGGCTACCTGGGCGGCTGGGTCGACGCGGCGGTCACGAGCCTCCTCGACGTACTGCTGTCGTTCCCGACGCTTCTTTTGGGCCTCATGGTGGTGGCCATGCTCGGGCCCAGCATCGAGAACCTCGTGATCGCGATCGCCCTCACGGAGCTCGCGCCCTTCGCGCGGGTCGCGCGCGCGCCCACCATCTCGCTCAAGGGCCGCGACTTCGTCGAGGCCGGGCGGGCGCTGGGGTTCTCCGATCTGCGTCTGGTGGTGGTGCACATCATCCCCAACCTGCTTTCCGAGATCGTGGTGGTCGCCTCGATGTGGCTCGCCACCGCCATCCGCACGGAAGCCTCGCTCAGCTTCATCGGCCTGGGCGTGAAGCCGCCCACCCCCACCTGGGGCGGGATGATCCGCGAGGGCTTCGAGAATATCCTCGACGCTCCCTGGCTCGCGGTGGCGCCGGGTATCGCGATCCTTATCACCGTCCTCGGCCTCAACCTGCTGGGCGACGGGCTGCGCGACGCCATCGATCCGAAAGCGCAGCGTGACTGAGGCGGCCGTGCTCGAGGTGCGCGACCTCACCGTGGAATTCCGCTCCCGCGGCGCGTGGCATCCGGCCGTGCGCGGCGTGGATTTCGCCATCGCGCCCAACGAGACGCTCGCCGTGGTGGGCGAGTCGGGCAGCGGCAAGAGCGTGACGGCCCTCGCGGTGATGGGGCTTGTGCCCGCGCCGTCGGGGCGCATCTCGGCTGGCAGCAGCATCCGCCTGGACGGCCGCGAGCTCGTGGGACTGCCCGACAAGGCGCTGGACAAGGTGCGCGGCGATCGCGTGGCGATGATCTTCCAGGAGCCGATGACCGCGCTCAATCCGACGATGACGGTGGGCGCCCAGGTGGCCGAAAGCGTCCGCACCCACCGCGGCCTTGGCGCAGCCGCCTCGTGGAAGGAGGCGCAGCGCGCGCTCGACCTGGTGAAGGTGCCCTCGGCGGCGAAGCGCATGGGCGACTACCCGCACCAGTTCTCCGGCGGCATGCGCCAGCGCGTGATGATCGCCATGGCGCTCGCGTGCCAGCCGGCGGTGCTGCTGGCCGACGAGCCGACGACGGCGCTGGACGTGACGATCCAGGCCCAGGTGCTCTCGCTCATCGAGGACCTGAAGCGCGAATACGGACTCGGGGTGCTCTTCATCACCCACAACCTCGGCGTGGTGGCGCTCATCGCGGACCGCGTGGCCGTGATGTACGCGGGCGAGATCGTCGAGACGGCGACAGTGGCGGCGCTCTTCGAGGCGCCGCGCCACCCCTATACCGAGGCGCTGCTCGCTTCCATGCCACGGGTGGATCGGGACATCGGTGCCCTCGAGCCGATACAAGGCAACGTCCCGTCGATTCGCGACATCGGGGCCGGGTGCACCTTTGCGCCGCGCTGCCCGCTGGCGACGCAGCAATGCCGCACGGAGCGGCCGGCGCTCGTCGCCACGGGTGAGGCGAGGGCGGTTCGCTGCTGGGTTCGCGGGGGCACGGCGTGAGCGCGAGCCCGATACTTTCGGTGCAGGGCCTCGGGAAGCGCTTCGCGGTCGGCGGCGGGCTCTTCCGGCGCGCGGCGCAGGTCCACGCCGTGGTCGATGCGTCGTTCTCGGTGCCGGAGCGCGCTTCCCTCGGGCTCGTCGGTGAATCGGGCTGCGGCAAGTCGACGCTGGCGCGGTGCCTGCTGCGGCTGGTCGAGCCCGACGCGGGCCGCATCGTCTTCGAGGGCGAAGAGGTGATGGGGCTTGCGCGGCCGGCGCTGCGCAGCGTCCGGCGGCGCATGCAGATGGTGTTCCAGGATCCGTACGCCTCGCTCAATCCGCGCCGGACCGTGGCGCAGACGCTTGCCGAGCCGCTGCGCGTGCACGGGCTGGCCAGGGGCAGGGACATCGAGGCGCGGGTCGGGGCGGTTCTCGCGGAGGTGGGCCTTCCCATCGATTCCGCGAAGCGCTTCCCGCACGAGTTCTCCGGCGGCCAGCGGCAGCGCATCGGCATTGCGCGGGCACTGGTGCTGGAGCCGCACCTGATCGTCGCCGACGAGCCCGTCTCGGCCCTGGACGTCTCGGTCCAGGCGCAGGTGCTCAAGTTGCTGGAGGGCCTGCGCGACCGGCACGGCCTGAGCCTGCTTTTCGTCTCGCACGACCTGGGCGTTGTGCGCCATGTGTGCGACCGCGTGGCGGTGATGTACCTCGGGCGCATCGTCGAGGAGGCGCCGGTGCCGGAGATCTTCGACCGCCCGTTGCACCCGTACACGCAGATGCTGCGCGCGGCCTCTCCCGTGCCGGACCCGAGGGCGCGCTTCGCGCTGCCGCGCGTGATCGGCGAGATACCTTCGGCGATGGACCCGCCTCGCGGGTGCGCGTTCCATCCTCGTTGTCCGCACGCGATGGCGCGGTGCAGCGAGGAATTGCCGCCGCTCGTGCAAGTGGAGGCAGGCCGGCGGGTGGCGTGCCACCTGCATGCGGCTGCGGGCGGGGCGCCCGCGCCCTGAATCCGGCAGTGGTCGTTACCCGAGTGTAGCGGTTTGGTTCCACTCCACGGCCGCGCGCAGGGCGGCCGCCTTCGTGAAGAAATATCCGCCGCGCTCGAAACCGGCGACCAGCGTCATCCTGACGGCGAGCACCCGGTTGCAGGCCCGCACGACCACCACCTCGTCCGGCAGTCCGTCCAGCACGTGATTGTCCGCCGGGCTCCCGTCCGCATGGCGCGACGGATACAGGGTGCAGGAGGCGTGGTCGTAGAAGGAGGGCCGGAATCCCACGGCGTGCAGGGTGTCGTGGTGGCGCTCGATCTCCGCCTCCATGACTTGCGTTGCGCCGGGCCATTCCCTGCTGATCAGGTTTCTCATGACTTGCCTCCAACCGGGTCCACTGCATCGTTTTCGATGGACCCAGTGTCGGCGCCTGCCACCCGCGCTGCTGTGAGACAGGTCGCTTTTCCGGCGCCGAAAAATTACAGACGCAAGGAATGGGCCGCCGCCCGCCGCCGCCACATCACGAAGGGAACCGCCGTAAGCACCGAGACGACGAGATAGCTCAGGATCGTGGCCGTGATGACGGGTGAAGCGGAATTCAGCGTCGCGACGAGCAGCGCCAGGCCCGGATTGCGCGCGGCGCTGGATATGGCCATGGCCGTGCGCGTCGCGGGGTCGGGGCCACCCAGCAGGTACCCGGCGGCCAGAGCCAGCATCGTGGCGATCGCGATGGCCAGCGCGACCCGCCCGCCGGCATTCACCACGACTTCCCAGACGTCGATGAGCGCCAGCACCGTCAGGAGGATCAGCAGCCAGGTCCCCAGCCGCGCGAGGCGGGGTGCGAGCCATTCCGCCCTGGCCGGGGAAAGGTGCCTGGCCAGCATGCCCAGCCCCAGCGGCAGCAACTGCGCGACGAAGACCTGCTTTGCCAGGCGCCACGGCGCGATCGTCGCGTCTGCCGCGTAGTACTCGTTCAGCGCCGCGATGGACAGCGGCATCGAGACAGTGGCGAGCACAGCCACCGCGATCTGCAGAGCCGGGGCGAACGATCGATGGCCGCCCGCGCCCAGGGACTTGCGCAGCGCCACCGGGGCGCCGGGCGAGAGGGCCATCAGCACGATGCCGACCTCCACGGGCCGCGGAAGCGCCATGACCCATGTCACGACCAGCGCCAGGGCCGGGACCGCGACCAGCACTGAAAACAGGCCCTTCAGCATGAGCGCAGGCCGCTGCCAGACCCAGCGGAACTCGCCCGGCACGATGGCGAGCCCGAGGTCGAACATGACGGTGAAGACGGTCACGACGGCAACCGCGGTGAATGCCCACTCGGGTATCGCGCTCCCGAGCGGCATGGCGTCTAGCCGGCCTCCTGCATCCGCAGGATCCGGGCCGCCTCCTCGAGCCGCGCGTCGTCGATCTCGCGCATGACACCTTCCACGTCCGCAGCGGCGTCGTCCTGTTCGAACTGCCCCGTCAGGGCGACGTCGGGGTGCAGCTTGCCCGAGCTGTAAAGCGCCCAGATCTCCTTGCCGTAGTCGGTGTCGAGCAGTTCCGGCGCCACGCGCCCGAAGAAGCGCCGCAGGTTGTCCACGTCGCGGACCAGCATGCGCGGCGCGTGATTGTTGCCCGCCGCGTCCACCGCCTGGGGCAGGTCGATGATCACGGGGCCTTCGGAGCCCAGCAGGATGTTGAATTCGCTCAGGTCGCCGTGCACGACGCCCGCGCTCAGCATGCGGACGACCTCGCGGATGAGGAGATCGTGCAGCTCGACGGCGATCTCCGGCGTGAATTCCACGTCGTTGAGGCGCGGGGCGGCGTTGCCCTCGTCGTTGTGGACGAGTTCCATCAGCAGCACGCCTTCGTGGAAGTTGTAGGGCCTGGGCACGCGCACGCCAGCCGCGGCGAGCCGGTAAAGGGCATCCACTTCCGCGCTCTGCCATGCCTTTTCCTGCGCCTCGCGCCCGAAGCGCGTGCCCTTCGCCATGGCGCGCGCCTGGCGGCTGTTCTTGGTCTTGCGGTTCTCGGTGTAGTCGACGGCCTGGCGGAAGCTGCGCTTGTCGGCCTCCTTGTACACCTTGGCGACCCGCGTCTGCGCGCCGCATCGCACCACGAACACCATCGCCTCCTTGCCGCTCATGAGCTGGCGCACCACGGAGTCGATCACGCCATCGTCAACGAGCGGTTGCAGTCGCTTCGGAATTTTCATGGGCGCCAATATACCCCGGCAGGTCGCCCGCCGGGCTCCGGGAGCCCCGGGAGCGCGCTCAACGCGTGAGCTGCAGGTCCCACGCCATCTCGACCGGCGCGTACCGTCCCTTCATCTGGCTCACCGGCACGAGCCTGTATTTCGCGCTCAGTCGCGCCGGGTCCGCGAAGGGCAATTCCTTCCACGGAAGGACGTCCGGCTCGCTGGTGCCGAAGAACAGGCTGACGGTCCGGGTCTGTCTGTAAGCCCCCGAGCGCGAATTGACGCACCTGAGCGGGATCGGCTTGAGGGAAACCAGCGCAATGAACATCGAGTGCGTCTTCTTGCGATAGTCGACGTTGAGCGTGCCCTGCCCATTCATCGGGATCGTGGTCGGCGCCGCGAGCGCGCAAGTCCAGCTCGTGATCTTTCCGTCGGAGTCCGCCGAGGCGTTCCTGCCCGCGAGATCCCATTGGGTGATCTCGGCCGACGCGCTCGGCTTGTCGATGTCGCTCAGCTCGGCCATCGCGGAGGTGTCGCTCCTGCTCGTGAGCGGCAGCGTGATCTTCACGGTGGCGCGAAAGTCCACCTTGCCCGGGTTCCCGGCGGCGCTCAACTCCGTGCCGGAAATGGTGACCGTTCCCGTGTAGGCGCCCAGCTTGCCGTCTTGCGCCTGGGCGGATCCGGCGATGCCAGCGCATGCCAGGGCCAAGAACGTCGGCGCCAATGCGTGAAGGGCGCGCCGCTGCCAGTCATTTCCGGCTTGCCGCAATTGCCGCAGGGTCCCGCGCATTTCCGTTTCCTCGCATTCGAGTGCCGACGGGGGCGGTCGCCTCCGCTTCAAGGCCTTACCCTACACGAATGCGCAGCGTGGCCGTACCCGGGTGCGGCGCTCTTCGCAGGCTCGCTCGAAGCGCGCGATTTCATCCAGGCGCGCGAGCGTGTCGTCCGCATCGTCGAGCGCGAAGAAGAAGCCGCTGGCGTTGATGAGCGCCTTCTGCTGCTTGAACGTGATGACGCGCGCCGCGGTGACCGGGAGGGATTCGATCATGGGTTCCGCGGTGCGTCGCCCGGGCGGCCGGAGGGGGCGGCAAGCCAGCCGCGAATCTTTTCGTACACATCACCGCGGCTGAGCAGGTCGAAATGTCCCATGCCGTACCCCACCCAACGGCTGGTCTCCGGAATCGCAAGGCTCAGGCGCGGATCGCGGTGCCGTCCCAGGGCGCTGTTCACGGGCACGAGTTCGTCGCCACGGGTCCTGGCTCCGGGGGAGGGCGGGTGTTCCTGCCTGCTGGCGGCGATCACGTAGCAGCGCACTCCGCCGGGAAGCGGCACCGGGCTGTGAGAGGCCATCGTCTCCGCCCTGGCCTTCGGTTGCCAGTCTTCGTCGCGCAGGTGGCCGTGGCTCAAGTCCTTGATTCCCGCACTGCGAACCTTGCCCAGGCGGGCGAACGGCGCCGTATAGGGGCTGATGCCCAGGAGGTAATCCACGCGCGTGCCGGCGCGTTCCAGCGGCGCGCCGAAGTGGGGCGAGCCGAGCATTACGAGCGGGTCGAGCCGCTTGCGCCAGTCATGGCCGGCGAGCGCGGCGTAGTGGCAGGCGCTGCGGGCCACCAGGCCTCCCATGCTGTGGCCCAGGATCGCCAGTTGCGCGACGGGGTGCGGCCATTCGCGCAGGAGCGTTTCCATGAGGTCGGCGAAGTCGCGGCCATTGGCGCTGATGTGCCGGCCGGTGTTGTAGTGCACATACAGCGGCGTGTAGCCCAGGTCCCGCGCCAGGGCCGCGCCGTGGTCGTGGCCTTCCCGGTTCCACTGCAGGTCGTTCATGCACAGGCCGTGCAGCAGGACGAGAACCCTGCCGCCCGGCTTCGGGAATGCGGCAGCCAGGGCGGCGCGGTTCAGGGCCACCGGGGTGCCGCTCTTGCGCAGGCCCATGGCGATGGCGAGCGGATTGCCGGATTCGGCCAGGTAATCACCGAGCACTCCGTTCAACGCGGCGAGCACCGTCTCGCGCTCCTGCGAGGAGCGCTTCTCCGCGATGAGCGGCGTGAGCAGGCCCAGCAGGCCATCGACGCTCAGGCCGACGAGGCGGGTGACGCCGCGAACGGACCGGTAAACGAAACCCGTGATGCCTCTCGTGCGTCCCTTGGGTGCCTTGCCCAGCGGACCGGGTACCTTGGTAATCGTGTGATGCATGGCCTCGACGAGGTCGGCCAGGCCGACGGTGGCATCGACGGCCAGCCGCTGGAAGCCACGCAGGTCCGAAAGGTGTACGTGGGCAGGCTTCTTCATGGGGTGCCCGTCATGCGCCGGAAAAGGCCGAGCGGATCGCGCTGGAAGTCTAGCGGGCCGGTACGGGATCGGCCGCCGGCCATCCCGTGTCGCCGACGCGCTTCAGGTCCATCTCGAAGATGCGTAGCGGATCCTTGCCCTGAACGGTGCGGTCGCCCACCTCGCGAAAGGTGTCGCCCTTGATGGTCGCGGAGTAGCGGATCGTGGCCCCCGGTCCTGCGGGGATCTCCCACGCATATCCGTCGGCGAGCGGCGTGAAGGCGAAGTCGCCATAGCGGCCCATCGCCCACGAGCGCATCGAATACGCTTTCCTCGCGGGATCGTAGGAGACGATGCCGAGTGCGTTGAATCCCGTGCTGCCGTCGTCGCGATAGCCGCGTCCCTCGATCACCTTCACCGAGCCGTCGAGGAACGGCCCGATGCGCTCGGTCTGGGTGATCACGCGCTTCTCGCCGGAAGGCAGCAGCGTCCACGCCGTCCCGCGCCAGGCGCCATCCATGAAGGCGAGGGCCTTCATGGCCTCCTTCTGGGCGGCGACGAGGGCGAGTGGGTCGTGGGGACCCTGGGCGGCGGCGCCCAGAGCGGCGACGGTGGCGAGGAGGGCGAGTGCGCGCATGGGCTGGATTATCGCATTGAATCCCGCCGCTTCCGCCCTGCGCGCGCCCATCCAGGCCGCCATGAAGGAAGTCGCGGACGAGATGAGCCGGATCCCGCCCAATGGAATCGAGACCCGGTTCAAGGAAGTCTCGATCGTCGCCCGGGTGGTTTGCTGGAGGCAACCCTCGGGCAGGCCCATCGGCCGTACTCGATCGCAGTGGCGAGAGCCTTCCGTTGCCCGCCCCCTGTTGACATCGCACTTTATTTCCATAAAACTGGAAACATGGAAAAGAAAGCAGCCCTATCCGCCCTGGCCGGGCTCTCGCTAGGATCGCGGCTGGACATGTTCCGGCTGCTCGTCGAGCAGGGACCGGAAGGTATGGCGGCCGGCGGGATCGCCGAGCGTCTCGGCATGGCCAACGCCACGCTTTCGTTCCATCTCAAGGAACTGTCCCAAGCCGGGCTCGTGAGCTCCCGCCAGGCGGGGCGGTTCATCTACTACTCAGCCAACTTCGCCACCATGAACCAGTTGGTGGACTACCTGACCGAGAACTGCTGCCAGGGCGCGAGCGGCGTCGTCGGCTGCGTGCCGTCCGCGAAGCGCAAGCGCAAGGCTTCGTGAGCGACAGACGATGCAACGTGGTCTTCGCGTGACGAAGGGCTGGTACGAACAACTCGTTTGAAAGGAATGAACATGTCGAGTGCAAACGAAGTCAAGGAAGTCGTCAGGAAGCGGTATGGCGAGGCCGCTCGCCAGGTGCGGGCTGGCCGTGCCAGTTGCTGCGGCACCGGTGAGGCGGATTCGAATTGCTGCGATCCGATCACCTCCAACCTCTATGGCGCGGACGAGGCCGGCGCCGTGCCCGGCGACGCCTTGAAGGCCTCGCTGGGTTGCGGAAACCCCACCGCCCTCGCGCAGCTCAAGACCGGCGAAACCGTACTCGACCTGGGCTCGGGCGGCGGCATCGACGTGCTCCTGTCCGCGCGGCGCGTCGGCCCGACGGGCAAGGCGTTCGGCCTCGACATGACCGACGACATGCTCGCACTGGCCGAGGAGAACAAGCGCGCGAGCGGGCTCGCGAACGTGCATTTCCTGAAGGGCGAGATCGAGAACATCCCGCTGCCGGACAACTCCGTCGACGTGATCATCTCGAACTGCGTGATCAACCTTTCCGGCGACAAGGACAAGGTGCTGCGCGAGGCCTTCCGCGTGCTCAAGCCCGGCGGCCGGTTCGCTGTATCCGACGTCGTCGTGCGCGGCGAGGTGCCGCCGGCCATCCGCAGGAACATGGAGCTGTGGGTCGGATGCGTCGCCGGGGCGCTCTCGGACGCGGACTACCGGGGCAAGCTCGCCGCCGCCGGATTTGGCGACATCGATCTCGAGGTCACCCGCGTCTACGATGGCGACGACGCCCGGGCCTTTCTCGCGGCGGAAGGAATGGATGCGGACGCCATTGCGAAGGAGGTCGCCGGGAAGTTCGTCAGCGCCTTCGTCCGCGCGGTGAAGCCCGCATCCTGCTGCGCTCCGGCCTGCTGTTCCCGGTAGTCATCGGCGACGCGGCCGCGCCGGCCACGTCCGTGCGCAAGGGGATGATCGTGAGGCCGCCGCGAGCAGCGTTCGCGAGGGGGCACACGAGCGGCCCGCCCGCGAGGCGGGGCATTGGCGGTAGCATGGCGAACGACCGGCAACGTGGCGAGGCGAAGAGCGATGGTACTACTCGATTTCTCGATGTCCCCCTTCGACAAGGGCGAAAGCCTGAGCGAGTACGTGGCTCGCTCGCTCGACATCATCGACAGGAGCGGGTTGCCGTACCGGCTCACGCCCATGGGCACGATCATCGAAGGGGAATGGGACGAGGTGATGAAGGTCGTCACCGCCTGCTTCGAGGCGATGAAGCAGGACTGCAGCCGGATCTCCACCTCGATCCGGATCGACTACCGGGCAGGGAAAAGCGGGCGCCTGAAGAGCAAGATCGAAGCTGTCGAAAGCAGGCTGGGACGCAAGCTCTCGACCTAGGCGCGAGCGCCTCCTTCACGGTGTTCCGGAAGGAGGCGCAAGGCACCCCTCAGTTGGGGGTGACCCCCGAGGCTTTCACGACCTTGGACCACTTCGCCACTTCCGACGCGATGCGCTTGCCGAAGTCCTCTGGCGTGCCGGACATGGGGTGGCCGCCGAGTTCGGCCAGGCGCTCCTTCATCTTCGGGTCCGCGAGTGCGCGGTTCACCTCGGCATTGAGCTTGTCGATGATCTCCTTTGGCGTTCCCTTGGGTGCGCCCAGGCCGAACCAGGCCACCGCTTCGTAGCCGGGCACCGTCTCCGCGACGGTGGGCACGTCGGGCATCGAGGTCTCGCGCGTCGCGGTGGTGACCGCGACTGCGCGGATCCGGCCGCCCTTGATGTGGCCCGCCGAGGAGGGCAGGTTGTCGAAGAGCACGTTCACCTGGCCCGAGATGAGGTCGGTGAGCGCGGGACCTGCGCCCTTGTACGGGATGTGGGTCATCTTGCAGCCGGTCATCATCATGAAGAGCTCGCCCGACATGTGCACCGAGGTGCCTGCGCCCGAAGAGGCCATGTTGATCTTGCCGGGGTTCGCCTTGCAGTAGGCGATGAATTCGGCCACGGTCCTGGCCGGGAAGGAGGGCGTGACCTCCATGACGTTCGGGGAGCTGATGAGGCCGGCGACAGGGGCGAGATCCGTGAGGATGCTGAACGGCAGGTCCTTGTAGAGCGTTTGGTTGATGCCGTTGGCCGGGTTCACGAGGAAGAGGGTGTAACCGTCCGGGGGCGATTTCAGCGCGAGTTCCGTGCCGATGTTGTTTCCGCCGCCCGGCTTGTTCTCGATGATGAAGGTGTGGCCCATCTTGTCCGTGAGCCACTGCGCGATGATCCGCGCCAGCACGTCGGTGGTCCCCCCCGGCGGATAGGAGACGATCACCTTCACGGCGCGCACTGGGTAGTCGATGGCGAATGCCGGGCTGGCCCCGACCAGGGCGGAGCAGAGTGCGAGCGTGGCGATGCGTGCGGCACGAAGCATGGGTTGATCTCCTCGGTGTCGATTGTCGAAGCTTGGCGCTCCCGGCGGCGCCGGGCGCTTGCCCCCATGTTATCGAAATTCGAGGAGGGCGGAGCCGATCGTATAGCTCGCCCCGAATCCGATCAGCAGCGCGAACTCCCCCGGCCGCACGCGACCGCCGCGGATCAGCTGGTCGAGCAGCAGGGGAATGCTCGCGCTGGAAGTATTGCCGGTGTCGGAGAACGAGGCGCACAGCCGCGCCGGGTCGATGCCGGTCCTTTCGCAGGCCGGGATCAGGATTCGCGTGAGGTTGGCCTGATGCGGAATGAGCCAGTCGATGCGCGCGCCCCGGGCCTGGTACCGCTGGATCTCGTCGATCAGGATGCGCGTTGCGCCCACCGCGACCGGCGGCCCCGCCATGTACCAGCGGACCGGTTTCGGCACGTCGAGGGCGAGGTTCGCGGCCTGCATTCCGCCTCCCTTGATCATCCCGATCGTGTCGGCGTCGATCATCGAACTGGCGCGTATCGAGCGTATCGCCGCAATGCCGGGGTCGCCGCTGCAGAGCAGCAGGCCCGCTGCCGCGTCCCCGAAGAGCGTGCTGGTGCCGAAGTGCAGCGGATCGTAGGGAATGCAGCGTGACGCGAATTCGATCGCGAGGCAGGCGACGCGGCGAAACCCCATCGTCTGGAGGGTACTGGCGCCGATCGCGACGCCGTACATGAAGCTCGTGCAGGCATTGCTGCCGATATCGAGGACGAACGGGGCGCCCAGGTCCGCGTGCCGTGCGCGTGCGGCCGCGACGATCTGCTGCGAAAGGCCGGGAAAGCCGTGCGTGCTGGACGAGGAGACGATCAGTGCGTCCAGATCCGACCAGGCGTCGCCGGCCATCAGGCGCTCGAGCAATTCCAGGCCGACCGTGACCGGTGACTCGCCCGGCTCGAAGAAATGCCGTGCCCGCAACCCCGTCTTCTTCTCGATGAGTTCGGAGCGCTCGCGGACCTTGGCGACGATGTCTTCCGCGGCCTCGTCGTCGAGCTGGACACCGGCCACCAGTCGCTCGCCGATCTCGCGATTGGAGACCGAGGCAACGGGCAGCGTGCCGGCGGTGCGGACGATCGATACCGATGCGCTCATGCACGCTCCTTCGGTTTCGGATACTGGACGATTCTGGCCATGCGGCTCTCGAACGGGTCGCGCCTCGACAGCGCCGCCGCCTGCCTGCCGGTGACCAGGGGATAGTGCCGCAGTCCCACCAGCTTTTCATGAACGTCCCAGCAGGCCTTCCCGGGCGACGCCCACAAGGCCGTATCCACGCGCCGCAGGTCGAAGGCGCCGGAGTAGCTGCGCAGCGTGCGCCGCCCCTTGCGGTCGCAGTACTCGTGGAAATAGGAGAGGGCGAGCTCGCGCAGCGTGCGGTAGATCGGGTCGCGGTAGCGCAGCACCGCCCCGTTCGTCTTCGAGATCGCGCCCCAGCACCGGCCGCGCCTGAACACCGCGATGCAGTGCGGGTAGTCGGAGAAGTCGCAATCCAGGTGGACCAGGAGCGGGGGCTTGCCGTGCACCCATAGCGCGCACGCGGCGACGAAGGCGCCTTCGAGGCAGTGCGCCCTGCGCTGTTTCAGCACCTCGCGGGCCGACAGCAGCGTTTCGCCGCCGAGCTCGTGGTTGGCGGGGATGCGGTTCAGGAAGGCCTGGATCCTTTGCGGCGTGTCCAGCCGCTCGAGTGCGGCGAACTGGCCGGCGGTGAGCCCCAGGTCCTCGCGGCGCGCGAAGCGGCGGTGACGAAGGAGCGTCATGCGGGGGGCTCCGGAGCCAGGCGGGTGGGAAGCGCTTCGGGCGGAGGCGTCAGGCCGAACGGCAGATGATCTGCGCGGTGGCGATCAGTTCCTCCAGCAGGGCCATCGAGGCCTTGCCGGACATGGCGTAGGGATCGAGCTGCGGCTTCTCGCAGTACTTGAGGAGCGTCGAGGGGTTCACCTTGGCGAGGTTCACCTGCCCCATGGTCCAGCCCGCAAATCTGCGCTCGGTCACCTCCTCGTAGTGCAGGACCACCACGTCGCGGTGGCGCTCGTCGCGCACGATCGTGTTGTAGAGCTGGTTCACGGCCGCGCGCCCGCCCTCGAGCACCTGCATGAAGACGTCGCCGCTCTGGCACAGGACGCCGGTGATGCCGAGCGCCGGATTGTGCTTGCGCGACTGTTCCATGATCGATTCGATCACCTCGGGGGCGACGGGTTTCGCCGAGCGGCTGGCGTAGAGAAGTCGGACGAGCATCGTAGGCCTCCTAGGTGCCTTTTCTCGCGAGGAGCGAGAGGAACTCGCGGCGCAGGTTCGGATCCTTGAGGAAGGAGCCGCGCATCACGCTGTTGATCATCTTGGAATCGGTGTCCTTCACCCCGCGCCACTGCATGCAGAAGTGATCGGCCTCCATCACCACCGCCAGGCCGTCGGGCTTCACGCGCTCCTGCAGCAGGTCCGCCAGCCGCGTCACCGCCTCCTCCTGGATCTGCGGGCGGCTCATGACCCAGTCGCACAGGCGCGCGTACTTGGAAAGCCCGATGAGATTGGAATGCTCGTTGGGCATGACGCCGATCCACACCTTGCCGATGATGGGGCACAGGTGGTGCGAGCAGGCGCTCCTTACCGTGATCGGGCCCACGATCATCAGTTCGTTCAGGCGCTCGATGTTCGGGAACTCGGTCACCGGCGGGTTGGCGTTGTAGCGGCCGCGGAAGACCTCGGTGAGATACATCTTCGCCACGCGCCGCGCCGTGCCCTTCGTGTTGTGATCGCTCTCGGTGTCGATGACCAGGCTTTCCAGCACGCGCTGCATCTTCGCTTCCACCTCGTCCAGCAGCTCGTGCAGCTCCCCGGGCTCGATGTACTTCGCGATGTTGTCGTTGGCGTGGAAGCGCTCGCGGCCCTTGCGCAGCCGCTCGCGGATCCGCTGCGAAACCGGGACGGCGGCATCGGCTTGCGGGGGCGGGGGCTTGGAGGAGGTCTTGTCGGCCATGGCGAAGCGGGAGGAAGTCAGCGGAACCCTATCCTAACCTTTCCCCGCAATCCCGAGGTCGAAGAGGCTGCGCGCCGTGTAAGCGATGCCGGCCTGCATTGAGTGCGCAGGGTAAGTCGAGGGCAAGGTAAAATATCCATCGACCAGTCACCACCACGCCAAGGATTCTGCAGAATGAACGACCTGAAGACGTTTGTCGCAGCCGCAGGCTTGCTGGCCGCGCTCGCACCGGGCGCGGCCGCTGCCCAGGCCGCTTCGGAGGAAGTCAAGCGCGCCTGCCGCAGCATCACCGCGCAGATCGCGAACACGATCGAAAACGCGAAGCGCAGCGGGGTGAAGGACCTGGAGCAGGGCGTAAGGAAACCCTCCGACAACTGGGGCGAGCAGGTGGCGACCTACATGATCCAGGCGGCCAACCGCTCCGACAGCCTTTCCCAGAGCGAGCTCGCCTCGCTGGGGCATTCCTACTGTGTCGAGCGGCGGCCCCGCAACTGAGGATCCCTTCCAGGTCAGGTTTTCCTGATCCAACCGGGGTTGCGCCGATTCCCGGGGGTGTAACAAGGGAACATGGGAGTTCTCCGGAGGAGGATGTGAAGGCCGAGAGCTGGTCGTTCCTCGATTCGATGTGGCGCTGGGCCAGCTTCACGATGGACGCGAGCTGGGCGCAAGCCGGGGGACGTGCATCCATCGCGCGGCTGCAGGCCGACCGGCTCTCGCGCCTCATCGGCTGGACGGCCCGCCATTCGCGCTTCTACGCCGCGCACTGGGGAAAGACTGCGCACCGCGACCTGCGCCTGACGGACCTGCCGCCCGTGCACAAGGCGCAGCTGATGGCGCATTTCGACGACTGGGTCACCGACCCCGCCGTCACGCTGAGGGGCGTGGAGGAGTTCATCTCCGATCGCGCGCGCGTCGGGCAACCGTTCCTGGGCCGCTACGCGGTGTTCTCCAGTTCCGGCACTACGGGCGTGCCGGGCCTGATCGTCCACGACGGGGATGCGCTGGCCGTCTATGACGCGCTCGGGGCGGTGCGCATGGGTTCCCTGGCGCCCGCGTGGAACTGGAACGATCCCTTGTCCGGCCACCGCTATGCGCTCATCGCCGCGACCGAGGGGCACTTCGCGGGCGTGGTCGGCTGGGAGCGCCTGCGCGCCCTGCACCCATGGTTCGAGGCGAACGCGCGCGTCTTTCCCGTGACGGCGCCTATTCGAGAGATCTGTGCCGAGCTGGACCGCTTCAAGCCGACGGTGGTCGCCTCCTATGCGACGGTGCTGCGCGCCCTGGCCCACGAGAAGGATGCCGGGCGCCTCGCGATCACCCCCTCCGTGCTCTGGTACGGCGGCGAGTGGCTCGCTCCCATGACGCGCGACCACATCGAGCGTGCCTTCGCCTGCCGGGTGGCCGGCGACTACGGCGCCTCGGAGTTCCTCAACATCGCCTTCGAGTGCGAGAAGGGCTCGCTGCACGTGAACGACGATTGGGTCGTGCTCGAGCCCGTGGACGAGCACTACGCCCCCGTGCCGCCGGACACGCCTTCGGCCTCTGTCCTCCTCACCAACCTGGCCAACCGCGTGCAGCCCCTCATCCGCTATGAGCTGGGCGACAGCGTCACCTGCGTGTCGAAGCCTTGCGGCTGCGGGCGCCTCTTCCCCGTGATCCGCATCGACGGCCGGCGCGACGAGATCCTGCGCCTGCACGACCTGAAGGGCCACGAGGTGCCGGTGATGCCCATGGCGTTGTGCACGGCCGTGGAGGAGGGCTCGGAGGTGCATCGCTTCCAGGTGGTGCAGACCGGCCCGCGTGCGCTTCGCGTGCGCCTGGAGCCCGCTTCGCATTCACGCGATGCCGCCGCGCGCGTGAAGGAATCGCTCGTGCGCTTTCTCGCTTGCCAGGGACTTGCGCGCATCTCGATGCGCATGGAGACGGGGCAGATCGCCGCCCACCCCGTGAGCGGCAAGTTCCGGCAGGTGTGGCGCGAGAAGACACACCACACCGCCTAGGGAATCGCCGCTACCTCGTCCAGACGGCGCGCACCAGGTTCTCGTCGGACTGGTAGCGCAGCTTGAGGTTGCCGTCGTAGGCCGCGCGCACCGCGTTGCCGATGGCGCGCGCGAGGTGGTTGCCCGTGGTGGTGATCTCGAGCGACTCGCCGCGCCCGCCGATATCCATCACGCGCTCCAGCGGATGCCCGGCCTTCTCGTAGGCCTCGCGCGCCTGCACGAGTTGCATCAACTCGTCGCGATGGGCCTGCACGAACGGCCCCTTGAGGGTCACGTAGCCGCCCGGGAAGCGGTCATGGATGCGCAGGCAGGCCGGGCAGGTCATCGACACGGCGTCCTCGGGGGTCGGGCCCCACGCCCAGCGGCCCTTGTGGAAGACCACGCCGCATTCCTGGCACCGCGCGTCGTGCGCGGGCTTGCCGACCTCGAGATACGGGTCGTCGTGGCGTGGGGCGAAGATCGGCTCATGCCGCCCTTGAACATGGCGATTGGGGGTGGTTTTCATCGCGATCTCCTCGGGAAAGTATCCCGACTCCAATCTACGCGCCGGGGGAGGCAGCGTTTTTTGCCCCGGATCAACGGGGCCTCGAATAGCTGCGGCGCGCGGCCCGGAGGGTCGCCCTGCCCGCCAGCGCGGCTCGTTCCTCGACAACGTAGACTCGCGGCTTTACGACGCCTTTTGATCCATGGCCGCCCGTCCCGCCGCCCTTTCCTTCATCTTCGCCCTCGTGGTGGTCGATGTGATCGCCATGGGCGTGGTGATCCCCGTCCTTCCGAAGCTCGTGGAGTCGTTCGAAGGCGGCGACACGGCGCGCGCGGCCGAGGTCTATGGCGTCTTCGGTACCGCCTGGGCGCTGATGCAGTTCGCCTTCATGCCGATCCTGGGCGCGGTGTCCGACCGGTTCGGCCGCCGGCCGGTGATCCTCATCTCCTGCCTCGGGCTCGGCCTCGATTATTTCCTGATGGCGCTGGCCCCGAACCTCGCCTGGCTCTTCGCCGGGCGCGTGATTTCGGGCATCACCGCGGCGAGCATCTCCACCGCTTTCGCCTACATCGCCGACGTCACGCCGCCGGAAAAGCGCGCCGCCGCCTTCGGGATGGTCGGCGCCGGTTTTGGCTTGGGATTCACCCTGGGTCCGGCGCTGGGCGGCGTCCTCGGCGGCGTCGATCCGCGGCTGCCGTTCTGGGTGGCGGGTGTCCTCGCGATCGCCAATGCGGCCTATGGCTACTTCGTGCTGCCGGAATCGCTGCCGAAGGAAAAGCGCGCCGCGTTCTCGTGGAAGCGCGCCAACCCCGTGGGCTCACTCAAGCTCCTGCGCTCGCACCACGAGCTCTACGGCATCGCGGCCGTGCTCTTCCTCATGCAGCTCTCGCACGTGGTGTTCCCGGCCGTCACCGTGCTCTACCTGGGCTACCGCTACGGCTGGGGCGAAATGGCGGTGGGACTGGTGCTGGGCGGCGTAGGTGTGTGCTCGATGATCGTGCAGGGCGGGCTCATCCGGCCGGTGGTGAAACGGATCGGCGAGCGGCATGCGCTGGGGGCAGGCCTTGCCTTCGGCGCCATCGGCATGGCGATCTACGGGGCGGCGTCCACAGGCACGCTCTTCCTGGTCGGCATCCCCGTCATGGCGCTGTGGGGCCTCGCGGGGCCGTCGGCGCAGGCGATCATGAGCCGGCGCGTGGACCCCACGGAGCAGGGCCGGTTGCAGGGCGCGACCGCCAGCCTGCAGGCGATCACCGGGCTGATCGGGCCGACGCTCTTCACGCAGGCCTTCGCGCAGTCGATCGCGAAAGGCGCGGGCGTACACGTGCCGGGCACGCCCTTCTACATGGCCGCGGCGATGCTGGTCGCCGCCGGGATCATCGCGTGGTGGGTCACGCGGCCTCAAAAGGGGCGAGGATCGCGGTGCTAGACTTTCGGCCCATGAAGCGCGTGGTTTTCTCGTCGCCGATCCAGGACGCGCTCATCGTCGGGCCGAGTCCGATCACCGGACGCGGTCTCTTCGCGGGCGGCTTCATCCCGAAACGCGCCAAGATCGGCGAGTTCGAAGGGGAGGTCGTTTCCATCGCCGAAGCGCGGCGGCGGGCGGCGAAGCTGAAGATAGTCGCCATCGTGGAACTCGAGCGCAAGGCGATCGATGGGCGCGGCCTGCGCACGGGCTTTCGCTTCATCAACCATTCCTGCGAGCCCAATACCTTCATGCGGCGCACGAAGGACCGGGCGGAGTTCTATGCGCGTCGCGACATCCGGAAAGGCGAGGAACTCACGGTGGACTACGAGGACAGCCACCACGAGGGCCGGCTTCGGTGCCGCTGCGGCGCGCCCGGCTGCCGCGGTTGGATCTAGTGAAACGAGTGACCTTGCGGTGCCAGGCAGCGCGGACCGGGTACCGCTGCGAACGCTCGCCGCGTGGCCAGGCGCTATATAGTCACCCGGCCTGCGTCGTTGCCCCCATGACTGGAGCGCCCCCATGACCGCAAAAGCGCTGCGAGTGTTGGCTGGTCTCGGAATATTGGCCGTGACGTTCGTCGCGGGACTCTGGATCGGCGGCCCCTCCGGGAAGCGCGAACCCGACCCCCCGGTGATACTGAAGCAGGTGCAGGCGCTGTCGGAGTTGGCGACCATCAAGTACGTGATGTCGAAAGTCGTTACCCACGAGATCGAGAAGACTTTCGGCAGGGACAAGATCCTGCTGGTGGGGCAGGGCGTGGTGAAGGCCGGAATCGATCTGGGCAAGGTGACCGCGCAAGACGTTCGCGTCAGCGGCACGGGCATCTCCCTGCACCTTCCGAAGACGGCGGTCACGGATGCCTACCTGGATGAAAAGCAGACCTTCGTGTACGACCGGAGAACCGGCTTTTTTGTTCGACCCGACAAGGATCTCGAAACCGAAGCGCGGCGAATGGCGCGCGAGGCGATCCTGACCGCCGCGCACGCCAGCGGCATCCACAAGGAAGCCGAAGCGCGGGCACGCGAGGTGATCGGCAAGGTGCTCATGGCCGCCGGCTTCGAAAGGGTCGAGTTCTACTGACCTCGGCGTGTCGTCGCGCACACGCGCATGGCATTCCCGGCGCTGCCGGGGCCGCACCGGCTAGATCGCGCCGGCCTTCGTGAGCATCTTCGCGACAGCCTGCGCGACCTGCGCATATCCGTCGGCATTGGGATGCACGAGGTCGCTCTTGAGCGACCGGGAGCCCAGCACATCGGCGAGCACATCGGCCTCCACGGGGATGGCGAACTCCTTGCCGATTTCCTCGTAGAACTGCACCTTCGAGGTCCCGAAGCCGGGCTTGGGCGTGGCAATGAGCATCACGGCAATGCCCTGGCCTTGCGCCAGGCGGATCATCGCGCGCACGTTGTTCGCGGCGGCCTCCTCGCCCGTCTTGCGCAGGAAGTCGTTGCCGCCGTGGCACAGCACCAGGAGTTGCGGCTTGACTTCCTCCAGCACTCCCGGAAGGCGGCGCAGCCCTTCCTCGGAGGTCTCGCCGGGCACGCCTGCCGCCACGACCTGGCGCGTAATGAGGCGGGCGAGCGCCGCGGGGTACGCCTGCTGCGTCGTTGCCCCCGTTCCGAACGTGAGGCTGTCGCCGAAGGCGAGCACCACGGCCGTGGAATCGAGCTTCGGGAGCTTCGGCACGGAAGAGCCGCACGCGGCGGCCAGCACGGCCGCAAGCGCGAGGAGGGCGTGACGCAATAGCCTCACGCGGCCTTGCGCACCACCGGCTCGATCGTGAGCGACACCTCGTCGTCCGCGAGCCAGACGTGGCCGTCCTGGATGGTGCACTGCAGCTTCATGTTCCGCGATGCCCGTGCCGCCATCGCACGGCTCGTCTCGACCGGGAGGTCGATCACGGCCACGTTGGCAAGCCGCTCCATCGCTGGCGCGTTCTGCTTCCACCACAACTCCGACCCGGTGCCATAGCTGTAGACCGCCACCCGGGAGGCGCGGCCGGACGCCTTGCGGATCTCGCGCTCCTCGGGCAGCCCCACGTCGATCCACAGGTCGATGGCGCCGGTGAGGTCGGTGAGGCAAAGATCCGCTTCGCCCTCGCTCGACAGGCCGCGCCCGAACGACAGGCGCTCGTCGGCATTCAGCGCAAACGCGAGGAGCCTCACCATCATGCGTTCGTCCGTCTCGGACGGGTGGCGCGCAAGCCTGAGCTGGTGCGTCTCGAAGTGCCCGCGGTCCATGTCGGAAACCGTGAGTTCCACCTTGAAGATGGTCGCCTTGAGCGCCACGAGGGCCGCGCCTACTTCTTCGCGGCCAGCCCCTTCTTGAGCACGTCGGCGACGGTCTCGTTCAGGTCCGAGCCGGAAGCCTGTGCGCGCGCCTGCAGTTCCTTCACGAGGTCGCCATGCAGCTTGCACGCAAAGGGCACGAGGCCCGCGGCGGCGTCGAGCTTGCGCTGCTCCTTGCGATCCGGAACCACGGCGGAGCCGCGGCCATAGCGGTCGGGAATGCCGCCGCGGCGCGTCTCGCCGTCTATCTTGAGGCCCTCGTTCTTGTGCAGGTCGGTGAGTTTCATGGGGCAGGGACTCGAAAGGGGAGGGAAGGCTCCATTTTACGCGGCCCGGGGAGGGCGCAGTAGAATTAGAGGTTACCCATCGAGGAAAGACCCCATGGCCGCCCGCCTCAACATCCCTGCCGTCGCCGCCGCCCCGCTCGCGGAGCGCATCGAAAGGCAGTGGGATGCCGACATCGTCCCGCAACTGGTGGACTACATCCGCATTCCCGCCAAGAGCCCGCATTTCGACGCCGACTGGGCGAAAAACGGCCACCTCGAGACGGCGATCCGCCTGGCGCAGAAGTGGATCCAGGCGCAGGGAGTCCGCGGCCTTGCGCTCGAGATCGTGCGCATCGAGGGCCGCACCCCGGTGCTCTATTTCGACATTCCGGCCACGGGGGGCCTTCCAGCCGACCGTTCGGTTCTCTTCTACGGCCATCTCGACAAGCAGCCGGAAATGACGGGCTGGCGCGAAGGGCTGGGACCGTGGCAGCCCGTCATCGAGGACGGCAAGCTCTACGGCCGCGGCGGCGCGGACGACGGCTATGCAGTCTTCGCGGCGCTCTGCGCCGTGATGGCGCTCGATGCCGAGGGGGTCGCGCGCCCGCGCTGCGTGGGGCTCATCGAGACCTGCGAGGAGAGCGGCAGCTACGATTTGCCCGCCTACCTCGACCTGCTCGCACCCCGCATGGGCGACGTGCAGCTCGTCATCGCCCTGGATTCGGGCGCGGGCAACTACGAGCAGCTCTGGGTCACCACCTCGCTCCGGGGTCTCGTGAACGGCACGCTCGAGGTGAAGATCCTGGAGGAAGGCGTGCATTCCGGCGACGCCGGTGGCGTGGTGCCGTCCTCGTTCCGCATCGCGCGGCGGATACTCGATCGCATCGACGATTCGCGCACGGGCGCGGTGTTGCCCGATGCGTTCAATTGCGACATTCCCGCCGACCGCCTCGAGCAGGCGAAGCTCGCGGCCGCGATCCTGGGCGAGTCGATGTGGAAGCGCTTTCCCTGGGCCTCGTGCTGCGACGACCAGGGCACGGCCTCGATCTTCGCCGAGCCGGTGACGAAGGACCCCGTGGAGTTGGTCCTCAATCGCACGTGGCGCGCGGCGCTCTCGGTCACCGGCGCCGACGGACTGCCGCCCGCGAATTCCGCCGGCAACGTGCACCGCCCGTTCACGACCCTCAAGCTCTCGCTTCGCCTGCCGCCGCTGATCGATGCCCCGAATGCGGGCAGAACCCTCAAGCAGGCGCTGGAAGCGGATCCGCCCTGCAACGCACGCGTCACCTTCGATTGCAGTTCCGCGGGGACGGGCTGGAATGCGCCGTCGCTCGCGCCCTGGCTGTCGGCCGCGCTCGATGCCGCCTCCCAGGCCAACTTCGGCCGGCCCGCCGCCTACATGGGCGAGGGCGGCACCATCCCCTTCATGGGCATGCTGGGCATCAGGTTCCCGAACGCGCAGATGCTGGTCACCGGCGTGCTGGGCCCGAAATCGAACGCGCACGGGCCCAACGAATTCCTGCACGTGCCTTACGCGAAGAAGGTGACCGTTGCCACCGCGATGATCATCGCGGCCGTTTGCTGATGCGCCGCCGCGCGTTCGCTGCTGTCGTCGCGCTAGCGCTCCTCGCGGCGCTTGGCGGCTGGTGGCTTTCGCGGCAGGGCGGCTCGCCGCGGGCCGCAGCCAAGGCCGGGGCCGCCGCCGTGCCCGTGACCGTGGCGACGGTCGAGCGGCGCGACGTGCCGGTGCGGCTGATCGCGAACGGCACCGTCGTGGCCATCCAGTCGGTGGACATCCGCGCGCAGATCACGAGCACCGTGCGCGAAGTGCACATCCGCGAGGGCCAGACGGTGGCCCGCGGCGAGCTCCTCGTCTCGCTCGATTCGCGCGCCGAGGAGGCGAACCTGAAGAAGGCCGAGGCGCAGGTGGAAAAGGACCGCGCCGACCTCGCGAACGCGCAGCGCACGCTGGAGCGCCAGCGCCAGCTCTTCGAGCAGAAATTCATCTCCCAGTCGGCGCTCGACACGGCGCAGAACCAGGTGGATTCGCTCAAGGGGCAGCTTGCGGTGGATATGGCGGCGGTCGAGTCGGCAAAAGTGGCGATCGGCAACACGCAGATCCGCGCGAGCTTCGCCGGGCGCACCGGCGCCATCGGCGTGCGCCCGGGCAGCCTCGTGCAGCCCAACGGGACGGTGCTCGTGACCGTGACCCAGATCGACCCGATCCAGGTCGCGTTCACGCTGCCGGAGAAGGAGCTTCCAGGCCTGCAGCGCGCGCTCGCCGCGGGCGCGGTTTCGGTCGCGGCCACGCCGGACGGGAGCGGGCAGGTGCTCACGGGGCGCGTGAACTTCGTCGACAACGCCGTGGACACTTCCACCGGCACGATCCGGGTGAAGGCGGAGTTCGACAACCGCGCGAACCGCCTGTGGCCCGGCATGTACGTGAACGTGTCGGTGGCGCCGCGCACGCTGGAGATGGCCCGCGTCGTGCCGGTGCAGGCTGTGCAGACGGGGCCGGAGAACCGGTTCGTCTTCGTGGTGGGCGATGACAGCAGGGTGACCCTGCGGCCGGTGCTGGTCGAGTATCTCGATTCGGGGATTGCGGCGGTGACCGGCGTCGAGCCCGGCACAAAGGTGGTCCTGGAAGGTGCGCAGAATCTGGGCGCCGGCAGCCTCGTTTCCCTGCCCGAGTCGAAGTCCGGCAAGGCCGAAGACAAGGCAGAGGGCCGGGGCAAGGCAGAGAGCCAGGGCAAGGCAGAGGGCCAGGGCAAGGCCGCCTCGAAGGCGCCGTCGTGAACTTCTCCGAGCCCTTCATCCGGCGACCGGTGATGACGGTGCTCCTGTCGGCCTCGTTCGTGGTGGCGGGCCTCATCGCCTATGGCGACATCCCGATTGCGGCGTTGCCGCAATTCGACACGCCGACCATCTCGGTGAGCGCCAACCTGCCGGGCGCGAGCCCCGAGAACATGGCCTCGTCGGTCGCGACTGCGCTCGAGAAGCAGTTCGCCACGATCTCGGACGTGAACGTGATCACCTCTTCCTCGACGCTCGGCAACACGCAGATCACGCTCGAGTTCGACCAGGAGCGAGACATCGACAAGGCGGCGGTGGACGTGCAGGCCGCGCTCCTGCGGGCGGCGCGCTCGCTGCCCGTCGAGATGACCAACCCGCCGTCGTACCGCAAGGTGAACCCGGCGGACGCACCTATCCTCTTCGTCACGCTCACTTCCCCGGCGATGGCGCTCTCGGAGCTGAACAGCTTCGCCGAGAACCTCATTTCGCCCACGCTCTCGACGCTGCCCGGGGTGGCGCAGGTGAACATCAACGGGCAGAAGCGCTTCGCCGTCCGGGTGCGCGCCCGGCCGGACGCACTGGCCTCTCGCGGCCTCACGCTCGACGACATCGCCACCGCGCTTCGCACGGCCAACGCGAACACGCCCGTGGGCACGCTCGATGGCCCGCGCCAGACCCTCACCATCCAGGCCAACCGCCAGATGACGACGGCGGCGCAGTTCGCGCGTCTCATCGTGGCGAACCTGCCCGGCGGCCAGACCGTGCGCCTGGAGGACGTGGCCGACGTCGAGGACAGCGTGGAATCGATCAAGACGGCGAGCTGGGCCAACGGCGCGCGCGCCATCACGCTTTCCATCCAGCGCCAGCCGGACGCGAACACGGTGACGACGGTGGACAGGATCCGCGCGACCATCCCCGCGCTCATCGCGCAGATGCCCGGCTCGGTGCGGCTCGAGGTGCGAAACGACCGGTCGATCCCCATCCGCGCGGCCATCCATGACGTGAAGGTGACGCTCGCCATCACCATCGGGCTCGTGGTGATGGTGATCTTCCTCTTCCTGCGCCACCCGACGGCGACGATCATCCCGGCGCTCTCGCTTCCCATCTCGCTCCTGGGGACCATCGCGCTCATGAAGGCGCTGGGCTACACGCTGGACAACGTGTCGCTGCTGGGCATCACGCTGGCGGTCGGCCTCGTGGTTGACGACGCGATCGTGATGCTGGAGAACATCGTTCGCCACGTGGAGGCGGGCGAGGCACCGATGTGGGCAGCGCTCAAGGGCTCGAAGGAGATGGGCTTCACCATCGTCTCGATCTCGCTGTCGCTCGTGGCGGTGTTCATCCCGATCTTCTTCATGCCCGGCGTGATCGGCGGGCTCTTCCACGAGTTCGCGGTGGTGGTGTCGCTCGCGATCCTCGTCTCCGCGGGGGTATCGCTCACGCTCATCCCGCTGCTGGGCTCGCGCTTCCTGCACCGCTTCCGCGAGGACGACCCGGTGCTTCGCTGGACGGCGTGGTTCGAGGCCATCTTCCGCTGGACGCTGGAGCGCTACGGGCGCAGCCTCGACTGGTGCCTGAGTCACCGGTCGATGGTGGTGGCGGTGGCATTCGGTTCGCTTGCGGCGACCATCGTGCTCTTCGTCGCCATCCCGAAGGGCTTCTTTCCGACCGAGGACCTCGGGCAGGTCATCGTCACCGCCGAGGCGGTGGAGGACATCTCCTTCCCGGCGATGTCGGAGCTGCTGCAGAAGGTGGGCAAGACCATCGGCGACAACCCCGCGGTGGAAACGGTGATCGTGAACGCCTCGAATTCGAACGCCGGGCGGCTGTTCCTCAACCTCAAGCCCCGCGGCGAGCGGGGGAAGATGGACAAGGTGCTCGAGGAGCTTCGCCGTGACGTGCGCCGCATCCCCGGCGTGAGCGTCTATTTCACGCCCCTGCAGAACCTGCGGCTGGGCGGACGCATCAGCAAGGCCCGCTACCAGTTCGTCCTGAAGAGCGTGGACGATCGCGGGCTGCAGGATGGCGCCACCCGCCTCATGGGGCTCATGCGCGCCGACCCGGTCTATCGCGACGTGACGAGCGACTCGCAGCTTCGCGGCCTGCAGGCGCAGCTCACCATCGACCGCGACAAGGCGAACACCCTGGGCGTGCAGATCCAGGACATCCGCAACGCGCTCTACTCCGCGTTCGGCGAACGCCAGGTCTCGACGATCTACACCGCGACCGACGCCTACCAGGTGATCCTGCAGGCGGGCGACCCGGACAGGCGTGACGAGAGCGCGTTCTCCAAGATCTACCTGCGCGCCAAGGGCGGGGCGCTCGTGCCCCTCAGCTCGATTGCGAGCGTGGAGCGAAGCGTGGGACCGGTTTCGATCAACCACCAGGGGCAGCTCCAGGCGATCACGGTTTCCTTCAACCTTGCGCCGGGCGCATCGCTTGGCGAAGCGTCGAGGAAGGTCGAGCGCTTCGCGCGGGAGGCGGCGCTGCCCTCGTCCGTGCTCACCAACTGGGGCGGGGACGCGGCCGCCTTCCAGGCGTCGCAGGCGAGCCAGATCTGGCTGATCGTGACCGCGCTGCTCGCCATCTACGTGCTGCTGGGCGTGCTCTACGAGAGCTACATCCACCCGATCACGATCCTGGCGGGGCTGCCATCGGCCGCGGTGGGCGCGCTCATCACGTTGTGGGCGTTCGGCATGGATCTGTCGATCATCGCCATGATCGGCATCCTGATGCTGATCGGCATCGTGAAGAAGAACGCGATCATGATGATCGACTTCGCGCTCGACGCGCAGCGCAACCAGGGGATGGCGCCCGCGCAGGCGATCCGCGAGGCGTGCCTGCTGCGCTTCCGGCCGATCATGATGACGACCTCGGCGGCGCTCATGGGCGCGATCCCGATCGCGCTCGGCCTGGGCGCCGGCGCGGAGCTGCGCCAGCCCCTCGGCCTGGCGGTGGTGGGCGGGCTGCTGCTTTCGCAGGCCGTGACGCTCTACATCACGCCCGTCATCTATGTCCTGCTCGACCGCTACTCGGGGCGCGGGCCGGTGACGGCCAGGTTCGACGAGCGCACGGGCGTACGGGCACCGTCGCTTTGACGGGAATCAGAGGCCGCCAGGTCGTGCGTGCTATACGGAATTCATCGGCCCGCATTTTTCGAGGAGTGTCCTGATGTCGTCCACCCGCCGCGTCACCGTCCGCCGCAAGCCCCGGCGTCCTGCGGCCGGAAAGCTCGTTCGGAAAGCGATCTCGACGCCCCCGGCGAACGCGGGCCCGAAGCCCGTCGCGAAGCCCCTCGCAAAGGGTATCTCGAAGCCCGTCGCGAAACCTGCTGCGAAGGGAGTCTCGAAGCCCGTCGCGAAACCCGCTGCAAAGAGGATCTCGAAGCCCGCTGCAAAGAGGATCTCGAAGCCCGCTGCAAAGAGGATCTCGAAGCCCGCGACGAGAAGCGCGGGGCGGATCGTCCCGAAGGATGCCGTGCGCCGCGCGGAAGCGGGCGATACCGCGCCGGTGCTGGAGCCCGGCGCCATCGAGGAGTACGCGATCGAACAGGCGGGCGAGGCCGCGGACGAGGTGACGGCCGGCGCCATCCGCGACCTGCTCGAGGGCGTGACTCCGGGCGACGCGGCCCGGATCCTGCGCTCCGTGCTGGAGCAGCAGAAGGGTTTGGACACCCTGGCGCGCCGGCATGCCGACCGCGAGCTCGCGGACACCTGGCAAGAGGGGGGCTATCCCTACAAGAACCTCCTTTCCCGCAAGAGCTACGAGCGGCAGAAGTACCGCCTGCAGGTGGAGCTACTCAAGCTTCAGGCGTGGGTGAAGGACACCGGCCAGCGCGTCGTCGTGATCTTCGAGGGGCGTGACGCCGCCGGCAAAGGGGGAACCATCAAGCGCTTCATGGAGCACCTGAACCCCCGCGGCGCGCGCGTGGTGGCGCTGGAGAAGCCCACGGTGGAGGAGCGCGGCCAGTGGTACTTCCAGCGCTACGTGGAGCACCTGCCCACCGCGGGCGAGATCGTCCTCTTCGACAGGAGCTGGTACAACCGCGCGGGTGTTGAGCGCGTCATGGGCTTTTGCACCGATGCCGAATACCAGGAATTCATGCGCCAGGCGCCGGAATTCGAGCGCATGCTCGTCCGCCAGGGCATCCACCTGTTCAAGTTCTGGTTCTCCGTGAGCCGCCGCGAGCAGCGCCGCCGCTTCAAGGAGCGCGAGGTGCACCCGCTCAAGCAGTGGAAGCTCTCGCCCATCGACAAGGCATCGCTCGACAAGTGGGACGAGTACACGCAGGCGAAAGAGGCGATGTTCTTCCACTCGGACACGACCGACGCCCCGTGGATCGTGATCAAGAGCGATTGCAAGAAGCGCGCCCGAACGAGCGCCTTGCGTTACCTGCTGCACAAGCTCACCTACACCACCAAGAGCCCCGAAGTCATCGGCGCGCTCGACCCGCTCATCGTCGGCCGGGCGCAGGTGGTGTTCGAGCGAGGCGAGAACATCATCACCGCACCCACCTGAAAATGGGGACAGACCCCTTTTCGGGAAAAGGGGTCTGTCCCCATTTTCCAAAAGTCCCGGGATTGCCATGAACGTCCTTTCCTGCAAGTCCATCCTAGCCGGCACCGCGCCCGCCGGCGAGCCCGTGATGCTGCGCGGCTGGGTGCGTACCCGCCGCGATTCCAAGGCGGGCCTGTCGTTCGTCCACCTCTCCGACGGATCGTGCTTCCATCCGGTGCAGATCGTGGCGACCAACACGCTGGCCAACTATGCCACCGAGGTCGTGCACCTGACGGCGGGCTGCGCGATCGAGGCCGTCGGCACCATCGTTCCTTCGCCCGCCAAGGGACAGCCCTTCGAGATGCAGGCGGAGCAAGTGAAGGTGATCGGCCGCGTGGACGATCCCGACACCTATCCCATCCAGCCGAAGGCGCACACGATGGAGTTCCTGCGCGAAGTGGCGCACCTGCGCCCGCGCACCAACGTGATCGGAGCGTGCACGCGCGTGCGCCACACGCTCGCGATGGCGATCCACCGCTTTTTCCACGAGCAGGGTTTCGTGTGGGTCAACACTCCCATCATCACGGCGAGCGATGCAGAGGGGGCGGGCGAGCTCTTCCGCGTCTCCACCCTGGATGCCGCGAACCCCCCGCGCGACGCCTCGGGCAAGGTCGACTTCACGAAGGACTTCTTCGGCCGCGAGGCGTTCCTGACCGTATCGGGGCAGTTGAACGTGGAGAGCTATTGCATGGCGCTCTCCAAGGTCTACACGTTCGGCCCGACGTTCCGCGCGGAAAACTCCAACACCAGCCGCCACCTGGCGGAATTCTGGATGATCGAGCCGGAGATCGCCTTCGCAGACCTCGCCGACGACGCAACGCTCGCCGAAGCCCTCCTCAAGGCCATCTTCCGGGCAGTGCTCGAGGAGCGCCCCGACGACATGGCCTTCTTCGAGGAGAGGATCGAGAAGGGCGTCATCGCCAAGCTCGAATCGATGGTCAGCGCCGATTTCGAGCGCATGGACTACACCGAGGCCGTCAAGGTGCTCGAGGGCACGAAGCAGAAGTTCGAGTTTCCCGTGAAGTGGGGGATGGACCTGCAGAGCGAGCACGAGCGCTTCCTCGCCGAGAAGCACGTCGGCAGGCCCGTGGTCCTCATGAACTACCCGAAGGAGATCAAGGCGTTCTACATGCGCCTGAACGAGGACGGGCGCACGGTCGCGGCCATGGACGTGCTGGCCCCGGGCATCGGCGAGATCATCGGCGGCAGCCAGCGCGAGGAGCGGCTCGACGTGCTCGACCAGCGGATCACCGCCACCGGACTCGACCCGGCCGCCTATGGCTGGTACCGCGACCTGCGCCGCTACGGCACGGTGCCGCACGCGGGCTTCGGCCTGGGGTTCGAGCGCACCGTCGCGTACGTGACCGGCCTGGCCAACGTGCGCGACGTGATCCCGTTCCCGCGCACGCCGGGCAGTGCTCGGTATTGAAGCGGGAGCGGCGCAGGTCGCGGGACGTCGAGCGCAGTCGTTGCGCTGGCGCAAGAGGACAGGCTCGGACAGGGCGACAATAAGCGGGCGGAGCCCGCGACATGAATCTTGACCACCTTCGGCTGCAACTGAACGACCTCGAGCACCGGTCCGAGAACGCGCGCGATCCCTTGGATGTGCGCAGGATCACGGTGGAATGCACTGCGCTGGAACGCTCGATCGCCACGGTCGAGGAGGAACTCCAGCAGAGCATCGCCATGCTCGAAGGCATCCGCAAGCGCCTGCGCCGCCTGCGCGCCCGCCGCTAGGGCGCGATTTCGCGCCGCGCAATTTGCGGCAGAATGCCGTCTTCATCGACGAAAGGCCGCCATGAAGCTCATCGGCATGCTCGACTCTCCGTATGTCCGCCGCGTGGCGATCTCCCTGAAACTCATGGGCATCGCGTTCGAGCATCAGTCTGTCTCCGTGTTCCGGGACTTCGAGCGCTTCCGCGAGCTGAACCCGGTTGTGAAGGCGCCCACGCTCATCTGCGACGACGGGGTGGCGCTCATGGACTCGACGCTCATCCTCGATTACCTCGAGGGCCTGGTGCCGCCGGAGAAGCGGCTCATGCCGCTCGCGGGCGATGCGAGGCGCGAGGCGCTCCGGCTCACGGGGTTCGCGCTGGCGGCCTGCGACAAGTGCGTCAGCCTCGTTTACGAGCACGAGCAGCGCCCCACCGACAAGCGGCACGAGCCGTGGCACGAGCGTGTCCTCGGGCAGGCGCTTTCCGCCTTCACGGTGCTGGAGGATGCCGTGGGCAGGGCCGACCCGTGGCTGCAGGGCGCGGGTCCCAACGCCGCCGACATCGCCACCGCGGTGGCCTGGCGATTCGGGCAGTACTACAACGCGGACCTCGTGCCGGCCTGGAAATATCCGTCGCTCGTGAGGTTTTCCGCGCAGCTTGAGGCGCTGCCGGCCTTCGAGTCCACGCCGCTCGATTGACCGGCCTTGATGCCGGCGTGAACAGTCACGACCTTCCGGGGTCCATACTCCGATCATGTCCTCCATGAAGAAATCCCTGCTCTTCGCCGCTGCCGTGATGTCGGCCGCTGCCGCCTTGTCGCCGTGGGCGCAGAAGGGCGGGGCGCCGGAGCCCCGCGCGGTGACGCCCCGTGGCCCCCTGCAGCCTCATGAGCTGGCGCTCGCGAACCTCTTCGAGGCGACGGCGCCCTCCGTCGCCTACATCACCACCGAGCGCCTCGAGCGCAACGGGCTCTTCTCGGCCGGCGTCGCGCAGGGGGCGGGCAGCGGTTTCGTGTGGGACACGGAAGGCCACATCGTCACCAATTTCCACGTCCTGGCCGGCGCGCGAAGCGTCGCGGTGAGCCTGGATGCCGGCAAGCCCATGGAGGCGAAAGTCGTCGGTTTTGCGGAGGACTACGACCTCGCCGTGGTCAAGCTCGCCACGCCCCCGAAGTACCTGAAGCCCATCCCGCTGGGAACATCGCGCGATCTGCGCATCGGGCAGACGGTGTACGCCATCGGAAACCCCTTCGGTCTTTCGCGCACGCTTACCACCGGCATCGTGAGCGCGCTGGACCGTCACCTGCCCACCTCGGAGTTTCGCGAGATCGCCGGGGCGATCCAGACGGATGCGGCCATCAATCCGGGCAACTCGGGTGGGCCGTTGCTCGACAGCGCCGGGCGCCTCGTCGGCGTGAACTCCGCCATCCGGTCGATTTCGGGCGCCTCGGCGGGTGTTGGCCTGGCCATTCCCGTGGACCTCGTGAACCGCATCGTTCCGCAACTCATCGCGCGCGGAAAGGCGTCGCTGCCCGGGATCGGCATTCGCGCCGTGGATCCCGTGATCGCCGCGCGGGCGGGAATCACCGGCGTGGTGGTTGCGGAGGTGATGCGCGGCTCTCCCGCCTCCGACGCCGGCCTCGTGGCCGTCGACCGCCGCACCGGAGAGGTGGGCGACGTGATCATCGCGGTGAACGGACATCCCGTGGAGGCGATGGGCATCTTCGCCGCTGAACTCGACCGCGCCGGCATCGGCACCGTGGCCGAACTGACCGTGATCCGCGAACGCAGGGAACGCAAGGTGAAGGTCAAGATCGTGGACGTCCAGCGTTAGGGAGAAACAGGGTCAGCGTACTTTGTGCAAGAATTGTGCAAAGTACGCTGACCCTGTTTCTCCCTAACCGAAGTTCAGCGCGCGACCTGGGCCTTCAGCGCCGCGATGACGCGGGCCACCTTCTCGCTCGGCGCGCCGATCGTCACGAGCCCCAGCGGCCGTTCGACCTTGTCGGTCACCACCACCGCGACGGCCCCGGGCTTCACGAAGCCGGCCCCCAGCCCGCCGATCGCGCCGGGCGCCGCGGCCACCTCGTCGCTGATCCTGTCCACCGGGACGGCCTTGGCCATGGCGACGTAGTCCGCGCCTTTCAGCACCGCCTGCCGGATGAGGCCGCGCGTGGCGCTGGAAGCGGTATCGGTGACGACCAGGATCGCGAGGTCGGCGCCGCCAACTTCCTTCCAGTTGGCGATCCTGCCCGTGTGGATGTCGCGGATCTGCGCGTGCGTGAGGCTGCGCACCGCATTGGCCGGGTTCACGACGAACACGATCTGGTCGCTCTTGATGGCGACCATCTGCAGCTTCGTGGCGTCCACCACGCGTCCGCCCGCCTTGGCGGCGGCGACGGTGGTCTCGAGGTCCGCGGCGGCGAGCGCTGCGTCGCACTTGCCATCGACCAGGTCGATAAGGCCCTTCCCGGCGTTGCTCTTGTCCACCACAAGGACATAGCCGGTCGCCTTCTCGACGGCGGCCTTGTTGGGCGTGACGAGGTTGTCAACGGCGCTTGCGGCGCCGTTCAGGCGCACGGTCTCCTGCGCGGCGGACGGGAAGGACAGGGCCAGAGGAAGGCAGGCGAGGGCGATCGCGCACCCGAGGCGGGTATTCATGGGCATTTCCTTTCGTATCGGAGTTGCGAGGGGCCGCTCAGGGAGCGCTTCAATGGAGTGGACCCGCCCGCGGGAGATTACCCCGTCTGTGCTTCCGCAGCGAGGCCAACCGCTTGTCGGGTGTCAGACGCCGTGTCCGCCACCGCAGGTTCGCACAGGCAGGCGCGACCGCTTAAAATGCCGGATTCACCGAACGCCCCCCACGCATGACCTCCTCCCGATACGACGAACGATCCATCCGCGTCCTGAAAGGCCTCGAGCCGGTCAAGGAACGCCCGGGGATGTACACCCGGACCGACACGCCGCTGCACATCATCCAGGAAGTCGTCGATAACGCCGCCGACGAGGCGCTGGCCGGCGCGGCCACGATGATTACCGTCACGCTGCACGCCGATCGCTCCGTGAGCGTCGAGGACGACGGCCGCGGCATCCCCGTGGGCCCGCACCCCGAGGAGAAGGTGCCCACGGTCGAGGTGGTGTTCACGCGCCTGCACGCCGGCGGCAAGTTCGACAAGAAGACGGGCGGCAGCGCCTACGCGTTCTCCGGCGGCCTGCACGGCGTGGGTGTCTCCGTCACCAATGCGCTGTCGAAGCGCCTCGAAGTGCGCGTGAAGCGCGATGGCGTCGCCTGGGCGCTTGCCTTCGAGGATGGCTTCCTCGTGGACAAGCTCAGGAAGACGGGCACGACTGCGTCGAAGCAGACCGGCACCTGGGTGCGTGCCTGGCCCGATGCCAGGTATTTCGACAGCGACAGGATCAAGCGCGCCGAGCTCGAGCACCTGCTGCGCGCCAAGGCGGTGCTGCTGCCCGGCCTCGCGATGCGCCTCACCGACGAGGCGACGGGCGACACGGTCGAATGGAAATACGAGGGTGGCATGGCCGCCTATCTCCAGGAAAGCCTCGCGGGCGAGGAGGGGGTGGCCAGCCCCGTGATCGTGGGCGAGTCGTACTGCGGCGAGGGTGACCCGCAATTCGCGCAAGGCGAGGGGGCTGCGTGGGCGCTGGCCTGGTGCGAAAGCGGCGGGGGCGGCGAGTCCTACGTGAACCTGATTCCCACCGTCGAGGGCGGCACGCACGAGTCGGGCCTCAAGTCCGGCGTCTTCGACTCCATCCGCGAATTCTGCCTGCACCACGAGCTGCTCACGCGTGGCGTGACGCTGCAGACGGAAGACGTGTGGAAGCACCTGCGCTTCGTGCTTTCCACGCGCATGCTCGACCCGCAGTTCCAGGGGCAGACGAAGGCAAAGCTCAATTCGCGCGACGCGGTGAAGCTCGTGGCTTCCCGCCTCAAGGACCCGCTGGACGCATGGTTGAACCAGCACGTCGAAGCGGGCAAGAAGATCGCCGAGCTGGCGATCCGCGCGGCGGTCGCGCGCCAGAAGGCCGGCAAGGCGACCGAAAAGCGCCGCGGCTCCGGTGTTGCGGTCCTTCCCGGCAAGCTCACCGACTGCGAGAGCGAGGAGATCGCCCGCAACGAGCTCTTCCTCGTCGAGGGCGACTCCGCCGGCGGCTCGGCGCGCCAGGGACGCGACCGGCACTTCCAGGCGATCCTTCCCCTGCGCGGCAAGATCCTCAACACCTTCGAGGTCGATCCCACCCAGATCTACGCCAATAACGAAGTGCACGACATCGCGGTCGCCCTCGGCATCGAGCCGCACGCCATCCCGGAGGCCGCCAAGGCGCTCGCCGGCCTTCGCTACGGCAAGGTGATCATCATGGCCGACGCGGACGTGGACGGCTCGCACATCCAGACGCTGCTGCTGGCGCTCTTCTTCCGGCACTTCCCGGGGCTGCTGGCCAACGGGCACATCTTCGTGGCGCAGCCGCCGCTTTACTGCGTGAAGGTCGATGCGCAGGGCAAGTCCCGCCCCGAGCGGCGCCTGTACGCGCTGGACGAGGCGGAGCGCGACGCGATTCTCCTCAAGCTCGAGGACGAGAAGGTGCGCGAGAGCGCCGTCCATGTCGGGCGATTCAAGGGCCTGGGCGAGATGAATCCCGAGGAGTTGCGTGAGACGACCATGAGCCCGGACACGCGGCGGTTGCTGCCGCTGACCGTATCGACGCAGGTCCTGGCCGACACGCACAGGGTCTTCACGCTGCTCATGGGGAAAGGCGAGGCCGCGTCCAGGCGCAGCTGGCTGGAAGAGCGCGGCAACCTCGTCGAGGCGGACATCTAGTGGCTTCGGCAAGCCGATGATGCGAGAAGCGGGGGCAATGTTGCGGGGAGCGAAGGAGATGCTGCGGGACGCGGAGGCGAGGCTGCAGGGAGCGGACCCGCGCAAGGATGCAGGAAAACAAAAGTGGAAGGTGCTTTTTTTCTTTTCTGGCCGAGTCAAGGTGCTTCGGGCATCGTTGTCCGAGCCCATGTCGAAGTGCCCACCGCTTCGACTTCGACTGCAATCTCATTCGGCCAGAAAAGAAAAAAGAACACCTTCCACTTTTTTTTCCTGCAGTGGCTTCGATAAGCGCTGTCGTTCATAACATCCGGAAACACCATGCTTGATACGAAGACACCTGACCTGTTCGCGATCAATCCGCCGTCGCCGCCTTCACCGCCTTCACCGCCGCGGCCGCCAGCTCCGCCCCCGGACGGTGGCGTGCCGCTGGCCGCCTTCGCGGAGGGCGCCTACCTTGCCTATGCGATGAGCGTGGTGAAGGGGCGTGCGCTGCCGGCCATCGAGGACGGCCAGAAGCCGGTGCAGCGGCGCATCCTGTATGCGATGCGCGAGCTGGGCAACCGGCACGACTCGCCGTTCAAGAAGTCCGCGCGCATCGTGGGCGACGTGATCGGGAAATTCCATCCGCATGGCGACTCGGCGGTGTACGAGGCGGCGGTGCGCATGGCGCAGGATTTCACGCTGCGCTATCCGCTGATCCAGGGGCAGGGCAACTTCGGCTCGCGCGATGGCGATGGCGCGGCGGCCATGCGCTACACGGAAGTCAGGCTCACGGCGTTCGCGGAGGAGATCCTCCTGGCGGAGCTGGACCGCGGCACCGTCGATTTCATCCCGACCTATGACGGGTCGCTGCAGGAGCCGCGGCTGCTGCCTGCGCGCCTGCCGATCGCGGTCCTCAATGGTGCATCCGGCATTGCCGTGGGGATGGCCACCGAGATCCCGCCGCACAACATGGGCGAAGTGGTCGGGGCGTGCGTCGCGGCGCTCAAGAGCGTGAAGGCGACGGATGCGGAGATCCTCGCGTCCGTTCCCGGCCCGGACTTCCCCGGCGGCGGGCAGATCATCTCCCCGCCCGAGGAGATCGCCCGGGCCTACGGGACGGGGCGTGGCAGCGTTCGCGTGCGCGCGCGCTGGACGGTGGAGAAGCTGGCGCGCGGGCAGTACCGCGTCGCGGTGACCGAGATGCCGCCGGGCACCAATGCCGCCAGGGTGCTCGCGGAGATCGAGGAACTCACGAACCCGAAGCCCCGTGCGGGCAAGAAGACGGTGTCGGCCGAGGTGCTGGCGCTCAAGTCCGCCGTGCTCGGCGTGCTGGAAACGGCGCGCGACGATTCGGACCGCGAGCATCCCGTGCGCCTTCTCTTCGAGCCGCGCACCTCGCGTATCGCGCCCGAGGAGCTGATGAACCTGCTGCTCGCGCACACCTCGCTCGAAGCGAACGCGTCCATGAACCTGGTGGCGATCGATCGGGAAGGAAAGCCGAAGCAGGCGGGCCTCGCGCACTGGATCCGCGAGTGGGCCGCCTTCCGGCTGGAGGCGCTGGAGCGGCGCTTGCGGCACCGGCAGGGCGAGGTGCTCGACCGGCTGCACATCCTGGATGGGCGGATGATCGCCTTCCTCAACATCGACCAGGTCATCAAGGTGATCCGCAACGCCGACGAGCCGCGGCCGGCGCTGATGGCGAAGTTCAAGCTGAGCGAGCGCCAGGCCGAGGACATCCTCGAGATCCGCCTTCGCCAGCTCGCGAAGCTCGAGGGCATCAGGATCGAGCGCGAGATCAAGGAGCTCAAGGCGGAGCAGGGCGAGCTCGAGAAGCTGCTCGCGAGCGAAGGCGCGCGCCGCAAGCTGGCGGTGAAGGAAGTGACGGCCGACGGCGAGCGCTTCGGCGACAAGCGCCGCACGATGATCGAGATGGCCGAGCGCGCGGCAGCTGCTCCCGTCGAGACGCTGACGGATGAGCCGATCACGGTGATCTGCTCGCGCAACGGGTTCCTGCGCACGCGCACGGGGCACGGCATCGATGCCACGACGCTCTCGTGGAAGGAAGGCGACGGGCCGCTTGCCGTGATCGAGACGCGGACCGTTCACCCCATCGTGCTGGTGGCCACCAATGGCCGGACTTTCAGCGTTCGCGCGCTGGATCTCCCGGGTGGCAAGGGCGATGGCGTTCCCGCGACTTCCCTCGTGGATCTCGCCGGCGCGCGCATCGTGGGCGTGCTGGCGGGCGACCCCGAGACGCAACTCCTCTTCTCCTCCAGCGGCGGCACGGGATTGCTCTGCCAGTTGAAGGACCTTGTCACCCGGCAAAGAGCGGGCAAGGCGTTCATGAACGTGGGCGAGGGCGAGCGGTGCCTGGCACCGGAAACGATTCGCGGGAAGGTGACGGAAGTTGCGACGCTTTCCGGCGAAGGCCGACTCCTCGTCTTCCCGCTGGCGGAGGTGAACCAGCTCTCGGGCGGCGGCAAGGGCGTGATCCTCATGCGCCTGCACGAAGGCGAGGCGCTCCTGGGCGTGCGGGCCGTGTCCGGCAGCCTCAAGGTGAAGGGGAAGGGTCGTGGCGACAAGGTGTCGTTCGTGAACGTGTCGCCGACGGAGCTGGAGGGCTACCGCGGGGCGCGTGCGCGCACGGGCCGAGTGCTGCAGGGCTCGCTCAAGGCCGTCGGGGGATTCGCGGATTAGGACACGAGGCGATGCATCGCCTCGTCAGGGACGGGGACGCACCGCAGGCGAGCGGCGGACTTTCGAATGACGAGGCCGAAGGAGAGGACCATGTCGCAGACTGTTTTCGACAAACCCGGCCAGGCAATCCGCCTTGATCGCATCCCGGCCGATCCGCCGAAAGGCATCACCCGCGAAGGAGCCGAGAAGCGATTCGCCCCGCTGAGGGAGGAGCTCTTCGCCCTCCAGGACGCGATGTACGGGGCCAAGGTGAACAGCGTTCTGGTCGTGCTGCAGGGGCGCGACGGCGCCGGCAAGGACGGCTCGATCAAGCACGTGGTCGGCTGCCTCAACCCGCGCGGCATGATCGTCACCTCGTTCGGCGTTCCCACGCCCGAGGAGCGGCAGCACGACTTCCTGTGGCGCGTGCACCGCCATGCCCCGCGGCTGGGCGACTTCGCCATCTTCAACCGCTCGCACTACGAGGACGTGCTGGTCGTGCGCGTGCACGGCCTCGCGCCGAAGTCTCTCTGGAAGGAGCACTACGGCCACATCGCCGATTTCGAGGAGCTGCTGGCGGAGCACGGCACCATCGTCCTCAAGTACTTCCTGCACATCACGAAGGAGGAGCAGGAGGCGCGCCTCCTCGAGCGCGAGGTGTCGCCGGGCAATGCCTGGAAGTTGAATCCCAACGACTGGAAGGAGCGCGACCACTGGGACGAGTACACGGAAGCCTACGAGGACGCCATCTCGAAGACGGCGGCGAAGCATGCGCCCTGGACGATCGTGCCGGCTAACGCAAAGTGGTACCGCAACCTCGTCATCGCGGAGTCGATCGTCGAGGCGCTGCGGGAGCGCCGCAGGAACTGGAAGGACACGCTCGAGGCGATGGGCAAGGCAGGCCGGGCGGGGCTCGAGGCCTATCGCGCGGAGATGGCTGGCGTGAAGGGTGCGACGAAGAAGGGGCGTTGACCGCTGCTGTGCCACGGAATCCTGAAAAGAAAAACGGCAGCCCGAGGGCTGCCGTTTCCACGTGCTGCTGATGGTGCGGCTTACAGCGGCTTGATCGCCGTGGCCTGCTTGCCCTTGGGGCCCATCTTGACTTCGAACTCGACGCGCTGGTTTTCCTTCAGCGTCTTGAAGCCCGCGGCCTGGATTTCCGAGAAGTGCGCGAAGAGATCCTCGCCGCCGCCTTCAGGGGTAATGAAGCCGAAGCCCTTGGAGTCGTTGAACCACTTGACCGTTCCGATTGCCATGTTGTGTGTCCTATATACAGATTGAGAAAAATGCGGGCGAGCCCGCGTACCGCAAGCGACACAGGTTGACCAGACGGGAACTGAGTAGTGGCGCCGGATTCCCGGCGGTACTGAAGTTACTGCTGAACAGACTGAATCACCGCTGGACGGCACTATACGCTAAAAGTGCCTGACACATCAGGGCTTTTTCCCGGCGCCCGCCTTGGCGTCCTCGGTATCCTGGTAGTCCTTCACCTGCTTGAGCCATGACGACCAGTCCACGGGACCTTCGACAAACCGCTTCTCGAGGTTGGCGAACACCCGGCCCCACGCGACGTCGAAGTATTCGTAGGCCTTGTCCCACTGCCCGCCCTCGCCCCAGCCGCTGTGCGTGAGCCGCACCTCGGTTGCGCCATCGCCCGCGGGTTTCAGGCGGACGGTCACGCTGGTGTGCTGGGCGCGGACGTCGGGCAGGTGCGGCGGCGCGTTCCAGGTGAACGAGAGCATCGACTTTTCCTGGACTGCCAGCACCACCATGCCGTCGGCGCCCTTGAGGCCGGGTTTGGCGTACGGATTCATGTACACCTCGAAGGGCCCGCCCGGCCGCGCCTCGATGCGCGCGTCGGGAGCGAAGAAGGACTTGATGCCTTCCGTGGTCGTCCACGCTTTCCACACCTCATCGACGGGCGCCCTCACGGTGACGACCTTGACGAGGGTACGGTCCTGGGCGGCCGCCGCCAGGGGAAGGAAGGCGACGAAGAGGGTTGCCAGTACGTGCTTCATGCGGCATCTCATTTGCGCGGACCGCTCTGCGGACCGGTTCCGGAGAACCGGGCGACCCCAATACCCGTCCCCGGTCATTTCAGGGGCCAGTTTTCGGACCTGGTCCGGGCGGGCAGGACGAACTCGAGCGCGCCGAACATCGCGTACATGAGACGCGTGCCCAGGGGCGGGCGGCCGGTCTCGACGATCGCCTTGAGGTTCTTGAGGATGAAGTCGCCGCCGCGGCGCATCTCGGTTTCGGTCTTGGTGCCGATGGGGATGTTCTCGACGGTGAGGGTGACCTCGACGCCGCCGTCGACCTTCTTCAGGTCGTAGACCACGGTGCAGGCGGGGTCGCCATGCTGCGTGAAGCGGTGCGTGTGGGAAAAACGCGTGGGCGCCTGGTGGTCGACCACTTCACCGATCACCATGGCATGCCTGCCGCTTCCCGTGCGCATCTGCATCTTGCGGCCGCGAACCAGGCCGGGCGCATCGAGCGTGAGCATGGAATTGAACACCGCGCCCTGCGGCTCGTCCGTCTTGGTGAGCTCGTGGAAGATCGCCTCCATGGTGCCCGCGATCACGATGCGGAAAATCGCCTTGCCGGTATCAGCCACGTGCGCCTCCCTTCGCTCTCGCCAACGGCACCGGGGCGTTCTCGAGCCGGTACTTCATGCGCGCAAGCCGCCCCGCCCAGTAGTCGCTGAACTCCGTGGTCCAGCGGTCGTAGATCATGTGGATGGGCACGGGGTTGAACCACAGCTGCCGTTCTCGCCCCACCTTCTCCGAAATGACGAGATTCGCCCCCTCGAGCACCGCGAGGTGCTTCATGACCGCGATGCGCCCGATGTCGAAGAACTCGCAAACGCGGTTCACGTTGCAGCCCGGCTCCTTCTTGAGGATGTCGAGGATTCGCCGCCGCTGCTCGTTCGCGAGCGCGGAAAACGCGGCGTCCATTTCGTCGGACTTCAGGGGAGCGGGGCTCATATGTCACCATAAGGTGACATGATTGCCGGGCGGTGTCAAGCCCCGGCAAGCGCTCAGGATCGGCCGGGCGCCTGCGCTTCCTGCCCGCCGCCCAGCGCCTTGTAGAGCTGAACCGCGGTGGTGAGTTGCAGCCGTCGTGCCATCACGGTGAGCTGGCTCACGATGTAGGAGTCGCGCTGTGCATCGAGTACCTCGATGTAGTTGCTGACCCCGGCCTTGTAGCGCGCTTCGGCAACGAGAAGACGCTGGTTCTGGGACCGCTCCGCCGCTTCCTGCGCGCGGATCTGCTCGGCCAGCGCATCGCGCGCCGAGAGGAGGTCGGCGACTTCGCGGAAGGCCTGCTGGATCGTTCGTTCGTAGTCCGCCACCGCAATCACCTTGCGCACCTGGGCGAGATCCAGGGTCGACTGGTTGCGCCCCGCGTCGAAGATCGGCACCACGAGACTGGGCACGAAGCTCCACGCGCCGCTGCCGGAATCGAACAGGCCGGAGAGCGAGCCGCTGGCCGTCCCGGCACTCAGGCTGATGCCGACGCGCGGCAGGAACGCCGCGCGCGCGGCGCCGATGGTCGCATTGGCCGCTACGAGCCGCTGCTCGGCCGCGCGCACGTCGGGCCGTTGCAGCAGCGTCTCCGAAGGCACGTCTACCGCCAGGTCCGGCACGATGTCGCGCTGCGTGAGCCTTCGCGGCTGCGGAAGATTGGCAGGCACCGTGCCCACGAGGAGCGTGAGCGCGTTCGCGGCCGCCGCGCGGTTGCGCTCGAGGCTTGCAGCGTCGGCGCGAGCGGCTTCATAGGCCCCGTCGGCGGCGAGGAAGTCCAGGTCGTTCGCAAGGCCCGCATCGCGGCGCCTCTCGACCAGCATGCGGTTCTCGGCACGGCTTTGCACCGCGGCGCGCGCAAGGACGAGGCGCTCCTGCATTTCCTGGAGCGTGAAGTAGGCGTTGGCGACGTCCGCGATGAGCGACAGCCGGAAAGACTCGCGCGCCTCGTCGGTCGCGAGGTAGTTCGCCAGCGCCGCCTCGTCGAGGCTTCTCACGCGGCCCCAGAAGTCGAGTTCGAAGGATGTCATGGTGAACGCGACGTCGTAGCGGCGGTTGATGGCTTCCGCCCCGGTGGCCGAGAGGTCGGCCGGGGTGCGCGCGGCGGTGCCGCCCGCCGCCGCGTTGATCGTCGGCAGGCGGTCGGCTTTCACGATGCCGTACAGGGCCTGCGCTTCCGCCACGCGCGCCACGGCGATGCGCAGGTCGCGGTTGTTCTCGAGGGCCGCCGTGACCAGCGCCTGCAGCCTCGCGTCGGGCAGGAACTGCTGCCACGCGAGGCCGGCGACGGCGCGCGCTCCGGCGGGGTTCGCGCCCTCCGGCCACTGCGCGGCCACCGGGGGCGTGGGGCGCTCGAGGGGAGGGACGAACGAGCAGCCCGCCAACACGGCAAGGCCCAGGGGAATGACGCGCCGAAGGACGCCCGTGATATCGCTGCTACGCATGGGGGTGATCCTCCGCATGGGCGGCGTGTCGAGCGTGGCCCGGGAAGTAGCGGCGCACGACGACGAAGAACGCCGGCACCAGGAACACCGCGAGCACCGTGGCCGAGATCATGCCGCCGGCCACGCCCGTGCCAATGGCGTGGCGACTCTCGGCGCCGGCGCCGGTGGAGATCACCAGCGGCACGACCGCCACCACGAAGGCGATCGAGGTCATGAGGATGGGCCGGAAGCGCAGCCGGCACGCCTCGAGCGTGGCCTCGACGAGCCCCATCCCCTCGTCCTGCAACTCGCGCGCGAACTGGATGATCAGGATCGCGTTCTTGCTCGACAGGCCGATGATGGCGATGAGCCCCACCTTGAAGTAGACGTCGTCGGGCAGCCCGCGCAGCGTCACCGCGAGCACGGCGCCGAAGACACCGAGCGGCACCACCAGCATCACCGCGAACGGGATGGACCAGCTCTCGTAGAGCGCGGCCAGGCACAGGAAGACCACGATGAGCGAGACGCCGAACAGCAGCGGCGCTTGCGATCCCGAAAGGCGCTCCTCGTAGGAGGTGGCCGACCACTCGTAGCCGAAGCCTGGCGGCAGCTTCGAGGCCACGTCCTCCATGGCTGCCAGCGCGTCACCCGTGCTGCGTCCCGGCGCCGGACCGCCCGCGATCTTCATCGACGGCAGGCCGTTGTAGCGATCGAGCTTGGGCAGGCCCGAGATCCATTGCGGCTTGGCGAGTTCGGAGAGCGCCACCATCTCCCCCTTCGCGTTGCGCACGGTGAGGCGCAGGATTTCATCGATGGATCGCCGCGTGCCGGCTTCCGCCTGCATCTGCACGCGCAGCACGCGGCCCTGGCGCACGAAGTCGTTGATGTAGGCCACGCCCAGTGAGGATTGCAGGGAGTCGTTGAGGTCGGCGATCGACACGCCCAGGGATTCGGCCTTCACGCGATCGATGTCGAGCAGCAGCTGCGAGGTGGGCTCCTGCCCCTCCGGTCGCACGCCCGCCAGCCGCGGATCCTTCGCGGCGAGACCCAGCGCGATGTTGCGCACTTCCAGCAGCCGCTCGCGGCCCTGGCCGCCGCGGTCCTGCAGGCGGAAGTCGAATCCGCCCACCGCCGCGAGTTCGGGAACCGGCGGCGGGTTGATCGCGAAGATGATCGCCTGCTTGATGCGGAAGAAGGTCATGTTCGCCTTGCGCACGAGCGAGACCGACTTGCCCGCCTCGCCGGGGCGCGTGTTCCAGTCCTTGAGGCGCACGAAGGCGATGGCCGCGTTCTGGCCGCGGCCGAAGAACGAGAAGCCCAGCACGCCGATCACGTGGTCCACCTCGGGCTGCTTGAGGTAGTACTGCTCCACCTGCTCGAGCACCTCCAGCGTGCGGGTGGTCGTCGACCCCGGCGGCAGCTGCACGAGGTTGAGGAAGTAGCCCTGATCCTCCTCCGGCAGGAAGCTCCCGGGAAGCCGCGAGAAGAGCCATCCGGTGGCGCCCACGATCACCGCGTAGATCACGAGGAAGCGCCAGGCCCGCCCCACGATGTGGCGGACGCTGGAGGTGTAGCCGCTCGTCGTGCGCGCGAAGAAACGGTTGAACCAGCCGAAGAACCCCTTCGTGGGCAGCAGCTCCGTGCCCGGCGCGTGCTTGAGCAGCGTCGCGCACAGGGCCGGCGTCAGCGTGAACGACATGAGCACCGAGAAGAGGATCGTGAAGATCAGGGTCACCGAGAACTGGCGGTAGATGGCGCCCGTCGAGCCGCCGAAGAGCGCCATGGGCAGGAATACCGCGCAAAGCACGAGCGTGATCGCGATCACCGCAGGAGCGACCTGGTCCATCGACTTGCGCGCCGCATCGCGCGGCGACAGCCCTTCCGTGCTCATGAGCCGCTCGACGTTCTCCACCACGACGATGGCGTCGTCCACGACGATGCCGATGGCGAGCACCATCGCGAAGAGCGTGAGCACGTTGATCGAGTAGCCGAACAGGTACAGGCCGAGGGCCCCGCCCACCAGCGACACCGGCACGACGATCGTGGGGATGATCGTGGCGCGGAAGTTCTCCAGGAAGAGGTACATCACGAGGAATACCAGGAACACCGCCTCGACCAGGGTCGTCACCACCTCGCGGATCGAGATGTCGACGAACTGCGACGTGTCGTAGGGCACCACCCAGGTGACGCCCTTGGGGAAGTAGCGCGCGAGCTCATTCATCTTCGCCTTGACCGCGCGGACGGTCTCCAGTGCGTTGGCGCCCGGCGAAAGGCGTACCGCCACGCTCGCCGCGGGCTGGCCGTCGAGGCGCGCGGTGATGTTGTAGTCCTGCGCGCCCAGCTCGACCCGCGCCACGTCCTTCACGCGCAGCGTGGAGCCGTCAGGGTTGGTCCGGACGACGATGTTGCCGAACTCCTCGGGCGTGGAAAGGCGGCTGCGCGTCACGATCACGGCGTTGAGCTGCTGGTCCGGCGCGGCCGGCAGCTGGCCCAGCTCTCCCGTGGCGAGCTGCGCGTTCTGCGCGCGCACCGCGCGCGACACGTCGGCGGGAGTGATCCGGTAGCCCTGCAGCTTCTCGGGCTTGAGCCACAGGCGCATCGAGTACTCGGTGCCGAAGAGCAGGGCCTCGCCCACGCCGGGCACGCGGCGCACCGGGTCGAGGACGTTGGAGGCGACGTAGCTGCCGAGGTCCACGTTGTTCAGGCTCTTGTCCGGCGAGATGATGGACACGAACATCACGTAGTTGCGCGCCGTCTTCGCGACCGTGACGCCGATGCGCCGCACGTCGTCCGGCAGGCGCGCTTCCACCCGCTTGATGCGGTTCTGCGCCTCCACGGAGGCGAAGTCCAGGTTCGTTCCGGGCTGGAAGGTGAGCGTGACGGTGCCGATGCCGATTTCGGAGGCCGACTCGAGGTAGAGCAGGTTCTCGATGCCGTTCATTTCCTGCTCCACCAGGGCGACGGCCGACTCCTCCACCACCTGCGCCGCGGCGCCGGGATAGTTGATCGAGACGGTGAGCGCCGGCGGGGCGACCGCCGGGTACTGGGAGACGGGAAGCTTGCGCAGCGCGAGCACGCCGCCCAGCACGATCAGGATCGCGAGCACCCACGCGAAAATGGGGCGATCGATGAAGAACTTGGCGAACACGGTCAGCCTTCCTTTTTCGCGTTGCCGGCCGGAGCCGGCGGCGGCGCGGTAGCGGGAGCCGCCACCGGATTCCACGCGACCGGCTTGACCGTCGCGCCGGGCTGAACCTTCTGCTGGCCGTTGACGATCACCTGGTCGCCCGCCGCGAGCCCGTCGGCGATGATGAAGTCGCCTCCTGCCATGCCCGCCGAGCGCACCGGCCGGATCTCGACCTTGCTGCCGGCGCCCACGACCAGCACGTACTGCCCGTTCGCGCCCGTCTGGACGGCGCGCTGGGGCACGCGCAGGGAGTCGACGGCGATCGCCTCGGGAAAGCGCACGCGCACGAACATGCCGGGAAGGATTTCATGCCTGGGATTGGGAAACTCGGCGCGCAGCGATACCGCACCGGTGGTCGAGTCCACGGCGAGGTCCGAGAAGAGGAGCTTTCCCGGCAACGCGTAGACGCTGCCGTCCTCGAGGATCAGTTCCACCCTGGCCGAATCGGCGCGCTTCCACCTCCCGGACTTCACGGCGTGCTGCAGGCGCAGGAGGTCCGCGCCGGGCTGGGTGAAGTTGGCGTAGACCGGGTCGATCTGCTCGATCAAGGCGAGTGGTGTCACTTCGCCACGCCCGACGAGCGCGCCCTCGGTGACGAGTGCGCGCCCGATTCGCCCGGAAAGCGGCGCGGGGACGCGCGTGTTGTCCAGATCGATCTGTGCGCGCGTGAGGGTGGCCTGCGCCTGCTTGAGCTTCGCGCGAGCGGCATCGTATTCCTGCACGCTCACGCCACGGATCTCGAGCAGGGGCTTGTAGCGCTCGACGACGAGCTTCGATGCATCGACATCGGCAGCGGCGGCCTCGACCGCGGCGGCATAGTTGCGCGCATCGATCTGGAAGAGGGTGGCGCCCTCCTTCACGTCGCTGCCTTCCGTGAACAGGCGCTTTTCCACGATGCCTTCCACCCTCGCGCGCACCTGCGCCGAGCGGTATGCCTGCAGCCGCCCGGGCTGGTCCTGGGTGAGCAGGGCGTTGCCGGACTTGACGGTGATGACGTCGACTTCCGTCGGTGGCATCCCCGCGGGACCACCGGCCGCCGGCGTGCCTCCTCCCGGGCTGCAGGCGGCCAGGACGGCGAGCGACAGTAGGGTCGGGGCGACGAACCGGAGGGTGGGGTTCATGGGACAGTCCTTTGTTGGTTCGGGGCGAAGGCCCGGAGAAAGCAGTCGATGATTCGCTCGACGCGCGCGCGTTCGGCGTCGTCGGGGAGCATGGCTGCGCCCAGCAGGCGGCGCGTGCGGTCGCAGCAATCGAGCATGGAGAGCAGCGTTTCGGTGGCGAACTCGGGATCGTCGCGGCGCAGCGTGCCCTCGTCCATGGCGCGCGCGAGGAACTCGGCGAGTCTCCTGATCGTCTGCCCGGCGCCCTTGTCGAAGAACGCGCGGGCAAGGTCTGGAAAGCGCGGCGCTTCCGCGCTCACCGTGCGGAACAGGGCCAGCCCCTCGTCGCCTATGAGCCGCTGTCGAAACGTCATGCCGAACCGAATCAGCCGCTCGCGCAGGTTCCGCCCGTCGCCGTCGAGGGACACCAGGATGCTGATCGCCGCGATGTTGGCCACTTCGCTGAACAGGTCGTCCTTGCTGGCGAAGTGGTTGTAGACGGTTTGCCGGGCAACACCCGCGCGAGCGGCGATGGTGTCGATGCTCGCGCGGTAGCCAACTTCCTTGAAGGCTTCCGCGGCCGCGTTGATCAGGCGCTGCCGGCAGTCCTGGAGGACAGGATCGACGGGGACATTCATGGATTCACCCGATCCCTCGAGTTGGATAGACTGGACAGTCTAGTCTACATGGGATCGGGACCCGGGGAAAGCCCGGCCCCGAGCCGCATAATCGTTCCGACGGGCGCGTGGCCCGGATCAGGAGGTCAATTGGCGGCACCCCCGGAGCGCTGGGACATCTTCTGCCGCGTCGTCGACAACTTTGGCGATGTGGGCGTGGCGTGGCGGCTGGCCCGCTGCGTCGCCCGCGAGCAGGGCAGGCTCGTGCGCCTCTACCTCGATGACCTGACGGTGCTCTCGCGCCTGCGCCCCGACGCGAGCCCCACGATGGCCGCGCAGCGCATCGATTCCGTCGAGATCCGCCATTGGGACGAGCGTTTCCGCGAGGGCGGATTCCTTCCGGTGGAGGAGGTGGCCGACGTGGTCGTCGAGACCTTCGGATGCGATACGCCGGAACCCTACGTGCTGGCGATGGCGGCGCGCCGGCCGCATCCGCGCTGGATCAACCTCGAATACCTGAGCGCAGAGGAATGGGTCGAGGGCAGCCATGCGTTGCCTTCGCCGCACCCGCGACTCGCCCCCCTCACGCGGCATTTCTTCTTCCCCGGCTTCACCGCGCGCACCGGGGGCCTCCTTCGTGAGCGCGACCTCCTCGTGCGCAGGGACGAGTTCCAGGCGGACCGCGCGGCACAGGCCGAGTTCTGGCGTGCGCTCACGGGAGCCGTCCCGCCCGACGGGGCGCTGAAGGTGAGCCTGTTCGGCTACCTGGGGGCGCCCTACGAGTCCCTGCTCGAAGCGATGGCCCGCCATGCCGGCCCGGTGTGGATTGCCGCGCCCGAGGGGGTCGCGTCGCTGGCCGTCACGTCCTGGCTGCACGGCAAGGCGCACCGCGGGGAGCGGGGCGCCGTGAACGCCTTCGTCATTCCCTTCCTCGACCAGGACCGCTACGACGAGCTGCTCTGGTCCTGCGACCTCAATTTCGTCCGCGGCGAGGATTCCTTCGTGCGCGCGCAGTGGGCTGCCCGGCCCTTCGTCTGGCACATCTATCCGACCGACGACGGGGCCCATTGGGTGAAGCTCGCGGCCTTCCTGGCCCGGTACACGGCGGGCATGGACCGGGGGCACGCCGACTGCATCACGGCCCTGTGGGAGGGGTGGAACCGGGGCGAGACGGTGGCGCGCTCCTGGCCCGCCTTCGCCGCCGCCCTGGCGGTCACGGCCCCGCATGCCGAGGAGTGGGCCGCGCGCCTGGCCACCGCCCCGGACCTTGCCACGCAACTGGCGGCTTTCACCGATAACATGCTAAAATAACGGGCTTTTTCGACGTCCCATCGCGATGGTGGGCGGAAGCATTCACGGACGGACTCATGAAAACAGCTCAGGAACTGCGTAGCGGCAATGTGTTCATGGTGGGCAACGACCCGATGGTCGTGCTCCGCGCGGAGTACAACAAGGGCGGGCGCAGCTCCGCCACCATGAAGATGAAGATGAAGAACCTCCTCACCGGCAACAACACCGAGACGGTGTACAAGGCCGACGAGAAATTCGAGCTCCTCATGCTCGAGAAGAAGGAAGTGACGTACTCGTATTTCGGCGACCCCATGTACGTGTTCATGGACGGCGACTTCAACCAGTACGAGATCGAGAAGGACAGCCTGGGCGAGGCCCTCAACTACATCGAGGAAGGCATGCCCTGCGAGGCCACCTTCTACGAGGGCAAGACCATCTCCCTGGAGATCCCGAACACGGTCGTGCGCGAGATCACCTACACCGAGCCCGCCGTGCGCGGCGACACCTCGGGCAAGGTGCTCAAGCCCGCGAAGCTTGCCAATGGCCATGAGGTGGCGGTACCCGCTTTCTGCGCCACGGGCGACAAGATCGAGATCGACACCCGCACCAACGAGTACAAGCGCCGCGTCACCGGCTGACGAAGCAACTGCTCGAAGGGAACTGAAAGGGCGCTTCGGCGCCCTTTTCCCATTTGGGCTTTCGCCTGACGCGTTTCTGCGAGAATCGCCACTTCCGATCGTCAACCATCCCGAGGTCGCATGGCACTCAAACGCCCGAAGTGGAAACCCGGCACCGTCGTGGTGCTGGAGCACGTCTCCTCCGTCCTGAAGGGCAATGCCCTGGGCGACCCGCACGCAAGGAAGCTCGCCGCTTGGCTGCCGCCCCAGTACGACGAGGGCGCCACGCGCGGGCGCGGCAAGCGTTTTCCCGTACTCGTGGACATGGTGGGCTTCACCGGCTCGGGGCTCTCCCACATCGCGTGGAAGAACTTCAGCGAGAACGTGCCGGAGCGCGCGGCTCGCCTGGTGCACGAAGGGAAGATGGCGCCCGCGATCCTCGTGTTTCCGGACTGCTTCACGGCGCTGGGCGGCAACCAGTACGTGAACAGCACCGCCATCGGCAACTACGCCGACTACCTCACGAAGGAGATCGTGCCGTTCGTGGACAGCCAGTTCCGCACGCTCGCCTCGCGCGAGCATCGCGGCTGCTTCGGCAAGTCCTCCGGCGGCTACGGCGCCATCATCCACGGGATGAAGTACGCCTCCACCTGGGGCGCGATCGCGGACCATTCGGGCGACGCCTACTTCGACTTCGTCTATCACCACGACTGGCCCAATACGCTGAACGAGCTGGCGAAATACCGCCCGAAGAAGCTCGCCCCAGGCCCGTACGACGCGCGGAAAATGGAGAAGGGCGCTGACCGCGGGCGGGACGACGGCCGCGTCGCGGCCTTCCTCAAGGCCGTGTGGGAAAAACCGAAGCTCTCGATGGCCGAGGGCCACGCGATCATGAACCTCTGCATGGCGGCGAGCTACGACCCGGACCCGAAGGCGCCCAACGGCTTTCACCTCCCCTTCAACCTGGAGACAGGTGAGCTGCTGAAGGACCGGTGGAAGCGCTGGCAGGCCAACGACCCGGTGAACCTCGTGGCAAGGTACCGGAAGAGCCTCGAGTCGCTGCGCGGCATCTACATCGATTGCGGCTCGCGCGACCAGTACCACATCCAATATGGCTCGCGGATCCTGTCGAAGCGGTTGCAGCAGGCGGGCATCCGGCACACCTACGAGGAATTCGACGACAACCATTCCGATGTCGATTACCGGATGGATGTCTCGCTGCCGTTCCTCAGCAGGGCGCTGAGGTAGGGAACACGTTATCGCTTCCTTCGCGACTTGCGCCGCCACACGGACGGGGGCTTGCCGAAAGTGCGCTTGAACGCGCGGGAGAAGGAGTGTCCCGTCTCGTAGCCTGCGCCCGTCGCGATCTTCTCGATGGAGTGCGCGGTCGTGGCCAGTTCGTGCGCCGCGAGCTGCAGCCGCACGCGCGTGAGGAACCCGAAGATGGGCTCGCCGACCACGAGGGAAAAGCGCTCTGCGAGGGCGGAACGCGAAAGTCCGACCTGGCGCGCCAGGCGCTCGACCGTCCAGTGCTCGCCGGGCCGGCCGTGCACGATGGCCAGGGCGACGCCCACGTAGCGATCATTCAGTCCCGCGAGCCAGCCCGAACCGCCGGGCGCAAGGCCCTCCACATGGCGGCGCAGGGCCTCGATGAGAACCAGCTCCGCCACCCGCGAGAGCGCGGCCGTGCCGCCAGGGCGCGGCGCATCGGAGCCCGAAAGCGAGAACCCCAGCGAATCGGAAAGCCAGGCGAGGGGCGCGGTGCCGCGAATCCCGGCCTTGAGCACGGGCGGCAGCGCCGCAAAGAGAGGCTCGGCCAGGTGCCGGTCGGCGGAAATGGCCAGCGTGACCCAGCGCGTTCGCCGTCCGGATCCGCCCAGCGTGACCGGCGCCAGCTCTCCCGCGATCGGCGGGCGCAGCAGGGTCGCGAAGGGCGTGGATTGCGTGGAGAGGTCGGAGCCGATGAGGTGACTTTCGCCGCGCGCCAGGAACGCGACGTCGCCCGCGCGCAGCGCCATAGTCCCGAATTCTCCCGCTTCCAGGACGCAGTCGCCCTCCAGGACTACGTGCGCGAACGAGCGCGAGCTGGCCGCCGGCACCGACACGCACCACGCTCCGCCCGCCGTGGCATCGGCGAGGACGGAGCCGACCAGGTTCGAGATGCGCAGGACTTCGGAGAGGGCGTCCATGCCGGAATGGGGTCGGATTACCTTGCACGTTCATTGTGCATGGCGATCCGACCCCGCTGTCAATGGAAGTGGGCGGCGGGGGAGTCGGCGTCCTCGGGTAGCTCGGCGTGGACCATTTCCGCGTCCGGGCTGGCGAAGAGGGGCGCGCCGCAATCGTCGCAGTATTCGGGTTCGAAGGTGCCGGTGAGCTTCTTCACCTCCGTGACCCCGCATTGCGCCAGCTCGGCGAGCAGGTCCTCGATGGGGCCGGGACGCGAATTTTCGTCCTCGCGGCCGTACAGCGGCCAGACGACGCCGTGGGCCACATGACTGTCGCCGTCCACCGTGAAGCCGACGCGGTATTCATCCACGCGCTCTTCGCCGAAGCCGGCGATCACGGCGCGAAGCTGCGAAGTCTCCACCTGCATCGCGTTCTCGAGGTAGGACACGCCCGCGCGGATGGCGTACGGGCGCACGCGGCGGTCGGCCTCGCGGCAGTTCACGTAGTAGGCGTCGGGCAGCAGGCACTCGAACACGCAGCCGGGCAGCAGCTTCGCGATGGTCGGGCGGGCCTGCGCGATCCATTGCTCCAGGCTCGTCGTGCGACCGGTGTGGCCGCTCGCGTCCTCCTGCCAGTGGAAGAGGGGCTTGCCGCGCAGCGTCGCGACCGATGCGAGGACGAAGCGCGCGTCGGAAAGGAGCTGCGCAGTCTCCGGCATGCGCGCGAAGTCGATGCGCGGGATCTCGCCGGTGACGGCAGCATCCCCCAGCCGCGCCGCCAGGCGCCGCAGTTCCGAGAAATGCCGCGGCAACTGATCGACCGAGTAGAGGTAGGGCACGAGGGTCACGCGCGTATCGGCCGCCAGCACGTGCGCCTGGAGCTGCACCTTGAGCGCCTGCGCGTCCTCGCGGGCAATCGGGCCGGAGGGAATGGCGTACTTGGACCATGCGACGACGGGCGCCGCGATGAGGAGCGTCTCCCACGCGAGGTCGCCCTGCATGACGGTCACGGACTCCGAAACGCCCTCGACCCGCTCGATCAGCACGTCGTAGGGGCCGGAATTGGTCTGCCAGAGCTGGTCCAGCGCCCCGTCCATCGGGACGTCGTTGCCGTGCTCGAGGAGCTTTTCGAGCAGGGACGCGATCTGGCCCTCCCAGAATCGATCCTCGGTGAGGCTGCCGGAGGTGTGCAGGCCGTTGGCCAGGGCGATGAGGCGTTCGGCGTCCCGGGTGAGGCGGGGCGCGGACTTGCTGCGGGTGCGGGCCATGGTGGGGGTGCCGGCATCGAAAAATGCCGGTCATGATGACGATTCGTCGGAAGCGTATTTTATCATTGGTACGACCGCCAATCCCGGAACACTCCACCCGAACACCCCAGATGCCCGAATCCCTGAACGTCCTCGGCGGCGAATTGCTCGCCTGCTGCTTCGATCCCCTCACCGGCTATTACCGCGACGGGTCCTGCCATGCCGCGGAAGATGACGCGGGCACCCATCTGGTTTGCGCCCGGATGACGAAGGAATTCCTCGCCTTCAGCTTCGCCCGCGGCAACGACCTGGTGACGCCCAACCGCGCGCACCGTTTCCGCGGCCTCAAGCCCGGCGATCGCTGGTGCCTGTGCGCGCTGCGCTGGCTGGAGGCGCTGGAGGCCGGCGTCGCCCCGCCCGTGGTGCTGGCGGCCACCCACGAACGCGCTCTCGACCTCGTGCCCCTGGCGGTGCTCATGAGCCACGCGCACGATTCCAGCCCCAGCGCGAAGGCGCCCTGAGCGGGACCGCCTTGATCGCCCTCGCGCCCGCCGTCGCCTTCGTCGATCTCGAAACCACCGGCACCTCTTCCACCGGCGACCGGGTGACGGAGGTGGCCATCGTGCGCGTCGTCGAGGGCGAGGTGGTCGAGGAGTGGTCCTCGCTCGTGGACCCGGAACGCTCCATCCCCCCCGACATCCAGATCCTCACCGGCATCACCAACGAGATGGTGAAGGGCGCGCCCACGTTCGCCGAAATCCGGGACGAGGTGCGCGAGCGGCTCGAGGGGCACCTGTTCGTCGCGCACAACGCGCGCTTCGATTACGGCTTCCTCAAGAACGAGTTCGCGCGCCTGGAGATGCCCTTCACCGCGGATGTGCTTTGCACCGTGCGGCTGTCGCGCCGGCTTTACCCGGAAGCGGTGGGGCACAGCCTCGACGCGCTCATCGCCCGCCATGGGCTCACCGACCCTCGCGACTGCGTGGATCCGGCCGCGCGAACCGGCCGGCACTCGGCGCTGGGAGATGCCCGCGCGCTGTGGCGCTTTGCGAAGGTGGTCGAGTGCGAGAAATCGGCCGACGAGATCGCGGCGGCCGTTAAGCGACTCCTCAAGATCCCGAGCCTGCCGCCGCAGTTGCCGCCCGATGCGCTCGAAGGCGTGCCCGAATGCCCCGGCGTGTACCGGTTCTTCGGGGTGAACGACCTGCCGCTCTACATCGGCAAGAGCGTGAACCTGCGCGACCGCGTGCGTTCCCATTTCACTTCCGACTATCGCAGTTCCAACGACAGCCGCCTGTCGGCGGAGATCCGGCGCCTCGACTGGATCGAGACCGCCGGGGAGCTGGGCGCTTTGCTGCTCGAATCGCGCCTCGTGAAGGAGGTGGCGCCGCTGCACAACGCGATGCTGCGCCGGCGCCGGACCAACTGCGTGCTGCGACTGCCCTCGCTGCGGGACGCGCCGGAGTTCCTCAAGCTCGACGAGATCGACTGGGACGAGCGCGGCTCCGGCGCCGAACCGATCTACGGCCCTTTTACCTCGCCGCGCGCCGCTCGCGACCTGCTGGAGGCGATCGCTGCCGAGCACGGCCTGTGCTGGCGCCTGCTCGGCTGGGAAAAGCGCGGCGGTCCCTGCTTCGCGCGGCAAGTGCACAAGTGCCGCGGCGCATGCGTGGGCGAGGAATCCCCGGAGGCGCATAACGTGCGGCTCGCCACCGCGCTGGAGGTGAAACGCATCCCCGACTGGCCTTTCGCGGGACCCGTGGCCATCGTCGAGCGCGACGCGACACGCGCCATCGAGGAGGCGCACGTGATCGACCGCTGGCGCCACCTGGGCACCGCACGCGACGAAGACGAGCTGGTCATGCTGGCGGGCACGCGGCGGCTGCCGGAATTCGATCCGGACGTGCTCAGGGTGCTGCGGCGCTGGTTCGAGGAGCATCCGGGCCGCGCGAGGCTCCTGGAAGGAAGTGCGGGCCATTCCCGCAAGCGTTGACTCGAGTCAACACGGCCCGAATCCAGCAGGTACACTGTCATTCAAGGGGAGGTTCCGGTCGACAGTGGCCTGCCGGTGCCTGATCCCCGCTTCCGATGGCCACCAGAGCGAGGCTCACCATGACGCAGCCGGTCGAAGTGACGAGAGAAAAACTCCTCCAGGATTTCAACACGGTGATTGCGGAAACCGAGCAATTGCTGAAGTCGGTGGCCAGTGCGGGTGGCGACAAGGCCAATGCATGGCGCGCTGGCGTCGAGCAGAACCTGGCTGCCGCGAAGGACAAATTGGTCCAGCTCGAGCACACGGCGGCCGAGAAGGCCAAGGTCGCGGCCGAGGCGACCGACAATTATGTTCACGACAAGCCGTGGCAGGCGATCGGCATCACGGCCGGCGTGGGCGTCCTTGTCGGGCTCGCGGTCGGCATGCTGCTGAACCGCCGCTAGGCGGGCGGGACCCGGTCAGCAGATGTCCGAAGCCCAGGGGGCAGGCCTGATCGAATCGTTGCGCGCGCTGGGCGCCACGGCGCTGGCGCTCGTGCGCGTGCGCATCGATCTCATCGCGGTCGAGTTGAAGGAGCATTCGCTGCTGCACAAGCAGATGCTGCTCCTGGCCGTCGTGGCCGCGTTCTTCCTTGCCGCCGGATTCCTCTTCCTGGCCTTCTTCTTCGTCGTCCTGTTCTGGGACACGCATCGCCTGGCTGCGATCGGCGGGGTCACGCTGGCCTATGTCGGCATCGGCGCCTGGGCAGCGCTTCGCCTGCAGGACCTGATGAACAACAGCCCGCCCCCGTTTTCCGCGACGCTCGCCGAATTCAAGCGCGATCTGGAACAATTGCGGGGTGACGATGAGTGATTCCGCCCGTGAACTGGCGCTGCGCAAGGACTTGCTGCTCGCCCAGTGTTCGCTCTACCGGCTGAAGATGCGTGGCGAGGTCGAGGCGGTGCGCAGGAACCTCACGTGGTCGCAGGCCGGGGTGGCGCTTGCCAGTGCCGGCCCCGTGCGCAACCTGGCATTCAACCTCGCGGTCGATGGGGTGGGCCGGGACCGGGTGGCAAGGGTCCTCGGGCTTGCAAGGCGGGCACTGGCCTTTGCCCGTGTGGCCCTCATTGCGGTCGGCCTTTTTCGAGAGGCGACGCGGGGCACGCGCGCCGGGGCCGAAGCGGATTCAACCCGGCATTCCTGACGGCTGCGGCGGTTCGTCGGCGGATCCGAGCAGATCGGGCGACTCGTTCCTCGGATTGTTCACTCGCGTCGAGACCACGCGCTCGCGCATCGGCTCGTCGGCATAGGGCCTGAGAAGCTGCGCGGCGTCCCGGGCCGGCGCCTCGAGCCATGCCTGGTGGTCTGCCGGCGCCAGGATCACCGGCATGCGATCGTGGATGGTCGAGAGCGCGCGGTTGGCGCCCGTCGTGAGAAGCGTATAGGTCTCCACGGGCGGCAATCCCGGGTTCGACTTGTCGAGCCAGGACTCCCAAAGGCCGGCGAATGCGAACACCGGCTGGTCGGCCAGGGTGATGGCGTGCGCAATCTTGTGGCCCGCGACCCCCGTCCACTCGTAGAAGCCGCTGGCGGGCACGAGGCAGCGACGGCTCTTCATCGCGTTGCGAAACGAGGGCTTTTCGGCGGCCGTCTCGCTCCTCGCGTTGATCATCCTGTTGCCGATGGCGGGATCCCTCGCCCAGGAGGGCACCAGACCCCAGCGCAACATCGCCACCCCGCGCACCCCGGCATCCGTCATCCGCACGACCGGCGCTTCCTGCGTGGGCGCGATGTTGAAGCGCTTGCGGATGCGGTCGTGCACGGGCACGTTGAACGTGTAGGCGATCACGTTGCCGTCGGCGTCGAGGAAGTAGCGGCTGCACATGGCGGAAAGTATTGCACAGGGTTGCCCCATGCCGGCGCGGCCGGTAACCTTGCGGCACGCCATGACGACAACCCTTGCCTGCCCGAGTTGCCGCGCTCCGATGGACAACCGGCGCTTCGGACGCCAGGTCCACGGCGAAGTGACTCTCGACTTCTGCTGGGACTGCCACGCGATCTGGTTCGACCCGTACGAAAGCACGGGGCTCGCGCCCGCATCCGTGATCGAGCTCTTCCGGGTGATTCACGAGCACCATGGCGATGCGGCGCGCGCGCTCGCCGATTTCATGGGCTGCCCGCACTGCAAGGCGAAGCTCGCGCTCACGCAGGACATCCAGCGCACCAACCGCCTGAACTACTACCGCTGCCCGAACGGCCACGGCCGCCTCACCACGTTCATCCAGTTCCTGCGCGAGAAGGAGTTCGTGCGCTCGCTTTCCCAGCCGGAAATCGACCGGCTGAAGGCGACTGTCTCGCAGGTGCGCTGCTCGAGCTGCGGCGCGGTGGTGGATCTCGCCCGCGACAGCGCCTGCCCCTACTGCCGCTCGCCGATCTCGGTGCTGGACGCCGACGCGGTCGAAAAGGCGCTCGCTGCGTTCTCGGAGGCCCATCGCAAGCACACCGCTCCCAACGCCCAGGAGCTTGCCGCTGCGTTCGAGTCGCTGGTCGCCACGCACAAGAATGCGCCCCGCGACAGTTCGTGGACGCGGAATATTTCTCCCATGAATTCCACACCGGCGGTTGTCGACCTGGTGATCGACGGCATCGGCTGGCTACTCAAGTGACAGGAAAATCCCGCATGGCATTCTCCCCCGCATTGCGCGCGGCGCTACTCGCGGCCGCCGGCCTCCTGCTCGCGGCCTGTCAGACGGTGAACACGATCTCCGACGGAGCGGACGCAAGCCTGATGCTCAAGGGCCACGACCCCGTTGCCTACTTCACGCAAGGGCGCCACGTGGCCGGCAGCCCTGCAATCAAGGCCGACCACGACGGCGTCACCTACCGCTTCGCGAGCGCGGAGAACCGCGATCTCTTCGTGAAGGAGCCCTTGAAATACGCGCCGCAGTTCGGCGGCTTCTGTGCCAACGGAATCGCCTACGCGATCCCCTGGGGCGGCGACCCGGATACCTGGAAGATCATCGACGGCAGGCTCTACATCTTCGGCGGTCAATCGTCGAGGAAATACTTTCTGATGGACGAGAAGCGTAATCTCGAACTTGCCCAACGCTACTGGAAGGAAGAGGTGAATGGCATGAACCCGCGCATCCAGACTGCCAGGCGCCTTGTCTTCAAGGTGCCCGGCTACAAGACCGGCAAGGAACTCGAGGCCCAGTGGCAGGCGAGCCAGGGGAGGGGGTCATGAAGCGCCTGCTTGCCCTTGCCTTTGTCCCGCTGCTGGCCGCCTGCCCGCTGGTGCCCGTGAAGCGCGAGCCGCCTCCGCTTCCGTTCACCGGGACGAAATGGATACTGATCACCGAGCGCAAGGTTTCTGGAGAGGCGCCTCACCTCGAGTTCGGTGACGGCGCGGTGACGGGTTTCTCCGGCTGCAACCGCATCATGGGCCGCTACTTCCAGGACACCGTGGGGGCGGGGGCGATCGTCTTTTCGCACATCGCCTCCAGCAAGCGCATGTGCGACGACTCGCGGATGGCGATCGAGGACCGGATACTCAATGTGCTGCGCAGCTCCACGAACGTGAGGGTGACCGGCAACACGCTGCGCATCGACGGGTCGGCGGGCGCGCTGGACTTCGTGGGTCCCGAGCCGCCTCCGCCGCCCAAGTAGGACGGAATATCAGCGGCGGACGAGCTTGCCGTTGTCGATCCGGACCTTGTCGCCCGCGCGCCACGAAGGTTCGGAATTCATGCGGACCACCCTGCTGGAGCCGTCATCCAGCCTCACGCGCACGTCCCAGGCCGTGACCGTGTTCCTGTTCTTCTCGACCTCGTTGCCGACCAGGGCGCCGCCGAGCGCGCCCGCGACGGTGGCCACATCCTTGCCGCGGCCTCCGCCCACCTGGTGGCCGAGCACGCCGCCCAGGACGCCGCCTATCACCGCGCCGGCGCCGCTTCCTTCACCCTTCTGTTCGATCGGCGTGATGGAGGCGACGGTGCCGCAGTCGCGACAGATCGCCGGGGGCGGAGGCGGAGCTGGTTCGGGCGCGACCATGGCCGGGGGCGGGGCGCTCGGGGCATAGGCCGGCGCGCTGGTGGCATAGCTGGGTGTGCCGGGTGCCGGACTCCCGGCAACGGGCGCTGCAGGGGCGGGCGCCGGCCTGGCCACGCGCGGCTTTTCAGGGGCAGGCTGGGGCTGGGCCTGCATCGGAGCCGGCGCAGCCTGGGGAGCGGGCGCTGTCGCCATGGGGGCATAGGCGGGAACGGGCGCTTGCGCGGGAGCGGCCATCACGGGTTCCGGAGCCGGAACGGGAGCCGGGGGAGGAGGCGGTGTGGGAGCGGGGGCCGGTTCGGCCGGCTTCGGCGGCACCACGGCGTCCGGCACCGTTCCCGCCTGCTGCGCGGGCGAGGCCATGCCGACCGGGCTCGTGGGTGTTTTCGACGGTTGCCCGGGCAGCAGGCCCAGGTAGGAGGCCGCGCCTGCCGCCCCGAAGAGCACGACGGCGATGGCGCCGACGACGATGCCGGGATGGATGCCTGACTTGGGGGTAGCGCCGCCGGGTGCGGGAGTGCTCATCGAGGTCTCCTGAAAGCGATGTCCGCGCCGCACGAACGCGCGGCGCCTCTGGACAGATTAACGCGAATTGCACCGCCCCGTTGACGGGCGCGGTCAGATGTCCACGTGCGTGCCGAGTTCCACCACGCGGTTGATCGGGATGTTGAAGAAATCCGTCGCGCGCGTGGCGTTGCGGTTCATCCACGCGAACAGATGGTCGCGCCAGGTCGCCATGCCGGGCCGCTCGCCGGCGCAGACGATCGTCTCGCGCGACAGGAAGTACGACGTCTCCATCGGGTCGAACGCTAGCTTGTAGCGCAGCCGGCAGCTCTCGAGGATATCCGCCACGTCGGGTTGCTCCTTGAACCCGTACCAGGCTTCGATCTTCCAGAAGCCGTCGCCCAGCGGCTTCAAGTGGACGCGGTCCTCGACGGGCACCGTCGGCATGTCGTGCGTCACGACCGTCAGGAACACGACGCGCTCGTGCAGCACCTTGTTGTGCTTGAGGTTGTGCAGGAGCGCCGAGGGGACGGTGGCGGAGGACCCGGTCATGAAGATCGCGGTGCCGGGTACCCGATGCGGCTCGCCCAGCGCGAGGCTCCGGAGGAAGGGCTCGAGCGGGATGCCCTGCTCGGCGAGCCGTCGCGCCAGGAGCCTGCGCCCGCGCTTCCAGGTGACCAGCAGCGTGAAGCAGCCCGCGCCGATGAGGAGCGGGAACCATCCGCCGTGCAGGAACTTCGCCGCGTTCGAGGCGAAAAAGAAGAGGTCCACCACGAGCATGGAACCGATGATGCCGAAGGTTGCGAGCGGGGACCATTTCCACAGCCGGTGCGCCACGACCATCGCGAGGAGGCATTCGATCACCATCGTCGCGGCGACCGCGATGCCGTAGGCGTTGGCGAGATCGCCAGAGGTCTTGAAACCCAGCACGAGCAGGATCACCGCCACGAGCAGCGTCCAGTTCACGAACGGGATGAAGATCTGTCCGATCGTCTTCGACGAGGTGTGCAGGATTTCCAGCCGCGGGATGTAGCCGAGCAGGATCGCCTGGCGAGTCATCGAGAAGGCGCCCGTGATGACGGCCTGGGAGGCAATCACGGTCGCCGCCGTCGCGAGCACGACCATCGGCAGCGTCCCCCAGGCCGGCACCATCAAATAGAAGGGATTCTTCACCGCCTCCGGATGGGCGAGCACGAAGGCTCCCTGGCCGAAGTAGTTGAGCAGTAGCGAGGGCATCACGAGGCCGAACCACGCGATGCGTATCGGTCGTTTTCCGAAATGCCCCATGTCGGCGTACAGCGCCTCGCCGCCGGTGAGCGCCAGGAACACGGCGCCCAGCACGAAGAAGCCGAGCACCGGGTTGGCGGCCAGGAACTGCACCGCGCACGCCGGGTTGGCGGCCGCCAGGATCGCCGGGTTCCCTGCGATGCGCCAGGCGCCGATCGTACCGATGGCGAGGAACCACAGGGCGGTGATCGGGCCGAAGAGCGCGCCCACGCTCGCGGTGCCCTTGCGCTGGATCACGAAGAGGCCAGTGAGGATCGCGATCGTGATCGGGATCACCCAGTGCGAGAACACCGGTGTGGCGACCTCGAGGCCCTCGACGGCCGAGAGCACGGAGATGGCCGGCGTGATCATGCTGTCGCCGTAGAACATCGACGCTCCGAAGATGCCGAGCATGATGACGAACCAGCGCTTGCGCGGCTCGCCTTCCAGGCCGCGCAGCGCGAGGGCGAGCAGGGCGAGGATGCCGCCCTCGCCGTTGTTGTCCGCGCGCATCATCACCGAGAGGTACTTGAAGGCGATGACCCAGGCCATGGACCACGTGATGAGGGAAAGCAGGCCCATCACGTTGTCCGGCGTGAGCGCGATGCCGTGCTCGGGGCTGAAGCATTCCTTGAGCGCGTAGAGCGGGCTCGTGCCGATGTCGCCAAACACGACGCCGAGGGCGCCGAGCACGAGCGCCGCGCCGGACGCGCGCGGGATGTAGGCTGCTTCCTGTGACGGTGCTGCCGGGGAACTCATGCAAGCTCCCGCGCCGGTCGGGTTCCCGACGCAAGTGGCGCTGGACTATACGCCGCTATGCTGCGCTGCACAATTACGAAAAAGGGGTCTGTCCCCTTTTTCACTATTTCAGGCGACGTAAAGGACGATGGCCACGTAATGCAGGGCACTTCCGCCGAGAACGAAGAGGTGCCAGATGCCGTGGAAGTGCTTGAAGCGCTCGTCGAAGTGGTAGAAGAAGACGCCCGCGGTGTACACCACGCCGCCCGCCGCCAGCCACGCGAACCCGGCCCACGAGAGCGCCTCGATGAGGGGTACCACCGCCACCATCCCCACCCAGCCCATGATCAGGTAGATCGCGAGCGACAACATCCGCGCGCCCTTGGCGATCCACAACTCCTGCACGATGCCCAGGATCGCGAGCCCCCACACGATGCCGAAGAGCGACCATCCCCACGGGCCGTTCAGCGTCACCAGCGTGAAGGGCGTGTAGGTGCCGGCGATGAGGAGGTAGATCGCGGCGTGGTCGAACTTGCGCAGGACCGCCTTCGCCCGGCCGCGCGTGGAGTGGTAGAGCGTGGAGAAGAGGAAGAGGGAGAAAAGCGTGGCCCCGTAGATCGAGAAGCTCACGATCTTCCAGGGATCCCCCTTCAGCGATCCGATGACGATGAGGACGATCGCCCCCACGAGCGCGAGGAGCGCCCCGGAAAGGTGGGATATGCCGTTGAATCTTTCGCCGCGATACATCGGGGGTTGCCCCCGGGGGGAGGCTCGCGGACTCAGGCGGGCGGGGCGTCGGCCTCGGGGGCCGGGGCGGCTTCGCCGCCTTCACCGTCTTTCGCCTGCTTGTTCGCCATCTTGCGCTGGAGTTTTTCTTCTTTCTTGCGCTTCTGGTCGAGTTCGCGTTTGCGCTTTTCGAATGCGTAGTTGGGTTTGGCCAAGATCGAGCTCTCCTTCCGGCGGTTGGGTCGGGGCATTTTCGCACGGAAGGCACGCAAATGCTTGTCTTGGCGCAATCAGCCGGGCCCGCGACCCCCGGGTGAACCCTAGTCGGAGGCGGCCAGGAGCGCCCCGAAACCCTCGCGATAGGTGGGGTAGAGGAATCGGAACCCCTCCCCGCGCAGGCGGGCGCTGGAGATGCGCTTGTTGCCTCCGCGCTGCGGGGCATCACCCGCCACCTCGCCAGGCGGGGGCGGATCGACGCCAAGCCTCGCGGCGATCCAGTCGAGGATTTCGCCCATGGGCGTGGGCGCCTCGTCGCTGCCGAGGTATAGCGGCGCGACGGTCGACTGCCCGACGAGATGCACCAGCGCTCGCGCGCAGTCGTCGCGGTGGATGCGGTTGGTGATGGCGCAGCGCGTCTTCGCGGATACAGGCGCGTGCGTGCGCACCATGCGGATGAGGCGATCGCGTCCCGGCCCGTAAATGCCGGAAAAGCGGATCGCGGCGGACTCGATCGATGCGGCGGCAAGAAGTGCTTCGCCCTCCAGGATCGTCCGGCCCGAGAAGCCGCGTGGCTCGGCGGGAGAGTTCTCGTCCACGACGCTGCCGTCGTCCTGCCCGTACACGCCCGTGGAGGAAACGAAGATCAGCCGTTTCGCCGCGCCCTGCGAGGCCGCTTCGGTCACCCGCGCCAGGCCCTCGACATAGGCATCGCGGTAGGACTCCGGCGTGAAGCCGTCGGCCGAGACGCAGTACACCACGCACGACGCTTCCCGAAGCGCCGCCGGATAGGTGGCCGGGCGGAGGACGTCCATCGCATGCGAACCGGGTTCATCGCGGGCCGTGCGCCGCCCGATGTCCACGGTATGACCCGCCTGCGCGAGCAATCCGGCAGCGACCGTTCCCACATACCCGGCGCCGGCGATGAAGACCTTCGCCATCAGGTCACGACAAGCGCGATCGCGAAACCGTCGTATCCCTTGATGCCCACCGTCTGGATGGCGGTGGTGGAAACGCGCGGCTCGGTGGCCATCATCGCGACCAGGCGCCGCACTCCCTGCACGGCCGCATCCTCGGTCGCGGCGTTTGCGACCTCGCCCTTTCGCACCATGTTGTCCACGACGATCACCGTGCCGCGTCGCGAGAGCTTCAGCGCCCAGGCGAAGTACTCCGGGTTCGACTGCTTGTCGGCGTCGATGAAGACCAGGTCGAAGGGACCGGCGCCCTCGCGTTCCAGCTCCGGCAGCGTATCGATGGCGCGGCCCAGGCGCACCTGCACGATGTTCGCGAACCCCGCGCGGGCGATGTTGGCGCGCGCGATCTCGGCGTGCTTCGGGTCCACCTCGAGCGAGATGAGCCGCCCGCCGCCCGGCGGCAGGGCACGCGCGAGCCAGATGGCGCTGTAACCGCCCAGGGTTCCGATCTCGAGGATGTTGCGCGCGCCCTGGATGCGCGCCAGCAGGTTCAGAAGCTTGCCGTGCGGGGGCGAGACGCTGATCGCGGGAAGCCCGGCCACGTCGCTGTCGTGCAGCGCTGCATCGAGGGAGGCATCCGGCTTGACCAGCGCGTCGGTGAGGTACCGGTCGACGGCGTTCCAAGTGTCCTGGGTCATGGCGACAAGACTATCACCGTGGCGCGTCTACCGGTCCACGCGTCTGCTCGCCGGGGATGGACGCGAGGAATTCAGCGACGCTCGCCTTCGTTGGCCGGTTCTTCGGTTCGGTCATTGGATTGCCTCATCGTGGGCATTGCCGATTCCGGGGAAGGTTCCTCGATCCGGCCTTGGTCTCCTCCCGGCATGGCTGCCGCCGAAGAGGAGGGCCGGAACAGGAATGGTCCCGAGCCGGGTCGCGGGGCATGCTGACGCTGCTCGACGATGTAACGGGGAATGAGGAAGAGAGGCGTCTGTGCGCCAGGAGGGCGCGGGCCGGCCGTCACCAGGAAGTTCGCCTGCTCGCGCTTGAAGGGCATCAGTTGCAGGGAGCGCGCGAAGTCGCCGTACTCGCGCAGGACCGGTTCCACATGCGCGATCTGCCCGTTCTCGCGGAACACGAGGAGAGTCTCGTCGGCCCGGATCGAGGTCATCGTGATCCGCTTGTCGCACTCTTCCTTCGTGAGGTGGAGCTTGCGGCACGCCTCGCGCGGCGGCGTGGGCGCGGCGAACACGAAGAGTTCGTCCCAGGAAAAGCGCGTCAGCGTGCCCAGGTCGATCTCGGCCACGCCCTGCTCGCGCAGCGCCTTCGCCATCGCCTTGCCCACGTCGCCCGTGCGCCAGCGGCGGGAAATGTCGCCGCATCCGGCAAGGAGCGCGGCAGCCAGGGTGAACACGAAAAATCGGCGCACGGCCAGCGACTCAGGCGGCGCGGCTGTCGACCAGCGCTGCCAGCGCTTCCGCGCGCCGGGTCTCGACGTCGGACGCCGCGTTCACGGTCATGCCCAGGTCGTGCAGCAATCCGTCCTGCAGCCCGTAGATCCAGCCATGCACCGAGACATCCTGGCCGCGCTCCCACGCGTCGCGCAGGATCGAGGTCTCGCAGACGTTCACGACCTGCTCGATCACGTTGAGCTCGCACAGCCGGTCGGATTGCGCGGCAGCTTCCGTGAGCACCGAGATCACGTCCGCGTGCTTGTTGCGAACGTCCTGCACGTGGCGCAGCCAGTTCTCCACCAGCCCCAGCCGCTCCCGCCCGAGCGCCGCGCGCACGCCGCTGCAGCCGTAGTGGCCGCAGACGATGACGTGCCGCACCTTCAGGATCTCGACCGCGAACTGGATCACGGAAAGGCAGTTGAGGTCCGTGTGCACCACCACGTTCGCGACGTTGCGGTGCACGAAGAGCTCGCCGGGCTGGAGCCCCACGATCTCGTTGGCAGGCACCCGGCTGTCCGCGCAGCCGATCCAGAGGTACTCGGGGGATTGCTGCTGCGCGAGTTCCTGGAAGAACGCGGGGTCGTGCTTGCGGATGCGCTCGGACCAGGACTTGTTGTTCTCGAAGAGGCGGGGCAGGGATCGCATGGCGTGGCGTTCAGGGGCGGGATTCGGGGCGACGGTGATTATCGACCCAGTACCCCCACAGCACCAGAAGCCACTGCGCCTGCCCGACCCACGCGATGGCCTGCACACTGGGCGGCGGCGGTCCGACGACATTGCCGGCCTGGATGCCGAGCAGGAAGACGACCAGCCCCATGAACGCCCAGCGCCCGACCGCATCCACCGCAGCCGTGCGGCGGGCGTAGAGCCAGGCACCGGCCAGGAAGAGCGGCACCTCGATCGCGAGTGACAGCGGTATCGAGGACCACGCATTCATTCCCACGAGCGTCGCGGAGCCGGGGTACAGCGGCAGGTCCGGCTGGTGCACGATGGCGTCGAGCAGCCAGTGGCTCACCACCAGCGCGGCGAGCACCAGGGCGCCGCGGCGGTCCTTTCTCAGCACGAGGTAGATGCCGCCGACGAGGACCGCCCAGCCGGCCACGGCAAGCAGGCTGTGCGATACCGGGTAATGATCGAAGACGAGCGGGGTCACCGCCGTTGCTCCCGGCGCGATGCGCACGGTCTCGACACCGGCCAGCAGCAGCGTGGGCCAGAGGAGGTCGATGAACTGGGCGGCCGCGAAGAGCCAGCCCAGCGAGATCTGCGGGGCGATCGACTTGGCGCCGAAGCCCGCGCCGAAATGGCCGATGAACATCGTGGCGCTCCAGTTCCCTTCCCGTGGAATCGGACGAAGCGGCCTGGCGGCCGCGGCCTACTTCTTTCTGTCCAGCAACGCCTTCAGGTCCGCGAAGGGCGAGAAGGTGGCGCTGGCCGCGCCCTTTTCTTTCGCGCTTCCCCCGGTGGCTTCCAGTTGCCGCTGGTGCTCGTTGTCGTGGCAGTAGACGCACAGCAATTCCCAGTTGCTGCCGTCCGCGGGATTGTTGTCGTGATTGTGGTCGCGATGGTGGACGGTGAGCTCGCGCAAGTTGGCGCGCGTGAACGTGCGCGCGCAGCGCCCGCACACCCACGGATAGATCTTCAGCGCCTGGCCCCGGTAGGTGAGGGCGCGCTCGTCCGCCGCGCGCCGGGCGTCGGCGACGATGCGATCGAGCTTTCCCGGGTCTGCCACGGCGTGCGTCCTACTTCACTCGCTGCACTTTCGGCGAGCGGTTGGTGCCGTCGATCTCGAGGTAGAACGCGCCGAGCGCGCCGCGCCGGACGCGCACCTTCGGATCCTTCAGGTACAGCACGGCCCGGCTGTCGTCGGTGACCTGCCACACCTGGCCGTTGGCGAGGGTGATCCGGGAACCCGGAGCCCATCCTTCGACCGGGCCGGGAATGGAACTCTCGACCGCGTCGAGCTGGGCGGGTGCAGTCTTGTACTCCAGGCCGAACTGCGCGGGAGTCTGTGCGGCCGCCGGCTGCGGCGAACCGGGAGTTGCGGCGGCGGGCATGGCCTGCGGCGCGGCGGCAGCGGGCGCGCCGGTCGCAGCCTTGGCTCCGGGGACGGGCACGACCAGCGCGTCATAGCAGGTGAGGCGCGCGGCGGAATCGGTGATGGCGCGGCAACGCAGGATCCCCGCGTCATCGGCGAGCGCCGTGGTCGAAACGAGCAGCAGGAGCAGGACGGCCCTCATGGGAATCTTCCGCAAGCGTGGCAAGAACCGCATTCTGTCGGCGCGGCGGGGCCGGGTCAAACGAATCACAAGATTGGGTGGCGGATACTCGTGCCGTTCCCGGAGCTACGTGAATGCCGGTCGCCGGCAGTCAGGCTCGCGGCCTGGTCGTCGCCCGCCAGGCCTCGATCAAGGGGAGCAGCGCCTTGCGGCGCTCGAGGCTTTCCGCGGGCCAGTGCTTCTCGCGGTCGTAGTATTCCGGCACGGACGGTGCGCCTGGCGGGATCACCACCCAGGGCTGCTTCGATGCCGTGAAGATGTGGATGTCGGGCGGCAGGTGATCGGGCTCATCGAGCGTGCCGACGCGGACGAACTTCACCGCGGGGCCGGCGCCGGCGTAGTGGCTCCACAGGGCGATCCTGCAGCGCGGGCAGCGGGCGATCTTCTGGCCCTGGCCGCTGTTGGAAGGTGTGTCCACGATCTCGGGCTCGCCGCCGAGGTTCGTCACGCGGTCCGCTTCGATCATCGCGTTCAGCGCGAACGAGGCGCCGCTTTCGCGCTGGCACCACCGGCAATGGCAGCAGTGGACGAAGAGCGGGCGGGTCTCCATCCGGTAGCGGATGTGGCGGCAGTCGCAGCCGCCTTCGAGGGGGAAGGGGTGGGACGGTGTCATCGGGCGATGTCCTCGATAGGACGGAATCGACGCGCGTCATCAAGTCGCGATCCGGAGCCGAAGGCGCGATCGCAAGCAACGTCTGACAACACCCGCCTCACAAATAATAGCGCTTGCATTCTGTGCGTGTAGCATTGCAGGGTCAATGCGAAGTCCATGAAGGAGAAGTCCATGGCCTCGAAATCGCGCCGCATCAAGTCCCCGCCCGCTTCCTCCCGCTCGCCCGCCTCGAAGAAGCCCGTCCGCAACGTCACCCCCGACAAGGTCGACCTGCGCGACCGCGCCTACCTCCCCTCCGTCGCCATCGTCCCGCCGCTTGAATTCCTCGCGAAGACGAAGCTCCCGGTCCTGAGCCAGGGCAACTCGAACGCCTGCACGGGTTTCTCCCTCGCCATCGTCGTGAACCACCTCCTGCAGCAGTCCGGCCGCAAGACGGAGGCGGCGGTCTCGCCCTGGATGATCTACTCGATGGCAAGGCGCTACGACGAATATCCCGGGGCCGACGACGTGGGTTCAAGCCTGCGCGGCGCCCTCAAGGGCTGGTACAAGCACGGCGTGTGCGCGATGCGGCTGTGGAGCCAGATCGACATGCCGAAGGCGACCAACATTCCCGGCGAGGACTACTGGCTGGATGCGGTGAACCGCCCGATGGGCGCGTATTACCGGGTGGACACGCGCTCGGTCACGGACATGCACGTGGCGCTCAACGAGACCGGCATCCTCTACGCCAGCGCCACCTGCCACGACGGCTGGCTGGAGGACGGCAAGACGAAATCGCGCAAGGGCTGGGCGATTCCTTTCCGCAAGGCGAAGCCCGGCGACGGCGGCCATGCATTCGCGATCGTGGGCTATGACGCGCGCGGCTTCCTCGTGCACAACTCGTGGGGCGAAGACTGGGGAGACGGCGGCTATGCCACGCTCACCTATGAGGATTGGACCGAGCACGCGATGGACTGCTGGGTGGTGCAGGTGGGCGTGGTCACGGACGAGCATCGACGAGTGGCCGCTTCCGCCACGCCGGCGAGCGGGAAGAAGAAGGCCGCGCTTTCCGGCGACAAGGTCCTCGCGCGCCACCAGCTCGCGCCCTACATCATCGACATGGAGAACAACGGGTGTCTTTCCGGCTCCGGCGAGTTTCGCACCGGCGAGGACGACGTGCGCGCGCTCGTCACCGACTACCTCGATGCCGCACGCAAGGACTGGGGAATCAAGGCCGGCCAGCCGCTGGACCTGTGCATCTATGCGCACGGCGGGTTGGTGGGAGAGGGTGATGCGGCCGACACGTGCGGTAAGTGGTGGCCGGCGCTTTATGCGGCGAAGCGCTTCCCGATCTTCCTCATGTGGGAGTCGGATCTGTGGTCCACGATGAAGGGGCGGCTCGCCGATGTCGTGAAGGGCATTCCGCGGACGACGGGCGGGGTGTTCGACATCGACGACAAGATCAAGCGCTGGTGGGACAAGCGGCTGGAATCCGCTCTTGCGCCGCCGGGCTCGATGCTGTGGGGCGAGATGAAGCAGAACGCGCAGGCGATCTCGGGCGAGGCCACTTCGGGCGCACGGCTTCTTTTCAAGCACCTCGCCGGATCGGAGGTTGCGAACGAGCATCCAATCCGCCTGCACCTGGTCGGGCACTCGGCGGGTTCGATAGTCCACTCGTATCTTGTCGACCGGTTCGCTGCCCACGAATGGGAGTTCGAGAGCGTTTCCTTCATGGCGCCGGCCGTCCGCGTGGAAACGTTCGACGAGCGCGTGCGGCCGTGGCTGGAGAGCGGGCGCGTGAAGCGTTTCCGGGAATTCCACCTTACCGACAGCGCCGAACAGCAGGACCCGACCTGCAAGCCGATCCTGGGTTACGGCCGTTCGCTTCTCTACCTGGTGTCGCAGTCCTTCGAGGGCGGGCGCGAGGTGCCGATCCTCGGCATGGACAAGTACTTCCCGGCCGATCTCGGGCGGATGCGTTCCGTGAAGGTTTTCAAGGCCCCCGGCGGCGAAACCTCCAGCACCACGCATGGCGGATTCGACGACGACCTCGCCACGATGGCCACCGTCATCGCCGGCATGTGACAATTGCAGAATCAGAAAAGGGGACAGACCCCTTTTAGAGAAATGGGGTTTGTCCCCTTTATTCCATGAACCTATACATCGTCACCGGACATACCAAGGGGCTCGGCCAGGCGCTGGCCGCGCAGCTGGGCACGGAGCAGGACGTCGAGCTCATCGCGCTCGGCCGCGGCCAGGACGGGCCCATTCCCGGCGGCGCGCAGCTCTTCGTGGACCTGACCGACTCCCGCGCCCTCGACGTCGCGTTCGACCGTGTCGTGGAGCGGCTGCGCGGCAAGCGTTTCGACAAGGCGGTCCTCATCAACAACGCCGGCGCCATCTCGCCCGTGGGCATGATCGACCGCGTGGATGCGCTGGAACTCGAGCGCAGCCTCGCCGTCAACTTCACCGCGCCCATCCTCCTCATGCGCCGCTTCCTTCTCGCCACGGAGGTTTCGGCGAAGCTGCGCCGCGTGATCAACATCTCCTCCGGAGCGGGCCGCCGCCCCATCTTCGGCTGGGGCGCGTACTGCGCGGCCAAGGCGGGGATCGACATGGTCTCGCGCGTGGCGGCGCTGGAAGCGCAGACGGCACAGACGGGCGTGCAGGTCGTGAGCCTCGCCCCCGGCGTCATCGATACGCCCATGCAGGGTGTGGTGCGCAGCGCCAGTCCCGAGGAATTCGTCGATGTCGAGAAATTCCGGCAGATGAAAGCCACGGGGCAGTTGCGTGCCCCGGCCGACGTCGCCGCCGACATCCTTCGCCACGAGAAATCCGGGAAGCTGTTCGCCGAGCCGATCGCGGACCTGCGCACGCTCGAGGCGTGATCACCGAAGCGTTTTTCTTCGCCGTGGCCGTTCCCGCGGTGCTGATCATGGGCGTGTCCAAGGGCGGGTTCGGCAGCGGGCTGGGCATCATGGCGACTCCCCTTGTCGCGCTGGCGGTCCCGACCCCGCAGGCGGCCGCGATCATGCTGCCGATCCTGCTGGTGATGGATGCGACCGGGCTCGTGGCCTACCGCGGCACGTTCCATCGCGCGAACCTGGGGCTTCTTCTCGCCGGGGGCGTGACGGGCATCGCGCTGGGCGCACTCACGTTCCGCTTCTTCAGCGAGGCGATGATACGCACGCTGCTTGGCGCGATGGCGCTCGCGTTCGTGGTGCACCGGGTGCGCGCGGGCGGGACGAACGCCCCTGCCGTGACGGGTTCGAAGGCGAAGGGCTTCTTCTGGTCCACGCTCTCCGGCCTCGCGAGCACGATCGCGCATTCGGGCGGGCCGCCGCTCAGCGTCTATCTCCTGCCGCAGAAACTCGACAAGGCGGTCCTCGTGGGCACCACGGTGGTCTTCTTCGCGGTCATCAATGCGGTGAAGATCGTGCCGTATTTCTGGCTCGGGCTCTTCGATGCGAAGAACCTCCTCACGTCGCTGGTGCTCGCGCCGCTGGCGCCCGTGGGGATCATGCTCGGCGTGTGGCTCATGCGCCGCCTGTCGCAGGAGGTGTTCTATCGCGTGGCGTACACGTTGCTGACGCTCGTGGGGATGAAGCTGCTCTGGGATGGCGTGCGCGGCCTGGCGGCCTGAATCACTTCGCCGCGGACCTGAACAACCGGCGAATCGCACCGGCAATCCACGCCAGCGGCAGCACGCCGGTCAATGTCCAAACGATGAGCGGCAACGTGGAGCGGCGTGCGGGCGGGGGCAGCAGATCCGGGTCGCGCAGCGCCGCGGGAAACGGGCGCGGCGGCACGGGCACGACCTGGAGTTCGGCCGGGTCGCGCGGCAGGGCGTTCATGTATTCGCGCGGGTTGGCGGCGGGCCACGTGCCCCAGCGGCGCGATGACGGGATCTGCGGAAGGCGCACGCCGACCAGCGCCTCGACATCCTCCGCGAGCATTTTCGCCAGGGCTCCTTCCACAGGGTCTGCGCCGTGGCGAACGAACTGCATCAGGCTGAAGACCGTCTCCTCGAAGGCTGCCGCGGGCATGAGTCGCGTGCGGTCCTCGCTCAGGTATTCGTAGGCATTGCGCGCGGCTGCGATTGCGCCTTCCGTGAAGATCTTCGCGGGGATGGATAGCCACGCGAGCGGTGTGTCGGAAGGCCCGCGGTTCGGAAGGTTCCAACCCAACGCACGCAAGGTATCGACGCTGATCGAGGCGCAGTTCATCGTCGCGTGCCGGTACTCGAGCTGATGACGCCAGAACTGCAGGTACAGGCGGTTGAGCGCCCCCTGCACGAGGGCGGGCGCGCGGTCGTCGGCGAGGATCGCGAGCATCACGTACGACGGCCGATACCACGCCTGGCCGCCGTTCAGGTCGGCGAGGTAGTTGTCGAGCGGGACCGGGGCGGGAAGGATGCCCTTCTCGCTTTCCGAGTCGAGCGTGTAGAAGTTGGCGACGAGCAGGTCGGAAAGCCTTCCGTCGGCCGGCAGTTGACCGGTGGCCAGGGCGAAGTGACCGCCCCACGCCTCATCGTCGTCGCCCTGCGCGCCATTGAGCACGAACGCGAGCACCGGGCGGCCGGCCCAGTCGCGGCGACCCGGATGGCGTTCCCACACCGGGTGCGTCTCGGGGGGCGAATCGGCGCCGCCTCGCGGGGCGCTCCGCAGGAGGCCGCGGATGCAGAGGCGGGGGGTTCGTGATTCCGTCAGTGCGACGGCCTTCGCGGTCGAATCGAGCCGCCAGTCCTCGGGCCAGAGCGTGCGCGCGGTGAACTCGCCTGCGAGCCCCGTCTCGCCGCGCATCGTGACCGTGCGCTCTGAGAGATAGGCAAAGGTGGACGCGTCGGCCCACGACCGGTTGAGCGCGATCTTCGGCACGAGGGCGAGCGGCGTGATCTTCCCGGCATGCTCGCAGGAGCGCCCGTCCGCGGCGATGCGAACGCCGGCCTTTCGTTCGGCGGCCGCGATCCAGACGAGCGGCGGGTGCGCGAGCGGGGTGGGGTGCGCGGCCCAGGCGGCAATGTCGGCAAAGGCATCGGTTCCCTTTTCGCAGCCGGCGAACGGGCCGGCAACGGGCACCGCGATCGTTTCGGAGGCGAACAGGAACCGGGCCGCGGGAATGAGGCCGGCGCCCGCCGAGGCGCCTGTGGCGAGGCGGAACCCGGCCGCGTCGTAGGGGCCGAGCGGGGCGTCGGGCAGGGAGGATCGGGTTTCGGGCATCGCAGCCCGCATCATGCACTTCCGCCCGCCTTGGGTTAGACTCGGCGCGCCTTACCCATACCTGAACGAGAGGAGCATCGACCCATGAAGCGTATCGTTGCAGCCATTGCCGCGACGTTGTTCGCCGGCTCGGCGTTCGCGTTTCACTGCCCGGCCGACATGAAGAAGATCGACGGCGCGCTGGCCAAGAAGCCCGCGATCTCGGAAGCGCAGATGAAGGATGTGGCGAAATACCGCGCCGATGGCGAAGCGCTGCACAAGGCCGGCAAGCACCAGGAGTCCGTCGACACCCTGGCCAAGGCCATGAAGATCCTCGACATCAAGTAGCGCCCTCGAGGGGTAACCCCCGAGCGAATCCGCCGCGCCATCCGCGCGGCGTTTTTTTTGGGGACGTGTTCGTGAACACGCCCCCAAATTATTCGAGGCCCGGGCGGCCGGCGGCGACGGTGAAGGTGGCGGCCGTGGAAATGCCGGCGTCCTCGCGTTTCACGGAATCGACCACGCGAAGCCGGGTCTCGATACGGTCGTGCCCGATGTCGAGCATCACGTAACCGCGCCGCGATCCGTCGGCGTACTTGATGTGCGGGTTCGCGTCGCGGATCGCCAGCACGCGCTTGGGATCGGGCCCCAGCGCGGAAATGGAAGTGCCGCAGAACTCCGCCGCCATCACCGGCGAATCGGCCTCGTCGGGCCGCGCGTGGATGTTCGCGACGTAATTGGCGTGCACGTCGCCGCCCAGCACCACGGGATTCGCGGCGCCGCTCTTCGCGAGCGAATCGAGCAGTTGCGCGCGCGCCCACGGGTAGCCGTCCCAGCCATCGGTCCAGTGCTGCATGCCCTTCGTGCCCGGATGCCCCGCCGGCGCCATGAGCGTCTGCTGCACGATGAGGTTCCAGCGCGCCTTCGACGCCTGGAATTGCCCGTCCAGCCAGCGTTCCTGCGTGGCGCCCAGCATCGTGCGGCCGGCCGCGACGCGCTGGGTGCACGACGGGCCGACGACGCCGCTGCCCCCGCGAGAGGCCTTCTGGCACGCCTGGTGATCGCGGTACTGGCGGTCATCGAGCACGAAGAGGTTGGCGAGCGGTCCCCACGCGTGCGTGCCGTAGATGCGCACTTCGCCGTCGGCGCGCATGAGGCTCGGACGCAGCGGCAGGTGCTCGAAGTAGGCGCGGTAGCCCGCCGCCCGCCGCTCGAGGAATTCCGGATCGAGGTCCTGGCCGCGGTCGCTGGCGTAATCGTTGGACACCTCGTGGTCGTCCCAGGTGACGATCCACGGCGCGCAAGCGTGGGCCGCCTGGAGATCCGCGTCCGACTTGTACTGCGCGTAGCGGTCGCGATAGCCGGCAAGCGTCTTCGGCTCGGTGGAGTGGTGCTGCCGCACGTTCGTGCCCTTGCGGCTTCGCTCGTAGATGTAGTCCCCCACGAAGGCGACGAGGTCGGGTGAGTCCGCGGCGAGATGGCGGTGCGCCACGAAGAGCCCCTGTTCGTAATGCTGGCAGGAGCCAAGGGCGAGCCGGAGCGTCGAATCGGCGGCGTCCGCGGCGGGCGCGGTGCGCGTGCGGCCGACGGCGCTCGCCTCGCCCCCCGCGATGAATCGGTAGTGGTACCAGCGCGCAGGCTCGAGCCCTTCGACTTCCACGTGCACCGCGTGGGCACGTGAGGCCTGGGCCGTCGCCGTGCCGCGTTTCACGATGCGAGAGAACTTCTCGTCGTGGGCGATTTCCCATTGCACGTCGATGCCCTCGGGTCCGAGGCCGCC